>JAISFP010000295.1 GCA_031263525.1 Deltaproteobacteria bacterium | reverse complement strand
AGGCGCGGTCCGTCAGTTTCCGTGTGCCCGGCGTCCGGGAGGCGCGGTCCGCCAGTTTCCGTGTGCCCGGCGTCCGGGAGGCGCGGTCCGCCAGTTTCCGTGTGCCCGGCGTCCGGGAGGCGCGGTCCGGCAGTTCCCGTGTGCCCGGCGTCCGGGAGGCTCAGACCTGCTTGTTCCCAGGTGCCCGTGAGGCGGCAGGACGCCAGGCACGCAACGCCTGGTGCCAGGGAAAGGCCAGGCGGCATGCCTCACAGCTCCCGGCACCAGGTGGAACGCAGATCATCCATCCACCAGTTTTTTGTTGCCTGAACGAACAGGACATGCCTGTCCACTCGACACGGGTGCCCGCCAGAACGCTTGTCGCCTGTCCTGCCGGATCCTGAGCTTCTTCCTGAAAAATGTCGAACAATTACCCATTTTCTGGAGAATGTCAAACAACTCCCAACTGCCAATTGGAGTCAGCATGAACAGCGAACTCCATCGCCGGAAACCCGGAGTCCGGGAGAACGCGGCCCTGCTGTCCGCCTGCGCACGGGGCCGTAAGGCGGCCGACGTCCGCCCCCGACTCCTGGCTTCCTGGAGGCGGAAGACACCGTCCTTTAAAAAAATCACCGAGGCCACGGGCGGCGGGCGCGGAAAGCTAAACGGCTTGGCGAAGGTGACGAACGGCGTCGCCAGAAGCGTCGCATCGCAAGATCCTTCAGAGCCGCGGGAGACTCGCGGGAGGAGCCGCGGGAGACTCGCGGGAGGAGCCGCGGGAGACTCGCGGGAGGAGCCGCGGGAGACTCGCGGGAGACTCGCGGGAGACTCGCGGGAGGAGCCGGGCAATCTCGCGGGAAAATCCGCAGGAGACTCTCGGGCCTCCGGCCGCGCAGTCTCAGTTGTAGCCGTTCTTGCCCGGACCCTCCGTGCCGTCCCCGCCCGTCTCCAGGCCGTCCGGGGCGGCGGCGGCTCCCGCGCCTCCGTGCCCTCCCGTTGGGCCGCCCCCCTCCGAACCGCGGACGGACTGCACGCTCCCGGACCCGTTTCCGCCGGCGGAGGCTTTCCCTCCCGCGTCGCCGGCGGGCCCTGCGGCGGTCCCCCAGGATGCCTTCCCGGACCCGGGGGAGGCCGTCCCGCCAGACTCGGGCATCTCCCCGGCATCGGGCTTCCCGACGTCCCCCGCAGCCTCGCCCTTGCCTGCGGAGGCGATGGCCCTGCGCTTGGACGCGGCGTCCACCATCTCCTGGATGGACTTCTTGATGGACTCGAACTGGGAGACCGGGTTCTGGCGGGGCCGGAACAGGTCCAGAAACGGCGTCTGGAAGCCCGGGTCGAGGTTCCCGCGGGCGGATAGCTCCACGCTCTCGAAAAGGCTCCTGGCGTCAAGGGTAACGGCGGCCACTGTGGCCGAGACCCTTGCGGAGACGGAGCGCTCCACGTAGAGGGCCGCGAACTCGGAGAACCAGAAGGAAGCCCAGACGCCCGCCCAGACGAGCGCTATGACGCCCGGCCTCGCCACTATGGGGTACCCGAAGAGGATGCCCACGGAATTCAGGAGTATGAGCGAGGCCGGAACGGCCAGGGCCATGCTGAAGAAGCGCAGGAGCGTTATGCTCCTCCCGGACGACACCACCCGGCACAGCGCCGCCGCCGCGACGCGCACCTCCAGGGCCTTGGGGGGGAAGCCGCGCAGGGCCCTCTCCGGGACCAGGATCTTGCCGGACATGGTGAAGGGCGCTGGGAGGCCGGGGTAGAAGGACGTGGAGACGAGGACGTCGTCCAGGGAAATCTTCACCTGCCCCGAGGACAGGAGCGTAAGGTACTTCTCCGTGCCGGGAGGCAGCTCGCCCTCCAGGGGGCTCCTGAGCCGCTTCTCGGAGAGGATGAACACCCTGGGCAGCATGAGCCACAGGGCGAGCGCCAGCCACACCAGCGCCAGGTAGGCCCCTCCCCAGGCAAGGGGCCCCAGGACGGGGAGCGCGGCATAGAGGGCGAGGGTCCCCGCCGCGCCGGCGGGCACCAGCACCGCGAGACGGGCCAGGAAGGAGGCCGCCCTCGCCCGGAAGGGCCGGGTGTCCAGGCCGAAGGCGTGGTCCAGCTGGATCCTCGCGAGCCCCACGGGAAGCCGGGCGAGCGCGAAGGCCCCCATCATGAGGAGGGCCGCCAGGACGTGGCCCGCCACCCCGGGGAGGAGCAGCCCGCCTACGCCCCAGATGTCCTCCGCCAGGAACGTGAGCAGGCAGGCGAGGAACCCGAGCTCTGCCAGCCTCTGAGCGAGGCCCAGGCCGAAGTCCCAGCGGCAGTAAGTGTAGCCCAGGCGGCGGGGGTCGGTCCTGGCCTTTATTCTTGAGAACATGCTCGCCCTCCTGGGGCACCGGCACGGGCCGGCGGGGCAGGCGCCGGCCAGGCCGGCTGATCGATTGCAGGACGCCCCACCGCACGGGCGGGCCGGGAGGCCGCCCCCCCGCCCGGGTCCGCGGACGGCCGCCGGGCGGGCATTCGCTGTCGCGGGGTCCGGGACGGCCCCGGAACACCGGCGGCGGACTGGGCGGACTGACAATTCATTCTAGCGCATCGGGGCCCGCAGGTCGAAAAGTGTTCAGGACCCTGCCTCCGGCCGGAACCGGTTCGCGGGCCCCGGCCGGGGGGGCTCCAGGACGCCGGAGGTTCCAGGGGCAGGGGCCTGCCGTCCGTTCGGTCCGGAGGTTCGGAGCTCCGAGGCCCGTAGGCCGGCAGGAGCGGGCCGCCCGGAGGGCCGCCGCCCCGGGGCCGCCGTTCGGACCGGGTGCCGGAAGTCTGAGGCGGTCAAGGGTGAGGAGGGCCGTCCGGAAGCCCGGAGGCCGGCAGGAGAGGATTGCCTGGAGGGGGCGGGAACCGGCGGCGCCAGACCCGTCCCTCGGCAGGGGGGTCTGAGGCGGATGAGCAGTCTTCGTGGCCGGGGCCCTCGGGAAGGCCCGGCCCGGCCGGGCCGGGGTTCGCTTCTTCCTGCAGGCCGGAAGGACGGTCTTCCTGGAGGCCGGAAGGACGGGGCCTGCGGGAGGAGGGAGGCTGTCCGCCATTCCCGGAGGCCGGGCGGACTTGCATGGCGGCCTGACGGGAAGTCCGGGCCGGATCCGGCCGGGGATCATTTCTTCCCGGAGGCCGGAAGGACGGGTCCTGCGGGAGACGGCCGGCTGTCCGTCCGTCCGTCCCTGAGGCCGGGAAGACTTGCATGACGGCCGGACGGGGAAGCCGGGCGGTCGGGCCCGACCGGGGAACTCCTCTTTCTGAAGGCAGGAAAGGACGGGCTGAAGGCAGGAAGGGACGGGCTGGAGGCCGGAAAGGACGGTGCCAGTTTGCCGGGCAGGACTGGCTGGACGGGGCCCGCAGGAGACGGCATGGCAGGCGGGGCCGGCCTCCCCCCGGGCCTAGAGGCCGTAGAGCTGGATCTTGGTGATGAGGGCCCTCCTGGAGAGCCCCAGGAGCGCGGCCGCCCTGGTGCGGTTCCCGCCCACGGATTCAAGCGCCCTTGATATTATCACCCGTTCCGTCTCGGAGGTGACAATCCGCACGGCCTGCTTGAGGTCGGTCATCTCGGGGGGGAGCCGGACGACTGTGCCAGGAATGTCGGGCGCGGAGGCCGCCTCCGTGCCCTCGGCCATGCCCGTGAAGACGAGATCGTCCGGGCCTATGTGCTTGCCGTCGCTCATGACGGCGGCCTGCTCCAGCACGTTCCGGAGCGCCCGGACGTTGCCGGGGAACGGCTGCTCGGCAAGGAGCTTCATGGCGGCGGCGGTGAGCCTCTTGGGCTGGAGCCCGTTGCGCCTCACGGCCTCGTCCAGGAAATGGAGTGCCAGCGCGGGGATGTCCTCGCGGCGGTCGCGCAGGGGGGGCATCTCTATGCGGATGACGTTCAGGCGGAAGAAGAGGTCCTCGCGGAAGCGGCCCTCCCTCACCTCCGCGGGAAGGGACCTGTTGGTTGCGGCGAGCACCCTCAGGTCCACCTTCCGGACCGCGTTCTCGCCCACGCGGCGGAACTCCTCCTCCTGGAGGACCCTCAGGAACTTCGCCTGCATCTCGAGGGGGAGCTCGGAAATCTCGTCCAGGAAGAGGGTGCCGCCGTCCGACTCCGAGACCAGCCCCACCTTCGCGCGGTCTGCCCCGGTGAACGACCCCCTGGCGTGCCCGAAGAACTCGCTCTCCATGAGGTTCGCGGGTATCGCCCCGCAGTTCACGGCCACGAAGGGGCGGTCCCGGCGGGGCCCGTTCATGTGGATGCTCCGGGCCGCGAGCTCCTTGCCAGTGCCCGACTCCCCGGTGATGAGCACCGTCGACTTGCCCTCGGCCACCTTGGCTATCATGCCGAAGACCCGGCGCATGGCCGTGCTGTCCCCCAGGAAGCTCGCGGAGTCCGACCGCTCGCCTATCTCCTTCCTGAGCCGCCTGTTCTCGTCTATGAGCCTCCGCCGCTCCAGGGCCTTCGCCAGCACGAGCGCCATCTCGTCGTCGTTGAAGGGCTTCGAGATGTAGTCGTAGGCGCCGGCCTTCATGGCCTCGATGGCGGTCTCCATGGTGGCGAAGGCCGTCACCACCACGACCACTATGTCCGGGTCGATGGCCTTGAGCCTCCTGAGGAGCTCGAGGCCGTCCATGCCGGGCATCATGAGGTCGGTGAAGACCGCGTCCACGCCCTCCCGCTCCACCGTGCGGAGGGCCTCCTCGCCGCCGGACGCGACGCTGCAGCGGTAGCCGCGCTTGCCGAGCATGATGCTCATGATGCGGCGGATGTGCTCCTCGTCGTCGACTATGAGCACGTGCGGTTCGGGGAGCGGCATCACTGACCTCCGGCCTCGGGGAAGCTTATGGCGAAGCTCGCGCCGCGGCCCGGCGCGGTCACGAGCTCGATGCTCCCGCGGTACGAGTCCACTATGCGCTGGCAGATGGCGAGGCCCAGCCCCGTGCCCTGCCCCGGACCCTTGGTGGTGAAGAAGGGGTCGTAGACCCGGCGCATGACGCCGGGCGGCATGCCCGGCCCGTTGTCGGAGAGCGCCATCACCACCTTGCCGGGCTCGCGCGAGAGCGCCACAGTGAACCGCGGCTGCGGATCCTCCTGGCCTGACATGGCCTGGGCCGCGTTCATGGCGACAATGACCACCACCTGGGCCAGGTGGTCCCTGTCCATGGCCACGAGATGCGGGGCCCGGCCCGGGTCGAGCAGGTACTCCACCCTGATGCGGGAGAACACCCTCTGGGCCTCCAGCATGCCCATGATCCTTGGCACGTGCTCGGCGAGGTCCAGGGTCTCCGAGACGCCCCTGCTCGGCCGGGAGTAGTCCAGGAGCTCCTTCAGGATCTTCTGTATCCGCCCGGTCTGGGTGAGAATCGCCTGGATGTACTCGCTCCTCTCGGCCTCGTCCTCGACCCCGGAACCCAGGATCTGGGCGTAGCCCGAGATGGTGGAGAGGGGGTTGCCGACCTCGTGGGCGACCACCGCGGCGAGGATGCCGATGGACGCGAGCTTTTCCGAATGGAGGAGCTGGCGCTCCAGCTGTCTGCGCTCCGTCAGGTCGCTCACCATGAGCATCCAGCTCTCCGTGCCCCCGCCGCCGGGGTCCCCGGCGCTCGAGGTCGAGATCATGACGGTCCTGCGCTCGCCCGCGGCGTTCAGGAGCACCGCCTCGTAGGTCCTGTCCGCCGGGGGCGGGGCCCCGGGCCGCCAGTCGGAGAGAGCCGGGGAGTCCTCGAGGAGCCTCCTGAAGTCGTGGCCCAGGAGGTCCGGCTTGGTCCAGCCCCACTGGCCGGTCTTGCGGTTGGCGTAGGTCACGAGCCCCCTCCCGTCGATGGTGAGGATGGCGTCGTTCGCCGTCTCGAGGAGCCTCTCCAGGTAGCTCGAGCTCTCCCTGGCCCGCCTCTCGCTCTCTATGAGCTTGGCGTTGGCAGAGGAGAGGTCGTCGAAGAGCTGGACGTTGTTGAGCGCGGCGCTCGCCTGGTCGGCCATGATGGAGAGCATGTGCCCGTTCTCCGCGGAGAAGGGGTGCCCGGCGGAGCGCGAGAGCACCATGACCCCCAGGAACCTGTGCCGCACGAGGAAGGGCGCCAGCACCAGGGCCCTGGGCCCCTCGCCCTCGCGGCCCAGGGGGTCGGCGGCGGCCGGGGCCTCGGGCAGGTTCGCGAGCCTCGGGAGCCCGCTGTCCGGATCGGCCAGCGGGTCCATGGGCCACGGCGGGGCGTCCGGGCCCTCGTAGAACCTGAACTCCTCCGTGTCGGTCCAGTACGCCGCCCTGAGCCTCAGGCTCGCCCAGCCGTCAGCGCCGCCCTCGGAGGGATCCTTTAAGAGGAGCGCCAGGCGGTCCACTATGATCTCGTGGGCCACGGCGTTCATGAGGCTCGAGGCCAGGCTCTCCACGGACAGGGTCGTGCGGAGCGCGTCCCCGAGCCTTCTCACCAGGCTCAGCTCCTCCAGCTTCTGGTCGTAGCGCTCGTAGATCTCCGTCAGCGTGCTCTTGTAAATCTCGAGCTTTGCCTCCAGCTCGTCGAAGCGCTTCTCGTCCATGCGTAGGGGCCTCCGAGCGGGATGCGGCCCCGAGGGGGGGCCTGGGCGGGCCCGGCCGGGCCGTGTCTGGCGGCGGGACCGGGGAGGAATGCCTGTCGCCCGGGCCTGGGGCGGCACGTGGCGGCCGGGCACCCGGAGGGCCGGGAGGAGCCGGGAGCCGGATCCGGAGGGCCGGGAGGAGCCGGAAGCCGGGGGAACCGGGAACCGGGAACCGGATCCAGAGGCCGGGGGAACCGGGAACCGGGAACCGGATCCAGAGGCCGGGGGAACCGGGAGCCGGTTCCGGAAGGACGGCGGGAAGCCGGGAGCCGAATCGGGAGGGCCGGGGAGCCTCGCGGCCGATGCGGCCCCTGGGCCGGAAGGGAACGGAGGCATCAAGCAGGCGGAAGTACGTGCCCCGCAGGGAGCCTGAAGTCAAATGCCGCCGGCAGGCAGAAATACGATGACGGCAGGATGATAGGCGTTCGTCGTTCCCGGCAAGGGCCCGGGAAGTTTGGGAAGTCAATTTCCGTCAGTTAATTCGAAAAGAGCCGGACAGGCAAAAATTCAGAGGTCATGTCCCGAAGGGATCAAAAAGTGACATTTAATTATTGATCAGAAAACGTTCCAGACACAAAAACTGCTGAATGTCGTTTCCTGCATGGACATGGAGCAAAATATCCTCTTGCAGCGACAAGGCGGCTGCCGTCATCTTATTGCCGGAAACGTTTCCTGCATGTCCAGGACGCGAAACGCCAGCATCCTGCGGGAAGGAGACTGCGGCAGGCTGGCTGCCGGGCGCCGCGGCCCCGGGACCTCGGAACCGGCAGCTCATGCCCCGGCGGGACGGCGCCCGGGCCGGAGGCCGGGACGGACGCCGGCCCCCTCCGTGAAACCTCCGGGACGGCTCCGCAGGGACGCCATCCAGGCCCTTCCGCCTAGAAGAACTTCTCCAGGAGGACCGTCTCCCCCCGCTCCGGACCCACGGAGACCAGCCCCAGCGGGGCGCCGCAGAGATCCTCCAGGCCGTCCAGGTACTTCCGGGCGCCGGACGGCAGGTCGGCGAGCGACCTGGCCCCGGAAATGTCCTCCTCGAAGCCGCCGTACTCCCGGTAGACGGGCTCGCAGAGGGCGAGATCGTGGATGTCAGGGGGCATGTGGCGGATCGTCTGACCGTCCAGGAGGTAGCTCTCGGCAATTTTCAGGGGGCCCAGGCCCCTCAGGACGTCCAGCTTGGTCACCGCGAGGGAGGTTATCCCCGAGAGGGCCACCGCCGTGCGCACGGCCACGGCGTCCAGGTGCCCGCAGCGGCGGGGCCGGCCCGTGGTGGTGCCGTACTCGCGGCCGGCCTCCCGGAGCCTGTCCCCGTGGGTGCCGAAGACCTCCGTGGGGAAGGGACCCTCGCCCACGCGGGTGGTGTAGGCCTTGACCAGGCCCAGGACCCTGTCCAGGGTCCCCGGGGAGGCCCCCGACCCGCCGCAGATCCCGCCGGACAGGGTTGTGGAGCTGGTGACGTAGGGGTAGGTGCCGTGGTCGATGTCCAGCTGGGAGCCCTGGGCCCCCTCGAAGAGGACGTTCCGCCCCTCCTCCAGGGCGTCCCAGAGGATCTTCCTGGCGTCGCCGATGAACGGGGCTAGCCTCGCGGCCCATCTCTCGCGGAGGGCCTCGAGGTCGGAGAGCCGCGTCTCAGGGAGCCCGTAGAGGCCCGTGAAGAGGGCGTTCTTCTCCATGATGGCCGTCCGGGCCCTCTCGCGGAACCTGTCGGGAAGGAGCAGGTCCCCCATCCTGAGCCCCTGGCGGGAGGCCTTGTCCTCGTAGCAGGGGCCTATGCCGCGCCCGGTGGTGCCTATGACCAGCCGCCCCCCGGGGGAGGACGACGGGAGCGGGCTCTCCCTCGCCGAGTCCAGCAGGCGGTGGTAGGGCATTATCACGTGTGCGGAGGAGCTCACGGTGAAGTTCTCAGGGGTGATCGCCACCCCCCGCGCCGCGAGGGCGTCCATCTCCTCAATGAGGACGTCCGGGTCAACCACCACGCCGTTCCCGACCAGGGCCCTCTTCCCCTGATGAAGTATGCCCGAGGGCACCAGGTGCAGGGCGTAGGTCTCGGACCCCACCACGAGGGTGTGCCCTGCGTTATTGCCCCCCTGGAACCTCACAACCAGATCGGCTCCCTCGGTCAGGAGGTCCACGACCTTCCCCTTGCCCTCGTCGCCCCACTGGGAACCCACCACCGCAACGCTGGTCATCGCTAGCCCCTTTTCCAAAAAAAATGCCTGTGAAACGGCCTTTAGATTATAGTCACCCGGCCCCCGTCCCGCAAAGGGAAATGCCGTGCCAGAAGATGTGTCCATTCACGACCCGGACACTAAGGCAGCGGGATGAGCCGCCAGCCACCCAAGTGACGGTATCCCCACCCGACTTTGCCAGGGCCATGGACTGAGGCAGGACCTGGTGAAAGAGGCCGGACCTGGGAACGGAGGCGAGACCTCGGAACAGAGGCCGGAACGGGGAACGGAGGAGAGACCTCGGAACAGAGGCCGGACCTGGGAACGGAGGCGAGACCTCGGAACAGAGGACGGACCTGGGAACGGAGGCGATACCTCGGAACAGAGGCCGGACCTGGGAACGGAGGCGAGACCTCGGAACAGAGGCCGGAACGGGGGAAGGAGACGATACCTCGGAACAGAGGCCGGAACGGGGGAAGGAGACGATACCTCGGAACAGAGGCCGGAACGGGGGAAGGAGGCGAGCACTCGGAACAGAGGCCGGAACGGGGGAAGGAGGCGAGCACTCGGAACAGAGGCCGAAACGGGGGAAGGAGGCGAGACCTCGGAACAGAGGCCGAACCGGAGGAAGGAGGCCGGTACGGGGGAAGGAGGCCGGTACGGGGGAAGGAGGCCGGAACGGGCGAAGTAGGCCGGGCCGGGGGAAGAAGGCCGGGCCGGGGGCCGGAGGCCGGACCGGGGAGAGGAGGCGTGGCCGGTGAAAGAAGCCAGGGCCGGGGGAAGGAGGCCGGACCCGGGGGAAGGAGGCGGGGCGGGGGAAAGGACCCAGGGCCGGGGGAAGGAGGCGAGACCTTGGAACAGAAGCCGGACCGGAGGAAAGAGCCAGAGCCGGGGGAAGGAGGCCAGAACTGGGAAGAAGGCCGGAACCGGAGGAAGGAGGCGGGGCGGGCGGAAGGAGGCCGGAACGGGGGGAGGAGTCGTGGCCGGTGGAAGAAGCCAGTGGCGGAGGAAGGAGAATGGACCGGAGGAAGGAGGCCGGCCCGGGGGAAGGAGGCCGGACCGGGGGAAGGAGCCAGGGCCGGGGGAAGGAGGCCGTAACGGAGGAAGGAGAATGGACCGGAGGAAGGAGGCCGGACCGGGGGAAGGAGCCAGGGCCGGGGGAAGGAGGCCGGACCGGGGGAAGGAGCCAGGGCCGGGGGAAGGAGGCGGGGCCGGAGGAAGGAGGCCGGAACGGGGGAAGGAGGCCGGAACGGGGGAAGGAGGCCGAAACGGAGGAAGGAGGCCGGACAGGAAGCCCGTCATGAACATCCTCGAAAGTCTAAAAAAGGTATTGACTCCCATTGTGTAACGGCATAAGTTAGAACAATAAAAAACGAGTCTCGTACGATTCCAGCCAGGCATCGCCACAACGAGCCCAATTCCCACAGCCGTCGAAAGGTCAACTGCCATGCTTTCGCCCAAGCACGTAACGCCCTCGTACAGACACATCTGCCAAGCCGAAAGCCATCCGTCCGCATCCCTCTCGATGACGTTAACACTGGCGTTAGCCGCCGTTGCCGCTGCCGTCACGTTCCTGGCCGCAACCCATACGGCAACGGCACAAATTCGCAGAACCAACCCGATCACCCCTGCCGATGCATGGAACCCGAAGCCGGCCGACGACGACTTCGTCCTGCCGATGCCCTGCAATCTGTCCATGGCCTTCAGGCCGATCTTCATCCTTGGAAGGGGGTACCTGACCGAGAGGCATGTTATTTAGGACCTGATAACCTTGATGAAAGCAAAAACACTTCCCTCGACAGACGCCATTGCACCTATGTGGGAGCAGCGCTGGCCTTGGAAGATCTGCCCGAGAGCTACCGCGCGACGGCAGCAGCCGGTATGCCAGCGGCCTTGCAGGACAAAAACTCCCGCCAGCTCTACCTGATAGGAAAGTATGAGGTTACAGTGGCGCAATGGGACGCCATAATGAAGAAAGTTTGCCCCTTCGACGCCAGAACCGCAATGCTTCCCAAGACAGGCATCTCATGGCACGACGCGCAGTCCTTCGACGCTAGCCTCATGGAGTGGGTGCTCGAAAACTCGCCCGACTCGCTCCCCTCCAACAAAGATGACCCGAGGGCTGTGGGACAGATCCGGCTGCCCACCGAAGACGAGTGGGAGTACGCCGCCAGGGGAGGACACCGGGTCTCCAGTGAGGAAATGTCCATACTGGATTTCTTTCCCATCTTCGAAGGAGAAGGTATGGATGATTACTCCGTCTTCTCCAACCACAACTCTCCTGTGCTTACTGCCCCGTCAATAATAGCAAGACGGAAACCAAACCCTGCAGGCCTGTACGACACTGCGGGCAACGTCTCCGAGATGACAGGCGATCCGTACAGGATAGTTGTCGGGAACCGCCTTCACGGCTCTGCAGGGGGTTTCGTGCTGAAGGGAGGAAGCTTCAGGTCACACATCTTTGGAATCCTTCCCGGAGCCCGGGACGAGCAACCTTTCTTCTTCCGTACCGGCGCTGCCAAGAGAGACGACATGGGCTTCCGTCTGACGCTTTCGTCGATAAATATCGGGAGCGTTACCCGGCTGGAAGAAATTCAGTCCGAGCTGGAACGGCTTTCCCAAACTGATGAAACACTTATCCAAAATGAACGACGTTGATTCAGGACCGCCTGAAAGGTCAGGGCGACATATGGGGCTGTCTTGCGCCGACAGTTGCAGCCGGGCGAATTCAATGGTTGGGGATTCCGCAGACAACAGCGAGCCGCACAAGTCGTCGGCACTGCCTCCCCTGAGGGATCATGTTCCTTATCTGACACGCCCGTGCAACTGACCGGCTCACAGGATTACGAAAATCAAGACATGACGCGTGATGTTATTACGCTTCCGGATAAATATTAGAAAATGTTGAAATCTTTTCCCACATTATGGAAGCGAGTCATGGCAAAGAGATACCAGATCTGTGGTCCTGCACTGATTTCTCACACCTGGAACGATAGCCAAAATTATTACATGTAACCGAACTCGTAATAACCGTCAGGCGACATGAAACATTTGACATAAAATTTATTCAGATAATGGGCATGCATCCGCTATAAGGTTAGCACATGCAACAAATAAGACTGAATGACTGCATTAGCCCCGGCCCCTGCTACGGAATGCGGCGGCTCAGATCTGACCTGGCTTCGGCCAGATCACCTCAAGATTTCGGAGGGTTGCCCGTTGAAAGGCAGCCACGAGCGGAAAAGCCGGACGATCCACATTGCGGCTTCAGGCCCAAGCGTGATAGACTCGCTGAAACGGGGAGCGGTCGGCGAATGTTACGAAGCGCTTAAAATTTATCAGCCTATATGCCGAAGGACCAGGTTGCCGAAAAAAGGCAAGCCCCAGACGGAATCCAGGGTCACGGACGGGGCCCGCCGTGCCGTGTATCTCCGTTCTTCGGAAACAGGCCAGCGAGGGAGGAGCCGAAAAGGCGATGCCGCAGGGAAAGACCATAAGCGATATTTTCAGGATGGCCAGGGAGGGGACCCTCCCAGACGGCTTCTCCCTGTGGGATCTGCGGGACCGCTTCGGCCGTACGGCGGCGCATGCCGCGGCGAAGGCAGGAAAGCTCCCGGAAGGCTTCTCGCAGTGGACCCTCGAGGACGCCGAGAGCTGGAGCGTCGCCCACGAAGCCGCTGCCGCAGGGCGGCTGCCGGATGGATTCGACGGCTGGCTCATCGGGCTCGGGGGCGTGACGGTCGCCCATCTGGCTGCTCCCAGGGGCCTTCTTCCTCCCGGATTCGACCGCTGGGACGCGGCGGACAGTCACGGGCGCACCGTGTGGCATGCCGGAGCGGAGGGCGGCCACCTTCCGCCGGGTTTCGACAGATGGGATCTGGCCGACGACACCGGTCGCACGGTGTGGCACTCGGCGGCAAGGGGCGGCATCCTCCCTCCGGGGTTTGACGGCTGGGAGACTGCGGACGCCTCGGGATACACGGTCGCCCACGCCGCGGCCAGGGGCGGCTGGCTGCCGGAAGGGTTCGGGCGCTTCGACATGACCGACGCGGACGGGATGACCGTTTGGCACGCAGCCGCGCTGGGCGGGCGGCTGCCCGAGGGTTTCTCCGACTGGAAACTCGCGAGGCGCAACGGTATCACCGTCGCCCACGACGCGGCCTCCGGTGGCTGTCTGCCTGACAGTTTCGGCGAGTGGGAAATATGCGACTGCTGCGGACGGACAGTCGCGCATGCCGCGGCCGAGGCTGGGACGCTCCCTCCCGGCTTCGACCGCTGGGAGATAGGTGCCGGTTCATGGGAGAGCGTGGCCCATGTCGCGGCGGAAAACGGCCACCTGCCGCCGGAGTTCTCCGCATGGGGGATCCGTGACTTACAGGGACGCTCCGTGGCGCATGATGCGGCAGAAAGCGGGAATCTCCCGGAAGGCTTCGGGATGTGGGACCTGGAGGACCGCGACGGCACGACCGTGGCCCATGTTGCCGCCCGGAAGGGCACGCTCCCCGCCGGCCTGGATCTCTGGAGGGTCCGCGATCACAATGGCTGGAGCGTCGCCCACGAGGCCGCCACGGCGGGAAAGCTCCCGGAAGATTTCGGACTCTGGGACATGCTCGACGGGGACGGAGGGACCGTCCTGCACGCGGCCGCGCTAGGCGGAACGGTCCCGTCCGGCTTTTCGGACTGGGCGCTCGCGAACAGCCGGGGCAGGACCGTGGCCCACCTGGCCGCTTACGGCGGATGTCTTCCGGACGACTTCAGCGACTGGTCGCTCGCAGACATTGACGGCACGACTGTCGCCCACGAAGCTGCGGAGGCCTGGTGCCTTCCGCCCGGCTTCGACGCGTGGGAGACGAGCGACTCGGAAGGACGGACCGTGGCCCACGTCCAGGCCGGGAAAGCCGGTCTCCCCGAAGGGTTCGGCATGTGGGGCTTGGCGGACGCCTGCGGGAGGACGGTCGCCCACGAGGCGGCATGTGCCGGGACTCTTCCCGAAGGCTTCGGGCAGTGGGAGCTCGCCGACACCCAAGGCTGGACCGTGGCCCACGAGGCTGCACGTGCCAGGACGCTTCCCGAAGATTTCGCTCTGTGGGGACTCGCTGACGGATCGGGCCAGACCGTGGTCCACGTCGCCGCGAAGGCGGGCTGTCTCCCTGAGAACTTCTCGGACTGGGAGCTCGCCGACGGCCTGGGAAGGACCGTCGCCCACCTGGCGGCCATGAAGGGGCATCTCCCGGCTAACTTCAGGCGGTGGGAGCTCAGGGACCATGACGGCAGGACGGTCGCCCACTGGGCCCTCACCGCAGGCCTTCTCCCGGAAGGTTTCGACGCCTGGACCCTCGCCGACGGCAGGGGCCGGAGCGTCGCCCGCCTCGCTGCCGAGAGGGGGCTCCTGCCAGCCGGATTCTCTGGCTGGGAGAATGCCGACCGAGACGGCCGCACTGTCGCGCACGCCGCCGCAGAGAAGGGGACCCTGCCGGCAGGCTTTGCCGGCTGGGAGACTGCCGATCGCTACGGACGCACCGTCGCGCACGTCGCCGCGAAGGCCGGGACCCTTCCAGCGGAATTCTCTGCCTGGGCGCTTGCGGACGCGGGGGGCCGCACCGTGGCCCACTCGGCCGCCAGGGCCGGCACTCTCCCCGAAGGGTTTCCCTCAAAATGTCCCGGAGGCGCCGCGCTCTGGGAGCTCGCCGACTCGCGGGGCTGGACAGTTGCTCACGAGCTCGCGAGGCGCGGCGGCATGCCGGAAGGTTTCGGACGCTGGACCATGGCCGACCGTTCCGGCAGGACCGTGGCCGCCGTAGCGGTTAGATGCGGGGCCCTCCCGCGTGGCCTTTCCGAGGAGGAGGCGGCGGCACGGCACGGCCCTGGGATAGTCCGGGCTGCGCGGCAGGCCGGATACGTTTTCAGGACGCGGGGGCTGGTCCGACCGTAGGGACAGCCCCGGGTTCAGAGACGGGCGGGAGTCTCCGGCGGGAATGCCGGGCCGAAAGCTCTTGGCCCGGCAGCAAACCGTGTCCTTGCGAAAAGCATGGGCCGGCAGGGAGCCGCGAGCAGGGGATATGCCGGGAGCCGACAGGAGGCCATGTCCTAACTAAATCCATAGGTCAGGCGGTGAGCCTCTATCATGAAAATTCGACGATGTCTATATAGCATTCAGGAATTATCATTTTAAATTATTTTTATTATTAAATATTAATTTAAATTTTTCCTTTGTGTAACATGGATTAAACTATTTCCATTGTTTAACATTAATATTATTTTTTGAATTTCAAGATATAAGATTTAAATTTATTTCGTTGTATATCAAGGATTAAAATTTAATCAACTTAAAACAAATACTAATTCTTAATTATAAAGCAATAAATAAAATTTCTAATCATAAAATAATAATTAAATTTTTTCATTCCTGAACAAGAATTTGTATTTTCCTCATTCTTTCACAGGTTGGGTTGCGCCGGTCACGCAGCAATACCGTGCGTGAACCGGAAGAAGGCAACCATGGAGAGCCCAGAGTTTCAAAGACTGGCCACGCCGGCCCAAAGCGGGGACTTTCTGGATTCAGAGAGTGACTCCCCTGCTTTCAGACGGCAGGAGGCATTTGGAATCCGTCCTTTTGAAATCTTAAAACTGCATAGTTCTTCTTGACGTTTGCAGGCACCCCGTCTCGTGCCGACAAGCATTTGTTTACCAGTCCGAATATGTGGTCCGTCCAAAAACACCTAACGTGAAGAGGACGAATTCGATTGCCCAGCTGGCAATTGGAAAAACATATGAATCGCAAACGCCAAAAGCACGGAGCCTCCAGACGTACAGGAGGCAGTTTTCTCTCACCAGGACGTCCAGAGCGGTCCCTGGATGAGTCAGGAATCCGATCCAGCCTCGCGGATCGAACGCGAACCCAAAGACCGCCGAAAAGCCGGGAGAGCTCAGCCCGAACTCGCTGAAAAGCCCGATCCAGCATGCCCATGAGACCGCGAAACCGACCCAGGCACCTGCGAGTGCCAGAAACGCCGCCTTGAAGAGCTTGAAAGCCGGCGCAGCCCTATGGAACTTGTTCGCGCAAAATCCGACAAATATGCCGTAACATACGACGAACACGGGATTGAGGACATGCCAGGATCTTGGTATATAGAGCGACACTACCGCATAAACGGGAGCAAGGACTGCGGCGGCAGCGAGTGCCGCAGGAAAAATCGCAATGGCCGGCCATTTCCTGAGTTTTGAAGGGCTTTCAGCCGTCCCCATGAGAAATACCTCCGTTTGCCAGGACTTCTGGCGGCTTGAATCGTGTTCTTTTCAGTCATGCCGGAAACAGAGCTCCCCGGATCCCGGAGAGGCAAGTGTCCCGGCGGGAGCGTCCCGTCGCTCCGCATGGAGAGGAGCGCGGCAGGACAGCGGCAGGCGATATCTGACGACAGCGTCTCAGCGGACGAGGAGGGCCTTGCGTCAGACGGCATTGAGATGACCGTTCCGCTTTGATTGCATTGTAATACAAACTGAAGGTGACCTCAAGCCTGGCTGTCATCATCGAAACTTTCAAGGCGGTTCACCAGAAATCATTATTTGAGGGCTCTGGGTCTACCCTTCGCTTCTTTATCGTGCTATTTGCCAACAGAATTTTCAATGATTATTCTCAAGTTTTCCAAAGAGAATGAATATGATGAAACGCTTATAATTATTTATAATCAGCAATTAAATTTAATGGTGAACAATAATTTTTCCTTACTGCTGCCATTGGCTCGCTGTATCCTCAAATAGTATAAAACTGACAGTTAGCCGATATTTCGCTGCCTTATGTTGTTTACACCGGCCAGGCTGAACAGTTACAATTCCAGTTGGGATTATGACTGTGCATCTCAAGTCCCAAGTCTCGCTCAGTCTTTGCATTGCCATGGAAATGTTTGAAGAATTTCATGACTGACCTCACCCGCCATGCCGCTCCTTTCACGGGCCTTGACTCCGGCAGTTCATGATGAACGTGTCATTAACGTTATGTTGCGCAACATTGCTGATGAAAATGAATTAAATTTCATGCTTGATGTTCCGGGATTCCGGGATTCCGGGAAACTGGCATGTTCTTGTCCGGAAGCCCGCCGCCGCCCGGAGGCCGAAGGAGCAGTGCCCTTGCGCAAGGCGCAACCTCACCTTGCCTGCCGATCCAGACAGAGGCATTTCTCGTTCCGGACCTTTCCGGACCTTTCCACTCCGCTCCAATCCGGGGCGATGACGAGCGTCAGGCGGGGATCCCGTCCGCCGCCCCGGCGGCGGGTTCGAAGCCCCGGATGCCGGACGCCTCGTGGCGGAGCAGGCCCGCCAAGAAGTCCAGGGCGCCCTCGCGGGTGTCCACGCGGCCCTCGTCGTGCTCGTGCCGGACAAGCTTCAGGAGCCTGCCCACCTCCGGGCCCTCGGGTATGCCGAAGGAGGCCATGAGCTCGCTTCCGTTCACGAGATCGGCGGGGGGGCCGGCCTCCCCGCGCACGGGCTCCAGGAACTCCTCCAGGCTCCAGGGGTACTCCTCGGGCCAGGGGCTGCGCCCGTTCCAGTCGGCGGCGCATATCGCCCAGAAGTCCCTGAGGTCAGCCTCGGGGGCGAGCTCGCGGGCGATCCACCTGAGCCTGCCGGGCGTGAGCGTCCTGAAGGCGGAGTCCATGTGCCTGGCCGTGAGCTTGGACACCGCGCGGGCCGTGCGGTCCGGGGCCTCCACCCTCCTCATGAAGGCCCTGGCCACGGGTGCGCCCAGGGCCGCGTGGTCCGGGTAGAGGATCATGCCGCTGGAGGGGGCGGCCTGCGCGGCCCTGGCGGCCTGGGCCTTGCCCACGTCGTGCAGGAGGGCGGTCATGACCAGGGCCGCCCTGTCGGAGGAGGGCGGAAGGGGCAGCCTGGACATCGCCTGGACCACCAGCACCGTGTGGTTCCAGACGCTCCCTTCAGGGTGGAAGGTGTGGTACTGCTGGAGGCCCCGCAGGACGTCCAGCTCTGGGAAGCGGGCTATGAGCCCGCTCTCCTCCAGGAACCTGAGCCCCAGGTGAGGCCAGCTCCCCTCGGCCGCCCGCCTCCACTCCGGCCAGAATCGCTCGGGGCACGAGCGGTCCAGCATGCCGGCTGAGGCACGGACCTGGTCGAGAAGCTGCGAGGATGCCGCGAACGGCCTCCGGGAGACGAGCGCCATGGCCCGGAGCATCCTCACGGGATCGGCGGGGATCGAGCCGGGCGACACGGGCCTGACGAACCCGCTCCTCACGTCGTCAAGGCCACTGCCCAGGGGGTCCAGGAACCTCCGCTCGAGGGGATCGAAGTAGAGGGCGTTCACGGTGAAGTCGCGGAACCCGGCGTCCCCGGCCAGCGCCCCGTCCGAGAACGGGACGGACTCCAGGCCGCCGAAGGCACTCGCGGACGAGGAGCCCGAGCCAGTCACCGGCCCATCCGAGCGGGGGGCCATGGCCTCCATGCGGACTCCCCCGCGCCTGAACGTGACGAGCGCGGTCCTCCGGGAGTCGCGGTCTCCCGCGAGCCTCCACACGATCCTTGCCGGGGGCCCGCCCGACACTGGAGAGCCCGCTGCCGCGAGTATCCCTTCCAGGTCCAGCCCGAAGACCACCAGGTCGAGATCACCTCCCTCCGGGAATGGCCTCGAGCGCCCGTGAATGTGCCTTATTGCGAGATCCCTCGCGGCGCCCCCCGCCACGAGAAGCCTCCCTCCCCTCTCCCGGACCCTGATTGCGGGGTCCTCGATTTCCTCGAAAGCCGGCAAAACGTTGATCTTCCGGAGGGCCGGGTCCCCCCATGGCCTGATGTCCGCCGGAGATGCGAGATCTTCCGGGGATCCGATGCGCGTGACCGGAGGGACCGATGCCCCCCCCCCCGACTGCCTGGCGTGAAGCGGACGCCCTGGCGCGCCCGCACAAAATTAAGTGGCTGTCCCCCCGAACGGGAGGGTCGAACTGGCACGCCGGCAGGCGCCCGGCCTGACCGCCCCCGAGACTGGCTCCAGGACTGGTGCCCGGAGATGACAGCCGAGCCGCATCCTGGGGCCGCCCCCACCTGATACCGACCAGCACTTGTACCAGGACATGACTGCGTGGCAGACGCCCTGGCCAGTCTGCGCCAGGCGGCACACGGGAAGGAACCCGTGCCTGCCCGCCCCGCGCGCGGCAAGGGCCCCCGCCCCGCCTCGAGCCTGCCCGGACCGGCGCCCCGCAGGCCGTGGACCTCCTGAAACTCAGATTCCAGGCCGACGCCAACGGTCCGGGCCGATTCCCCGGAACGGGAATACCACAGGGGACGCCGATCCCCGAGGCCGGGCGACCGGCATGGCCGCCGGCCAGGCCGGCAGCCGCGCCGGAAAAGTCAGTATAACGCAAAAAAGCTGGGTTTTTCAGAAGGGCTGTCAAATCGGAGGTAACCGGGCCGGGCGAGAAGAGGCTCCGTCCGGCCGGGTCCCGTTGACGGAAGGACCTCGCAACTCATCTAGAGCTACCTTTTAACCCCGATTCCCAAAAAAATCAAGATTTTGATCCCGCCACTCCTGAAACTCCCGCTGGAAGGGGCTTTTGACCGGTTGGAGGCCCCGGACTGACGGACTCCGTAAGAGGGGGGTTCGTTGCCCTGCCCCCCTTTGGACCCTGGAAGGGATGCTCGGGGAGACGGAATGGACGGAACCGATTTCAGAGACTGAGATGGAGAGACGGAGGACAGAGGACAGAGGAGGGAGGAGATTCGGCATCGGAACGGGGAGGGAATTGCGAGAATGGTGCTCGAAGGGCGAGTTTCAGGCAGGCCGGGCCGGAGAGGACTGAAAGCGAAAGGCCCCGGCCGGACGCTATCGTCCGGCCGGGGCCAGGAGGAGGCTCCCCCGGGAGAGGGCGGCAAGGTCTGAGACTGCGGGTTCGGACTCTGGAGGCGTCCGCCGGATGCCCCGGCACGGGGCAGGGACGGTTGCCGACTGCGCGGGTCACGTCGTGAAGGCGCCGGCAGGGCCGGTCCAATCGGGGAAGGCTCCGGCTGGGCCGGTCCAATCGGGGAAGGGTCCGGCAGGGCCGGGCCAGGCCGGAAAGAAGCGTCAGGACCGGGCCAACACGGGAAGGGCCCGTCCGGGACCGGTCATCGGAAGCCTGGACGAAGGCCGAGCTCCGGACCCGTCAGGCAGGGGGGGACCGGGTCAGCCGGCCAGGATCTCCTTGGCGAGGAACAGGACGCCCACGATCCAGACCGTCATGGTGAGCTGGTCCCTCTTCCCGCTTATGAGCTTCATGACGATGTACAGGATCCAGCCCAGGGCCATGCCGTCGGACAGCCTCAGCGTGAAGGCGATGATGACCACTATGACGAAGGCCGGGAAGGACTCGGTGATGTCGTTGAAGTTCAGGCTGGTGAGGGACACCGTCATGAGCAGGCCCACCGTGACCAGGGCCGGGGTCACGGCGGAGGCGGGAATCATGAGGAAGAAGGTGGAGAGGAACAGGCAAAGCGCGAAGAGGATCGCGACCGTGAGAGCCGTGAGCCCCGTCCGTCCGCCGACCGCTATGCCCGAGCCCGACTCGGCGTAGGTGGTGTTGGGGGAGACGCCCAGAGCTGATCCCACGACCACGCCCACGGAGTCGGCGATGAATGCCTTGCCGAGCTTGTGGCGGTAGAGATCGGCGTCCCTCTTGCCCATGACCGTGAACAGGGCCAGGAAGCCCGCCAGCCCGTCGAAGACCTCCATGAAGAGGAGGGTCAGGATGACGCCCCAGAAGCCGAAGTTGTTCAGGACTGAGAAGTCGAACTGGAAGGCCACGCTGCCGATGGAGGGCGGAGGCTGAAGGAGCCCCCCGGAGAGGCCGCCGGTCTGGGTGACGTCCATGGGGATGCCGATTATCGTGGCGAGGATTATGGCTAAGAGGAGCGCGAAGCGGAACCTCATTGCCAGGAGCGCCCCCGTGATGAAGAGGCCCAGGACGGCCAGGAGGCCCGTCCCCGAAGTGATTGTCCCCAGGGCGTACATGCCGGCCTGGTCGATCACGATGACCCCGCCGTTCTTGAGTCCTATGTGGGCGATCATCAGCCCCACGCCGGCGGCGACCGCGTGCTGGAGCGACGGCGGAACCTCTCGGAGGACCTTCTCCCGCAGGGGCGAGATCGAGAGCACCACGAAGAGGCAGCCCGACACGAAGACGCCTGTCAGGGCCTGCTGCCAGGTGTAGCCCATCTGAGTGGCGATCACCACGAAGACGGTGTTGAGCCCCATGCCCGGGGCGACCGCGAAGGGCAGGTTGGCCCCGAATGCCATGATGAGCGTCGCGAAGATGGTGGCCAGCGCCGTGGCCGTGAAGATGGCGTCCTGGGGCATGCCCGCGAACGAGAGTATCAGCGGGTTCACGGCCAGGACGTAGACCATGGAGAGGAAGGTGGTGGCTCCGGCCGCCACCTCCAGCTTGGGAGTGGACTCGTGCTGCAGGACCTTGAACAAAACGTGCCTCCTTCAGAAGTGGGGCGATCCCGATCCCGAACCGGGGGCACGGAAAAAACAACCCCCGCCCGGACCTAAAGCGAAATTAAGTCCAAGAGGGGTCTTTACCGTCGACCGCCTTAGCCGTCCCCGCGCGCCTTCGGGCGCCGCCGGGGTCTTTCCGGATGGTGTTCTGGCTTCGGGATCGACCGGGCGCACGGATGGCCTTCCCAGGCCCTTGCCAAGGCCCAGTGGCCGGGGCGCAAGCCCCGCTCCGCGCCCCCGTCCCCCTTACAGCGGCGGGTCCGCCAAGGATTCTCACCTTGTTCCAACAAGTCCGGATACGTTGGCATTATAAATTTTGGGGTCGTGCCGTGTCAACAAAATTCGCCGCCTCCGTGCCCCCTAAAGCGGCGTCCTCGGCCCGGTTCGGGGCGCCGCCCCGGCGAGCCTCGGGCCGGCCCCGCCCGGCACGTGCCGGCCAGGCCCCCGCAAAACTGAATTGTTTGGCTGCCATCAAGGAGATTTCACCGCATACAATAGACAGTGCAAATATTAATCCCCCCCAGAACCAGTTGTGAAAGTTGGAGATGTCAAAAGATGAGGTGACGGGAGAGCGGAAAGGTGGTAGGAAAGGCCTGATTTTCTCCAGTCACCTGAATGGATGCGAAAAAATCCGCCTTCCGACTTATTACGAGTTCGGTTAAATGTTATAATTTGGGCTATCGTTCCAGGGGTGAGAAATCAGTGTAAGAACCCAGATCTGGTATCTCTTTGCCATGACTCACTCCCATAATGTGGGAAAATCTTTCAACATTTTCTAATATTTATCCGGAAGCGTAATATTGCACCGCAATCACACATCCGTCTAATTTCTCAGATGAAGCTCGCATTCAATTTCGTCCTCAACAGATAGTCTCTGCATATCTTGACATGCTCAATAACTTGTCATAAAAAAGTCAAATGATCAGGGACGCAAAGCTTGCGACATTTTTGCCGTTTATGTTAGACTGCAATAGGCATTAGGTTGGCATAACAGGCATGTTTCGTTCTGACGCTTCGGGGACGAACATCGCGAAGCCTAACCTTTGAATTATCAGATTGTTTCTTATTGTCGTTATCAAGAAAAATTGGGAGTGATAAAAAGCAATTGTCGCGTATTGCAGACAGATTCAAAAACAATCTCGAGATCACATGGGGAGGCGAATTCGTCGGTCGTCTTCATCGTCCGTCCATGTCAGGGGAACTTTATTTCTCGTACGATAGGCAATGGATATCATCGGACAGGCCGGCCATATCGTTTTCGATGCCAGTTTCAGAACAAAGTTTCGGTTCTGAAATTACGAAAAATTTTTTTGGAAACTTTATGCCGGAAAATACTGCCCTTTTGAGTTATATGCGATCCAAACTCAGAATTACACACGATAACTTATTCATGTTCCTTACGGAATACGGTCTGGAATCTGCAGGGGCCCTCATTATCGTCGAGGAGGGTCGGGACGTTTCTGAATTGAACTGTGAGTACAGAGATATCACTGACAAGCTCATCATTGAGCTTAAGAAGGATCCTGAAAACCAGATCGATCTGATAATAGCTCTTGATGCAAAGATCTCGCTTGCCGGAGCTCAGAACAAGTTGCCTGTGAGGTACGAGAACGGTAAGTTCCTGATTTCGGCTGATAATTCTCTCGCGGCAACTTCTCACGTCATTAAGCCGCCGCACAGAATTTTTAAAGGTTTGCCATATAATGAGGCTTTCTGTATGGAATTGGCCAGGCGAGTAGGCATTCCTGTGCCAATGTCAGATATCGTAAATATCGGAGGGGCCGAGGTCTTTATTACGGAAAGATACGACAGGGCAGTCGCGGACGGCAGAGTCATTCGTTATCATCAGGAAGACTTCTGCCAGGCTCTCGGTATAAACCATGCCTTAAAATATGAAATTGCAGGAGGTCCTGGCTTCCGGGACTGTATCGCCCTGCTCAACCGTTCCGGAGTACAAAAGACATCTGTGGTTGATTTTGCAAGAGTCGCGATCTTCAACGTTATAATTGCAAATCACGATGCCCACGCAAAAAATTTCTCCTTTCTTTACAATTACCAGCCGGAAATCGCTCGTGACGGGACAGGGGTAACTCTTGCTCCTTTTTACGATCTTGTCTGCACGGGGATATATCCACTCAATGAGTCATTCGCAATGTCTATAGGCGGCATCAGCTATTTTCATGAACTTGACGATGATGCCTACAGACAGTTTGCCGGAGACCTCTCTCTGCCATATAACGCTCTGTCTGGACTGATAAATGATACTATCGGCAAAGTCAGAGCATCAGTTTCTGATATCGTCCAGTCATATACATCAAGGTTCGGAAACGAGGATATATTTATAAAAATTTTCAATATAATAACTAATAACTGCAAAATCATGGAAAAGGCTTCCGATTCTCTTAATGCTTCGCCTTAACTTTTCTTAAGGCATTTCTCGATACATCCTATTTAGTTTTTTTTACTATTCATCTTATTTTATTAAAATTTGATGCCTTTGTATTTTCTCTATGTTTTATAACTGAAAAACATGTAAACTTCAAAAGACGTGATTATCTGAACATGACCGGGTATCTGCTGGACAAGATCACAAAGATCTAAGTTATGTTTGAATCTTTACAGGGTGAATTCATTTTCTGAAAATTCGTGCCCATTCAGGCCTCACCCCAAGAGGGGCGAAACTGGGTCATTTTCCCAACAAATAAAGTTCTCCATTGAAACACTTCACTCCCACATGAACTATCCATAGGGGGGTCTTCAACTTTCAGGGCTCCTCATCAGGGCTTTCTTCCTACGGAAAAGATCCTCAAAAGAGAGAAGACTTGAATGGTTACAAAAATTCAATATATCATATTTCTCTATGCCCCACTTGCAGGTAACTGATGGCAACCTTGCCCCTCCCCACCACGGATACGGCAACTGCCCAAACGTCAGCAGTACCGATCAAATAAGGAGTGGCATAACCCTTATCCTCTATCTGTTTAAATGACAATATAATTCCTCTGGAGAGAAGCTTTGATTTGCGCTTATCATATTCCATCTTTCTTGATTTCTTCAAGTTAACTGTCTCTCCTCTGAAATTGACGGCGTCTGTCAAGCCAATGGTTGTTCCGCGATCGTCAAGTTCTGCTCCTTTCACGTTTGCGTTTTCAGGGAGCGTCAATTTAATATCATCTTCATCATCTGACACCAACTTATGATATTTGACTTCTATCACAAAAACTTGGCCGCGCATTTTAAGAACAAAATCAGCATCTCCTTCAGACTTGCTTTCTTCAGCCGTCAAGTGTCCTCTAGAAAAGTACAAAGCCTTTTCTATATGGGATTTGTGGAAGGCTTCAGTTTCTTCAAAATTCTGATGCGAAACAGTGGAGAAAAAGATCTGAAGGAGTCTTGCAGCTTCTGGTCCATCACGGTCACAGAATGCATTTGAAAAATCAGTTGAAATCTTGATTAGATCTTTCTTTGCCTGTGAAGAAAGAAATGGATATTCCATTCCAATTAAATAATCTTCGGCAAACGACATCCTCACTTCCGTATTAGGAATTGCAATATTATACCTTACCACTGGTGACTTTATGTCAACTGTCTCCGTACTATCGAGCGTGAGATATCCTGTTGACACTAAGGCCGAAGTGGCGGATAGCTGAGCCAATTCATGTTTAGTAACTGTTTCAGTGTAAGATAATTTTTCAGAAAATACCTTAAAATAATCTTCGTCAGTTGCCTGCAAATTCTGTAGAAACCCGGGACCGCCGGTGTGATACCAGTATCGTCCGAACTGTTTCCACCTAAGAAACGCGATGACTGACAAAGGATTCAACACTCTGCTATTGCCGTCCCAGCTATACCCATCGTACCAATCACGGATAGAATTGAGCAAATCTGTGATTGTAGAATGTTTGGAAAGTATTTTATTGGCAATTAGTTCATCATAAGATTCAAAAATCTGTCCAATATAATTTCGCAATATCTCGTTCGGAGTGAAACCGCAAATTGTTGAATATTTTTGTGTGAAAGTTATATCAGTGGGGCTGTTCAGACTAGAAAACGGAGAGTATTGGGAAAAAGTTGTCATCCCTGCAACGAATAAGAAACGTGTAAAATGAGCTACTGATTTTAAGGACATGTAAAAATTACTCAATACTTTTTTTACGGCTTTAAGGTTTTCGGTGTCATCCATGTTACTGATCAGCGGAGAATCATACTCGTCGATGAGGACAGCAACTTTGGGCACATCGGCAGTCCTGGTTTCTCCATCAACCGATATCGGTACCTTTTTGAAAGATTCATGAAGCTCCTGAATCAACCAAGCTAGAGAAGGACAGCTTTGGTTCATTTGTGGTACTATTCCGTACTTCTTTGAGAGTGCATGAAGATATTTCTTTAAATTATCCTCGACAATATCGGCTATTGTCCCCATGCGACTCATAATCCAGACGAATCACGTGGGAAGATTTCCAGTCATGTCCGGAATTCTGCTGACCTATGGCAAAATTGTTAAAAAGCTCCCTGTTGCCCAGAAGGATCTGCTCCATCGTGCTGATAAGAAGCGTCTTGCCGAACCGCCTAGGCCTTGTCAACAAGATAGAATGAGACTTTTCGTTTAAGAGCTGCAAAATCAGCGAAGTCTTGTCCACATAAACTTCACCCTCTTCAAGCAACTGGGTAAAATCCTGAATTCCATATGTCAATTCAGGTAGTTTTTGAACCATAGATTTCCATTCTCTTTCTAGGATCTGATCCTCGTTGCAATTTTATAACTTTTGATTTCTAGAGGTCAAGTCATTTTGCCACATAGAGATAAATGGTCATTAATGATGGCCATTTCAATCGAAAACAACTCTGACTTCATAAAAGATAATGATCAGCAAGAGATGAGGCAATATCTAACAATGTAACGATAAATATTTTACCTTTACGATTTTAAGATGTCAAATATTTTTAACCATTCAGGTTCCCCTTACCCCAAAAAAATTGAACTGGAAGGCCTCCATGACAACAAGATGTCATGGTGGCCATGGTCTCCTTCCCCCCCGGCCATGGGCTCCTCCCCCCCCGGCCATGGGCTCCTCCCCCCATCCACCCGGACAGGGAGAAGGGTGCCGGGGAACCTCGCGGACGTGACTCCCCGGCCCTCTCTCGCGCTCAGCCCGGGCCTTCTGGCCGGAGGCGGCCAGCCGCGCCTCGGCAGGAGGCCTGCGGCCTGCGGGCGAGGCCTTTCTAGCTGGCCAGGATCTCCTTGGCCAGGAACAGAACGCCCACGACCCAGACCGTGGCGGTGAGCTCGGCCTTCTTCCCGCGTATGATCTTCATCATGATGTACATGAGCCAGCCCACGGCGAGCCCGTCGGAGAGGCTCATGGTGAAGGCCACTATGACTATGATCGCGAAGGCTGGGAAGGACTCGGAAATGTCCCCGAAGTTCAGGCTGACCAGGGACGACATCATGAGGAGCCCGACCATCACCAGCGCGGGGGTGACGGCCGAGGCCGGGATCATGAGGAAGAAGCCCGAGAGGAGAAGGCACAGGGCGAACAGGACCGCCACGGCCAGGGACGTCATGCCGGTCCTGCCGCCCATGGCAATGCCCGATCCGGACTCGCCGTAGGTGCAGCTGGGGGAGACGCCGGCGGCCGCACCGGCCAGGACGCCTATGGAGTCCGCTATGAAGGCGCGGCCCAGCTTGTGGCGGTAGAGCTCCGCGTCCCTGGGCCCCATGACCGTGAAGAGGGCTATGAAGCCGGCCAGCCCGTCGAAGACCTCCATGAAGAGGAGGGTCAGGACCACCCCCCAGAAGGCCCCGGAGGCGAGGACGGAGAAGTCGAACTGGAAGGCCACCGGCCCGGGACTGGGCGGGAGGGCGAAGACGCCGGAGGACAGCCCCGAGGTCTCGGTCACGCCCAGGGGGATGCCTATGATGGTGGTGGCGACGATGCCCAGGAGGAGGGCGAAGCGCAGGTTCGCCGCCATGAGCGCCCCGGTCACGAAGAAGCCTATGATTGCCAGGAGGCCCGGGCCTGAGGAGATGGTCCCCAGTGTGTACATGCCCGACGGGTCGACCGCGAGCAGCCCGCTGTTGCGGAGGCCTATGTGGGCTATCATGAGGCCGATACCCGCGGCCACCGCGTGCTGCAGGGCCGGGGCGACCTCCCGGAGGACCTTCTCGCGGAGGGGCGAGAGCGACAGCAGGACGAAAAGCGCCCCCGACACGAGCACCCCGGTCAGCGCCTGCTGCCAGGTGAAGCCCATCTGCGTGACGATGACTACGAAGAAGCCAATGATGCCCATGCCCGGGGCCACAGCGAAGGGCAGGTTCGCGAAAAGCGCCATGAGGAGCGTGGCCGCTATGGTCGCTATGGCCGTGGCCGTGAAGAGAGCGTCCTTAGGCATGCCCGCGAACGACAGGATCATCGGGCTCACGGCCAGGACGTAGACCATGGAGAGGAAAGTTGTCGCGCCCGCCGCCAGCTCCAGCTGCGGGGTGGAATGGTGCTCGGCTACCTTGAACATGACGTGCCTCCCTTGCGGGTGAGACGGTCCGGGAGCCGGGGGCAAAAATGCAGAAACCCCTGCCCGGACCTGTGCGTTAAGTCCAAGAGGGGTTTTTCCTTCACCCGTCTGCTACTCCCCGCATGACGCGCATGCGCCTCGCGAGGCTCTCCGGAAAGTGTTCTGGCTCAGGGATCGTCCGGGCCCGCGGGAGCCTTCCCGGGCCGTGCTGGCCCAGTGGCCGGGGCGTCAAGCCCCGTAACGCGCGCCCGTCCCCCATCACAGCGGCGGGTCCGCCAAGGATTCTGACCTTGTTCCAAAACCGGATATGTGAATCTTAATTTCGCGCTCCCGCCCTGTCAAGAGATGTTGGGGACCCTCAGAGAGGCCTTTGACCCGTCAGAAAATGTTCTGCCTGCCAAACGATGTCCGGGGGCTCGCGGGCGCGGGGAAACCCGGATGGATCCGGCGAGCCGGCCCGCGCCTCATGGACGCGCCTGCACGGACACCCCCGGTTCCGGGCAGGGAGGAAGCCGGGGCCGGCGGCTGGCCGGGATTAGGAGGCGGAGTGGGAGGAGGGACGGCCATTGGCCGGCCTGGGAGGGCCGGTGCCTGGCAAGGAAAGGAAGCGGAGAGGGAGGAGGGACTGCCATTGGCCGGCCTGGGAGGGCCGGTGCCTGGCAAGGAAAGGAAGCTGAGAGGGAGGAGGGACGGCCATTGGCCGGCCTGGGAGGGCCGGTGCCCGGCCGGGGAAGGAAGCGGAGAGGAAGGCGGGACAGCCATTGGCCGGCCGGGGAGGGCCGGCGCCTGGCAAGGGAAGGAAGCGGAGAGGGAGGAGGGCCGATCCCGAGGCCGTCAGCGGGAGGCCGACTGGCAACGGGAGCGCCGAAGCTTGTGCCGCCCAGACCCGGTCAGCAGGGTCAGGACCCGGCCAGCATCGTCCGGGGAATGCCGGCAGAGAGGTCAGGGTACTGGGCTTCAGGATGGGTTCGGCAGGCAGGAGCCCGTGGCTGGCCCGCCCGAGGTAGGCTGGGGGAAGCCAGGACCCAAGGCTTCATGCGGAACGCTACCGGGGAAGTTCCAGCGAAGGTGAGCAGGCAACCTGACTCCCTGCCTGCTGGCACCCTGCTTCCTTCCGTGTCCAGGCAACCGGTCGGGAAAGGCTCCCGGCATCCGGCCCGGGGAAATCAGACGGCCGGGCTCTGGGCTGTGCCGGACCCGCCCGCCCCTTCGGAGGAAGGTTGGAATTAAAGTGTTCCGCCAGGGAGCCGATATGGATCTGCAGGCCCGCCAGGCACGGCGGGAAATCAAGAGCCAGGGACGGCGAGGGAGCGGCCAGGGACGGCCGCGGGGGACCCGCCAGGTCGGACGCGGGGGCCTGTCTCGAAAACTCCAACGGACCTGTCCGTCCGGTCGCAACGAGACCGGACAACCGCCGGCGACCCGCCCGCTCGGGCACAACGGATCCGGACGCCGGTCGTTGCCGGACCAGCCCTGACGGGCGATACGGACCTGGAGGCCTCCGGAGGCGGACCCGCCCTGTCGGACGCAAGGGATTTGCACGACCGCCGAAGCCGGACCCGCCCGATCGGGCGCTAGGGACCCGACCGGGCGCTAGGGATCTGGACGACCGCCAAAGTCGGACCCGCCCGACCGGGCGCAACGGATCCGGACGCCGGTCGTTGCCGGACCCGCCCGGACGGGCGCAGCGGGACCGGGCGCCCGCCTGCGGATACGGGACTCGCGCGGGCTTCCTCCCAGCGGAAACGCGAGACCGTGAACCCGCGCCGCAGGGCTTTCCTCCTGAAGCTTCCCCAAAACTCTTGACAAAAAGGGGGCGTGAGCTTAACATACTTAGCATCGAGACACCGGACCGTTTCCCGGCGTCCCCCTTTCCGGGGCGTGGCGCGAAGGGGATCCCCGGCCCGTGGCTCGTACCCCGTCCTGCTGCCGAACGGAGCCCCGCCCACACGGGCGGGATGCCGGACGGTCGCAGGACCGCACGGTCGCCAGAGGAGGCGGCCGGGCCGGGTGCCCCGAGCCCGGCTGCGCCGTTGTCCGGAGCCCCGGACTGTGATATACCTTCCTTTTTTTTCGAGGCCGCCCCGGGCGGGGCAGCCTCAGCCCGCCGGGACCCTCGGGCCCCGGGCGGGAAGGGCAGCCTGACCCTGGGCGGCCCGCCAGAGCCGAAACCCCGGCACCCGCCGGGCACTTCCCTAGGAGCAATCTATAGCTGGCTGACCCGACCAGGCACCTAACGCCTTCATAAAGTCCCAGAATATAGAGTATGGACCCTCCCCCAACGGCTTTGCAGGGGGGGAGAGGCGGCATTTTCAAAATGATGCACTCAAGGCAATCGGAACACTTGACACCGGAGCGGCCCGCGCCGCGCCGGCAAGCCGGAAGAAGGTCCTAGGACCTACACCCCCCGTTTACCCTGAGCCTGTCTTTTTCAAAAGGCTACACCGGGCCCTCCGGCCCGGATGGGCGCGCCGCTTCGGGGCGCCCCACTCACCCTCTATACCCTTATATGTCTAAGGACCGCGAGGAGGCGTATGACAGCAATTGGCCCACACCACCTTTAAGTTGCCGGTTTCAGCAGCAGGCGCCTCAGCCGCCGCTGGCGCCGCCTACGCGGCGTCCCTCACCTCCCAGTTTCCGGCCCCGCCCGAGCGCGGGCTCGTGATCGACAACGTCTCCAAGACCTTCGACCCCAGCAGGGGCAGGGTCCTCGACCGTGTCTGCCTGACCATCGAGCCGGACAGCTTCTTCGCCCTCCTGGGCCCCTCCGGCTGCGGCAAGTCCACTCTGCTGAGGCTCATCGCGGGCCTGGAGTTCCCTGACGAGGGCCGCATCATACTGGACGGGGAGGACATCACCACTTACCCCCCCCAGGCGAGGCCGGTGAACACCGTCTTCCAGAACTTCGCGCTCTTCCCCCACCTGAACGCGTACAACAACATAGTCTTCGGCCTCAAGGCCCAGAAGGCCCTGAACTCCAGGACCGAGGCCATCGTCCGGGACACCATCTCGGCCCTGCAGCTCGACGGCCTGGACAAGGTCTATCCGGACGAGCTCTCCGGCGGCCAGCAGCAGCGCGTGGCGCTAGCCCGCGCCCTCGTTAACCAGCCGAAGGTGCTCCTGCTGGACGAGCCCATGAGCCACCTGGACGACTACCTGAAAAGCAAGGTGGGCCAGGACCTCCTGGAGCTCCAGCGCAGGCTCAGGACCATCTTCATAATGGTGACCCACGACCGCGAGGACTCCATGACCGTGTCCAGCGACATGGCCATCCTCCACGAGGGCCGCATAGTGCAGCAGGACCGCCCGAGACTCCTCTTCTCGAGGCCCAACAGCGCCTTCGTGGCTGAGTTCATGGGCAAGGCCAACGTCTTCAGGGCCGAGCGCGACGCCTTCGACCCCGAGACGGCGAGGCTCCCCTTCATGGACGTCCCCATGGGCGCCCCAGTGCCCTGGGAGAGCGCCCTGGTGCTGATAAACCCGGACTCGCTCATGCTGGAGCCGCCCTCCGGGCCCGGCGACGGTCTCGTGGACATCACCGGACGCATAGAGCAGGTCCGCTACCGCGGCTACAACGTCGAGCTGGTGTTCTCTCTCCGGAACCTCGTCTCCGGGAACCCCGGCACGCAGCCACATTCGCGGCTGCAGGTGCTGACGTCCAACCACGCCAGGGACTGGATCCCCGGCGAGGAGGTGACTCTGTACCTGAGGCCCTCGGAAATCCTGACCCTGGAAAGCCGGGGCGGCCCCGCCGAGCCCGAGTGCCTCGGCTTCGTTGACGGCCGGGACGACGTTCCGCTGGCCGTCGCGGCCGGGGGCGGCTCCGCCTGAGTGGGCGGGCGGCCCGGAGGACATCGCGAGGCGGGAACTCCCCGCCGGGGTCCGGCCCTTGGGAAACCTGAAGGCCGGACGCTGGGCCGGAAGACCGGAAAGGCCCGGCGCAGGCCGGGGCCCTAGCCCGGAGGCCCGGAGCCCAGATGGCCTGGAGACCGGAGCAGAGACAGGCGGACGGCCGGAAGGTCGCCGCCGGTTCAGCCCGAAATACCGGACGGAGGGATCCCGACGGGCCGGAAGGACGGATCTTGGCAGGCGGGAAGGCCTGCCCTCTGTCAGCCCGGAATACCCGATGTGCCGCCCGGACAGCCAGGATGACCGGACGGACGGTGCCCTGAAGACAGGGAAGACCGGCACTGCCCAGATTGACGGGACGCCGCCGACCCGCAGGAGCGTCTGGCCTGCGGTCCGTGCCCCATTCCCTGCAGGTCATCCCCGACAGACCGTCCCGTAAATCTGTCCCGAACTCTCGCCGCCCGTCTCCGGGAGCCCGCCTCCCCGTCCCAAGCCCCTTTCCGCGAGGGGGACCGAGCGTCCCTCCCGCGGAAGGGGGCGCTTTTTTCTTGCTGCACGCCCCCGCGGCCTTCGCGGGGCGGGACGCCGGCAGCACGGCTTGCCGGAACGAACCTGTCGGGAGGTGCATCTTGGCATCCTGGTCGGGATTCTGGAACACCGCCAGAGGCGACAGACTGAGGAAAAAGTCCTTCACGGCAGCCCTGGTTCTCCCCGGGGCCCTGTGCCTGATAGTGTTCCTAGCGGCCCCGTGCCTGAGCCTGGTCGTGCTGTCCCTGGCGGAGAGGGGGGAGTTCGGGACCATACGCTGGACCTTCACATGGGAAAACTACATGAGGCTCGTGGGCTTCAACCTCTTCGGCTGGCGCCCGGACTTCATCTTCATAATGCTCAGGAGCCTGAGGGAAGCCTTCTTCACCACCCTGGTGTGCGTGGTGCTCTCGTATCCGCTGAGCTTCTACATAGCCTCCAGGAAGAGCTCCTTCGAGCGCTTCGTCTGGCTGGTGCTCCTGACCGTGCCGTTCTGCACCAACGTGGTCATCCGCACCTACGCCTGGCAGCTCATCCTGGGGCCCGGCAACCCGCTGGCGAAGCTCGCCTCGTTCCTGACGCTCCAGCCGCCCGGCTCCCCGCTGTACCCGGGCTTCTTCGCCGTGTACCTGGGCATGATAACGACGTTCCTCCCCTTCACCGCGCTCCCGCTCTACGCCTCCATCGAGCGCATGAACTGGTGGCTCCCCCTCGCGGCCCGCGACCTGTACGCCACGAAGTACAAGGTGTTCATGCAGGCCATCCTCCCCCAGACCATCCACGGGCTATACGTGGGCGTTGTCATCACTTTCGTGCCGGCCATGGCCATGTACGTGGTGACCGACATCCTGGGCGGGGCCAAGTACATGTTCATCGGCAACCTCATCCAGAACCAGTTCAGCCAGTCACGCGACTGGCCCTTCGGGGCGGCCCTGAGCCTGGCCCTGATGGCGCTCACGCTTCTGAGCTTCGCCCTCTTCAAGACCTCGAGGCTCACGCGGAAGGGGGAGATGTACTGATGCACCGCTTCAGGCTCGGCATCGCCTTCAGCGTCACGGCCTACGCCTGCATGGCGCTCCTCTACGTGCCGTCGCTGGCCGTGATCTTCTTCTCGCTGAACGACACGCGCTTCGGGCTCTCCTGGAGGGGCTGGACCCTGGACTGGTACCGGAAGCTCGCTCAAGACCCCTACATCCTGGAGGCCGCCTGGAACAGCCTCGTCGTGGCCGCCGTGTCCACGGTTGCCGCCACCGTCATAGGCACCGCCCTGGCGCTGGGCCTCTCCCGGATCAAGAAGCCGGGGATTCTCGACCTGTTCGTGAACCTCCCCATAGTCGTCCCGGACATCATCATGGCCGTGGCTCTCACCATGGCCTTCAGCGTCCTCAGGGCCTTCTCGTCGCTGTTCGAGATGGGATTCCTCACCCTCATAATAGGGCACGTGACCTTCCAGATATCCTTCGTGACGCTCACTGTCCGGAGCCGGCTCGCCACCATGGACAAGGACATGGACCTGGCGGCCAGGGACCTGAACGCCTACTTCTTCTTCAGTTTCACCCGCGTGACGCTCCCGCTCCTCACCCCCGCCATCATAGCCGGGGCGATGCTGGCCTTCACGCTGTCGCTGGACGACTTCATCATCAGCTTCTTCACCCACGGCCCGGACTCGGTGACGCTCCCAATCTTCATCTACGCGTCCGTCAAGCGCGGGATCACCCCGGAGATACACGCGCTCTCGACACTTATGCTCATAGCGACGGTGGTCCTGATCCTTCTCGCGGAAAGGCTCGCCACAGCCCTCACCAACAGGAGCCGAAAGGCCGCGAAGAAGGGCATCCGGGAAGCCGCCGAGAAAGCCGCCGCAATCAAGGAGGCCATGGCGTAAGGACATCAGAGCGTACAATTCCGGGCACAGCTCCGGCTATGGCTACGACTTCGGTTACAGGCTCGGCTACGGGAAAGGGAACGGGTGTAGCTACGGGTACCGAAACTGACGAAGATGAACGTAACAGTGAAAAAATGTCCTTCATTTTCAATCAGTATGCCCATGAAATATTTACCTGTCATGAAAATTATAAATTTATATTTTTATAATATATTTATAATTAATTTTATCTATTTGATTTATATAATTATCATCTCTTCGTGACAATCGTTAAATGGTACTCATTAATGTAAGACTGTCCAAAATTAACTGTCATCATATAAAATTTATTACACCATGAGATTTTTTACATATCAATATCGTCAACTTCTGAAAGATCTTATGGTACATCAGTTGAGGATAAATATAAGTTTATTCAGCATATAATTTTCCTTCTAAGATTGTATAGAAATTTTTCCACGCATGACTGTTTCAAGCACGGTACCACTTGAATGCCGGAAGACAATCCATTAAAGTAAAGAATGATACTCATGCCATGCCTATAAACTAACAGTTGCGAACATCCATTTCGGTGGTCCGACAATGCCGGAACTTTAAAAACGGAGGTATTACCCGTTTAATTAAATGTCGGAATCTTCTTCCATGTTTTAGTGCGAATCATGACGAGGAGATAGCAGGGCTGGGCTGTTTCCCAGTCTTTCCACCCATAGGCTGACAGCCAAAATTCGTACATTTAATTAAACGGGCAATATGTCCATTTGGATATTGTTTATGCGATATTATATATAAGCAAGATGTATTCATAATGATAACTAAAAATTCAGCAAAAAATATATATTTCACCCTACATCCCGAAATTCCAGTTTTTGTCCCAAAACCATTCCTTGAATTTCTGAGGCCGTCGTCACTAAGCGTCATTTCGACGTGCCCAGCCACGTTAATTTGGAGTAGCGGATGACATATCCCTCGATTATGCCAATTATACAAAAACAGGATAATGATGCATGATATGATCTGGCATTCATACCTGACAACCACATTATTTGCGGCTTTCATGCATTTTTAATCTATAATCGGTATTATGACTTCGAACCCGGAATCTCTGAGTGCGTAACATCCCGGCCTAACGAAATGGCCGTCCCTCCACGCCTCAACGGGGTCCTCGAAGAGGGGGCAGTTAAAATATACGAGGTGCCTTCCCCGGTCCAGGAAAAGCATCTTTTAGATTTTCAAGTGGGCAAGATCGCTCGGAGCTACGAGGTTCTTGATGATAAGCCAGTTAGCCACCGCGGCAGTGGAATTAATTGCTGGGATGGTCTCGGCGTTTTCCATCATTTTCTCCTCCTTGGCATGAGTGCGAGAAAGCGATCCGGCGGAAGCCGGGTGCAACTCAAAAATTTATTCATCCTCCCATAATTTCAGCAGTTGCTGCACTTTTTTTGAAAGTTCGGCTTATGAACGGTCTATCCGACTACGGCAGATGTTACCAGTCGCCTGATCCCTTCGAAAGGGAAATGCCCATTCCCCATGAAGTTCATAATCCGCAGTCCGGCGGCTCTACTGCGTCAGGAACCTGCTTCGGAACCTGAACAAATCGGTAAATAATCGGAACAAACCGGAAATAGCCGCAACACAAAAGAAAAAGACATGAATAACCGGAAAAAGACAGGTATAACCTGAGAAAGACAGGAACAACCGGAAAAAGACAGGTATAACCTGAGAAAGACAGAAATAACCTGGATAAAGACAGGAGCAAACCGGAAAAGACAAATACACACTGCGACAAACCGGAAGAATTAGGGGCAAAACCAATGTCACCAACTTAAGGGATATGGGATATGCCCAATAAGGCATCCGTTCACAGCGAAGGCTTGGGGAAGCCATTCGTAACATTTGCTTATGCTGCTGGGCCAACTTGGAAAGCCATCCTATCCTTGTAAGGGGATACTCTGGTCACCTAATGTGGTGCTCTGGCCGGAGTCAGTCCCCCCCGTGAGCGTCGGGGCTCCGCGAAAGCGACTAATCCCCCTTGTAAACAGAAATTACTGATATCTATATACATAATTAAATCTCGACATATTGCTCATTATGTTAAATTTCAATACGTCATTTCCCTTAAGTTGGTGACAATGCTTCGGAGAGTGGAATTACATCATTAAGAGGTTGTTATATATTTTAAAACTTATATCATCATGAAGTATCTACAATTGGATAATATTAGACTCAATGTGTCCATTGATTTTGCAAAATTTAGGGCCTTAGTTTTTCTTAAGTTGTAATTTCTCAGTTCTTAACTTTCCAGGTGCCCCTCTATTGAGGGCTTTTCGGAGGGAGAGAGCTTTGATGAAGATCCCTTGAAGTTGAAAAGTTAACAATGGATACTCCATGTGGAGGGGAATAGTTTAAGAAGGGGTATTTTGGTTGGGGAAATCTTCTGTTGAGCTACTATTGGGGGGCACCTGAACGGTTAAACGATTTATATTACCCGTTAGGATAAATGTCCGCGACGGTTTACACAGTCAAGCAAATGTGAGCAAGGGTAAGTGTTGGAGGACTTGAAAATTTTAGACCGGGTTTTATGCAAGTTCCTGTATTCACTGCCTTGAAACTAACTAATGCTAGAAGTTGAAGGTTGGTTCAGTTCCTTGTCCTGCGCCCCTTGGGGTGTAATAAGCGGATTCGCATTTTGGCGGACATTTATCCTAACGGGTAATATAGAAAATGGTATCCTTTCACGGATAGGTCGCACTGGCCACAGAGGTATGACCCAGTCGGATAAATGTCCGTGACGTATTACACTGGAAACTAAACATGAGAATAGTTAAGTGTTGCAGGAATAAAAATTGCATACAAAAGAATAGCACTTATATGGCATTGATTCATATAATATTAACCATATATTGATGCCGAAGATAGATTAAGCTCCAAGCATTCAGCATATGGCTGTAAATAAGCAAATTCGCATTTTGGCGGACATTTATCCGACTGGGTAATACCTGTCCTGGAGCTGGTAATACAAAAAATAGGATAAAGATGCACGATATGATCTGGCACTCCTCATGCCTGACAACCACATTATTTTTGGCTTTCATGCATTTTTAATCCATAATCGGTATAAGAAGGTCACTCAGGCATGGAGAAAGGCCGCTTTGGACCCGGAGGAAGGTTGCTCTGGAACTGAAGGGAGGCCGCTATAACCCCGGAGGAAGGCCGTCCTGGCAGCGGACGAGGGCCACCTGCACCAGGAATGTGGATGATCTGGGTTCTGTTTGAGTTTCCTCTGCTTTCGTCTGTGAACAGATACAGAAAATGGAACAATTCAGGTGACTCTCAAGGGGAGCTCAACAGCGGATCTTTCCAGGCGAAGTGGTTTCAGTGTAAATTCTGCGACTCTACTTGAAGTGACCATTGTTGACTCTTCTATTTCAAGAGTTCCTCGTCAGGGCTCTCCGTCTCTGAGCAGGTCCTCAATAGAGGATTACCTGAATAGTTTCAAGTAAAGTAACTGTCCAGGCACCCCCCCCAAGGGGAACTCAACAGCGGGATCTTCTCAATTGAAATGCTATCTACAGAAAATTTTCAAACCCACATGAAGTATCCATTGTTGACTCTTCAATTTCTAGGGTTACTTATTAGGGCTCTCTTCCTGCGAAAGGGTACTAAATAGAGTGTCACCCGAACAGTTACTGAAAAACATTATTAAATTTTAGGACAACCCGCATCTTTTAAAATTTGATTTGCTAGATCCTTGGATTTAATTTTTTTTGAAACAACAAATATTCTATCTGTCAGTGGGCTATAGCAAATAGAGTGGTCGTCCTTGCCGAATCTTATAAATATGCATTTATTTTTTTTAAGCTTATTTTGAACTAACTTTTCAAAATCTGACATTAGGAAGCCATGTTATACGACAAAGAGATTTGTCTTGTAGTGTGGAAAATAATTTGTGATGGTTTGTTTTTAAATGACTTGGTGAGAGTCTGACTTAACTCAATAAATTCGGGTAAAGCAGTGAGAACCTTCGCGAGTAACAAATCAAACGAATCAGACTCAAGTCCAAATCCTGGCAATTCTTTGGAATAAGCTATCCAAACATTGGCTTCTGCATCCCAAGAAATGTCCATATGTAAAATTCCAGACATATAAAACCTTTCTAAAGAAAAAAACTTGAAATTAGCAAAATTCCATTAGTTGTGTTAAAAAAACCTAATGATAGCTCGCAACAGAAAAACTGTTGTTTCACTCACAACAAAGCATATCATTGTGACTATTTTAAAACAAGAAGGTGACTGTTCTGGTGTCCTCCAAGGGGGGGCTCAACAGTGGGATCTTCCCAATTAAAATGCCATCTGTAGAAAATTATCACCACCACATGAAGTATCCATTGTTAACTATTCAACTGCTAGGGTTCCTCATTAAGTATTTCTTCCTCCGAAAAAGTCCTCAATAGAGGGGTAGCTGAAGAGTTATAAAAAAAATATTATGACTTGGTTTATTATTACCCGTTAGGATAAATGTCCGCGACGTATTACACAGTCACGCAAATGTGAGCATGGGTAAGTGTCGGAGGACTGAAAATATTGGACAGATTGATAATCAACATGCTGTATTCATTGCATTAATGCTAGGCAGTGCTAGGACTAGTGCTGGAGATAGATGCGTAGTTAAGTTTATTTCCTGTGCTCTTTGGGGGGGTAATAAGCGGATTCACATTTTGGCTGACATTTATCCTAACGGGTAATAATTATCAACACGATTTTTTTGGAGGGGGGAGGCAGGTGCCGGTAAATCTTCAGCATGTTGTGTGACGGCATGATTTCACTTTCATGGGTCGGGGTGCTAACCGACCCCAGGGGCGTGTTTGGAGATAAAGTGGGAGCAGAAAGAACGCTTCCTGGCAGGTCATCATTATGAGGACAGGGGAGAAAAGGGCAGGTATTGGCCGGTCAAGATTAAAAAGATCGGGGCTGAGAGGTAGGGGATAGGGCATTTTTGGACTGGCAGATATGTCGGTGTTGCAACAAATCGTGGAAGGGGGGCTAGGTGGTAAGAAAACCTGTATCCGTTCACGGGTAGGTCTCCCTGGCCACGGAGGTAGCCTGTCCTGGAGGTGGAGGAAAGCCGCTCTGGCCCCGGAGGAAAGCTGTCCTGGTATCGGAGGAGGGCCGCCCTGCACCAGGAATTAAGATTATATGGGTCTTGCTATAGGTTCACATGCTTTCGTCTGTGAACAGATACCGGGGTGGCTAAAAGGCCTGCAGGTCGCCCTGGACGCTTGGAGGACTGAAGCCCTAGGGGAACTTAATACCCCGGAAATTAAATCTGGCCCTCAGGTATCCTTTTCACGGCGAGATTGTGAAAGGGTAAGGACAGGAGCGGGTAGAGCTTGGGGGCAGGGTTGAGGCAGGCAGGGGCGAAGGGTGAGAGGGCCTTGGGTTGGCGGGGTTGAGGCAGGCAGGGGCAGAGGTGAGAGGGCTTTGGGCAGGGGTTAGTTCTGAATGGGTGAGAGCTTTGGGGAAGGGTTAGGGCCGGAGGGGGAGGAGAACTGGGCCAGTTTCACACGGCCTAGCTCACAGTGAAGAGGGACCCTCGGGCCAGATTAAAATTCCGGGGTAATAAGGGCTAAAGGGCGAAGTTTATAGAAGGCGAGATAGGTTGGAGTCCGGGCCGGCGGATGAGTCCAGCTCCACAACCCTAACCCCCCCCCGTGAACGGATACACTTTTAATGAAGATTTAACTGATCAATGCGATTATCAATAATCCTCTATCTTTTCATTAGCATACCCTTTCATAAGAGAGTCCCCCCGTGACCAGAGTAGGGTAGACGTGTTGCCCGAGAAGTTAGGCAGTGCCAAAAAAATAGAGTTGTGAATGAAAAGGGCGAGTCAGGTTGGGAAAGAGGCTTTCCTAGACCAAAGGGGCACGTTGGTCCCGGAGAAAGGTGGCCCTGAGCTCTGTGAGGAATGGATTAGCCTGGGCTCGGAAGGAGACCAGTCTGGGGCCGGAGGTAGTCTCCATGCTTTAAGCTATATATGGGTATAAATTCCGCTATTGATCTGCTATTAATTTGGCGTGATATAGGAAAAACGTTCTTGTCTTTCGGCTATTGAGGGCATTTTCGGAGGATGAGAGCCCCGATGAGGAATCTTTGAAGTTGAAGAGTCAGCAATGGATACTTCATATGGCGGGGAAGAGTTTCTGTGGAGGGTATTTTAGTTGGAAAGGCCTCCTGTTGAGTTCCCCGTGGGGGGGCACCTGAACAGTTACCAGCACGGAATATAACTTTTGATGGCATTTGAATGGATAATTTGGGCAACAGTCTGACTTAGCTTTTCGAATTGCAATTGTTCAGGTGCCCCTCCATTGAGTGACTTTTCGGCGGAAGGTAACCCCGATGATTACCCCGTGAAGTTGAAAAGTCAACAATGAATACTTCATGTGGAGGGGAAGAGTTCCCGCAGAGTGCATTCTGGCTGGAAAGGCCCCCTGTTGAACTCCCCTTGGGGGCACCTGAACAGTTACCACGAATTTTAGAAAAGGTAGAACTTCCTTGAGCAAATGGTAAATCGAATCAGACTCAAGACGATATCATGGTAGCTCATGAGGAAAATCAATCCAAATATTTGCATCAACATCAACATAATAAGTATTATTACCGTAATGCGTCTGCCTCCACCTGCACATGTATCGCTCATTTACGAGATCAGGTGGCCGGCAGCAGTCGAAGGCCCGTCGGGTCGGCCTATCCAGAACGCATGTTCAGCTTCATCCAAGGGACAAGACCAGCCCTGTGTCACCGTCCAGGTTCAGGCCAAACGTGTTTAAGCGTAGAGGAAATCAACTGTAGTCACATAATTTTTGTTTCATACATATAATTTTTTGTTATGCCTCAGCATATGGCATATTCATTTTCGCTTCAGGTTTCAGTCTGTCTTGTATCAATTCCGAATTCGCCAACCACATGCCTGCTCTGGTTTTGTTCATCCCTCGCTATCTCGACAAGTGTTTTTAGTCCCGTCCTCGACTAATCTAATGAACAGAAATATCTCCTTGTGCTGGAACATGGAGAAGATATAGGCAATAACTTGACACTTTCAGGTTTAAAAAGTTGACACACGAGAAACTTGACGGTTACCTATATGCGCGGCAAACTGAAGTTTTTGAAACCCTTATTGAATTATTGCTGAAACGTCGCAATCTGGAGTGAACTCTGAGTCGGATCACCATCCAGATTTCAGACTATAAAGATATATGGAAATTATCGAACATGATTTTTTTAATTTGTGAGCTAAGATCATTGCCCTCTCGGGTTATAAGTAGTTTGCCAGGGAAATGTTTATTATACCAGAGTTCTTTCTTGTTCCAATGGGCGGCATAATCTGGCAAGTTTAGGAGACCGCAGTGTTCCCAATAGTGTTCTTCTCCCTGGAACATTACGGTGAAGTCCGGCAGGAACATGGTATTATCCTTTGCTTTTAGAGGCTTTTCATAAAAAAAGTCTAATTCCGCCTGATGTAGGGAGTTCGCGATAATCACTTCAGATTTTGAGCGAACGAAGTATTCAGAGAATGTAGAGTGCACCTTGTATTCATCAAAACAGGATATAGGGTACGAAAGCTCATGAGGAATAGGTACAAAGTGGAATACAGACGAATTGATTCGTCTGATGGCGGATTGTTCAATCTTAGTAAGACGCGATAGGGTTTCCACATCATCCTGGAGAAAAAGAACGAGCTTTTTTTGGGCCCTGGTGACGGCTGTGTAAAGTAATTCCATAGTAAGAAGTATGCTTCTTTTTTTGGGAATAACAGCATAGACGATATCGAATTCGCTACCTTGAGATTTATGCACGGATATGGCGTAAGCTAGCTCGAGGTTGTCAGACGGTTTAGGATTATTCTTTGAATATTGGACGTGTAAGTGGTGTTTATCATTAAACTTAACTACAAACCTCGAAATATTGGAATGTTTGTGCCAGTTAGTTTTGTCGAGTAAGTCGTATGACGTAAAACCCATCTCTCCATTGAAAAGCTCGACTGGTTCTAGAATTTCGGTTATGAAGTTATAGGCTTTTATGGAGTATTTACCTGCGTAGGAACGATTGACGCATTGAATTACCTTATCAAAATATGCGATGCCATCGAGTATTTTGTTAGAATTCTTACCATTCAAGAGTTTCTGAAGCATAATGTTAAGGCTGTCGGTACCATGTTCTTCCCCACGGAATGGAGAAATTACCTGGAGGAGGTAAGGATTCTTTTTACAATCACCTAAATCAATCGCGCGGAGCCATTTTGACTCCAAGTCATTTGGTAGCTCGTTATCGTCAAGATCTTTATGGAGGTTATCATTGATAAGTTGGTTCAATTCGTCCGGCGAGTTCCAATATACTATAGTAAGGTCGTTATCGATCTTTCCTCCGTTCTGGATTTGGAGGAGAATCTTCTCACGTTGAAATTTTGATATGGTACCGTCCGTTTGTCTTTCTTGCATAAGAATCTGTGCGAGATCCGGTATTCCTCGTCCTGCATTTATTACAGCGTTATTCAATAACCTGATATTGTGTTCCAGGTAACCCAGACACGAGGAACGTTCTTCGTTATTCACCTTCAGCCATTCTATAATGTCGGAAAACACCTTACCCCTACCTATCGGAGGTAACTGGTTAGGATCTCCTATGAGAATAAGGCGCTTTATGTTGTTCCACTTGATTGCACGGAAAAGAGTGGCGAAAAGGCCTAAGTCTATCATGGATGATTCATCGATGATGAATGTGGATACACCTTTTACTTGAGTGCCACCTTTACGTTTGAATAAATTATTTTTGTTAAGCCATCCGTTTTCCTTGAGCAAAGAATGTATAGTTCGAGCGATTCTATTTTTGCCGCTTTCATTGCCAATCTTTTCACGGATTCTATCGGCTGCTTTTCCGGTAGGAGCGAGCAGGGATATGCAAGTTCCGGAGCCTTCAGTCTTCAGTATCTGATTTATGAAAGATTTAATCAGGGTGGTTTTACCTGTTCCTGCGGACCCGGAAATTACGCATAGGCCTTTGGTGAAGAGCTGTGAACAGACTTCAGCCTGGTGACGGATTGCGAATTTATAATCGTCTTCATCTTTGAGGAGACTTGAATCATCATAGAGATGATTGTAAAAAGAGTCGGTGGTGACTGGCAGTTTCAGATGAATGTCCGGTCGGCTGATAAGATTTTCCAGTGTTTTCCTTATGAGAAGTTCATCCTCATACACATCTTTAAGGTAAAGGTATAGGTTGCCATCGGAATGTTTGCGGAATTGGAGAGCCTTTGAAAGAGTATCCCGGTCAACATCGAAATAGCGGTTGTTGAAAGCATATTTGCGCCTTTCATGCATTTGCGAGGTACGGACATTAACGAGGTCGAGCAGGTGTTGGGCGGAAGTGAATGAGTTGTTGTCGCGTTTGAGAGCCTCTACACATAGCGCTCGGAACCTCTCGGCTGAGCCTGCATCGAAAAGGCTTTTGTCGTTTTGGGAAGAATGAAGAATTCCGTTGTCGATTTGGTAGAACGATATTGAATCGTCAGGGTTAGATCCGACATACTGTTCGCATAGAATGTAAGGGTTGGCGATGATATCATCGGCGGATGCGGTCACGCTGTTGTCTTCCCCGTTGAAGTCAATCAGGCTCGATATTTGCACTCGGGAGAGGTTGAAGAGCGGGAGAACTTCTGTGAGCAACTTTGACTTGGATTCGCCTAGTAAAAGTATCTTACGCGAGGTAGTTTTGTCCTTAGAGATTTCCGATATGATATCCTTGTAAGCTTTGACACTGTTACCATGAGCTGAGTGTTCCAGGTATGACTGCGTGAGATCTTCGCGGTTAAGGTATGCTAATACCTGAGGAAGTCCAGGGTAATCTCCGCGGGATTTCCAGATATCTGAAAGCAGACCGATTAGCCATTTTTTTTTGTCTTTCCAAACATGTGTTCCATCATCCAGCTCAATCAGAACATTAGTAATTGAGATAAACCGTTCAATGAGGTTTATCATGTCATCGTCGCCAACAGTGCGTGTTGCAAATTTGAAGTTGCGAGAATTGTCTGGGACGAAGACGAGACGTTCCAGGATGTCAGGGTCGTCGGCATACTTGTCGTAAGGAATGTAGAAACCTTCTTCGGGATATGCGGACCTGATTGGCATCTGCCAAACAAATCCCCCTGAGTATTTTTCAGATATTTGTTGAGAGACATCGTTGAAGTAAAGGATATCGCCAATTTCCTTCAATTTTGATATGCCGACAACTACATATTTGTTTAGCTCCTCTTCACTGAAAGGGTTACTATAGTTTGAGTAATAAATGACTATTGTCTTGTCAGGAGTGAGGCTGCCGAAGTACTGTTTAGCAAGGCTTAGTCTTTTATCAGAATTGTATTGTTGTTCACCTCTGAGATCCGTTTTTGCTTCATCTGAATACATGGATTCGTAATCCCAGGTGCAGGAGGTGGCAGGCGGTAGGTCAATTAGAACGCCTGTACAGTCGAAAAAGGATGGGGGACTTACGAAAAGTTTTGTTGCCTCTTTTCCGAAAGCATTGCAACTTACACAGCAAGGGGGCTGTCTATCTAGGAGAGAGCAATGTTTGCCCGAGACATCTGGCCTGGATTCCCACTCTATATCTCTCTCTTTTGCGATCGTGTCGCTAATGTAGGAAAATGATCCGCCACAGTAGATATTTTTACTAGGATTTCTGCATATACTGCCGTTCCAGCCGCTATCATGCCAAATCAATCTCAGAGTAATATTTATAGCCATGAGGTTAATCCTTTAAAAAATTTACATAGCATTAAAAAAATATTAAACAAAAAGGAATTGGAATTTTGTATTTGCGGAAGCAATTTCGTGTTAGTGTGAAGATGCGCCGAAAACAACGAGACAATGTTTTAAGGTTCTATAATCTGAATCATGTGTCAAAATTGTTAAAAACAATCGACGGGAACCCATAAAAAAATACGAAATATACTGGGCAAAACTATAATATTCTGGCCAAAGTCAAGGATAGAAAAGTTGGGTACTTAGACAAAGTGCAACTATTCAGGTGTCACTGTAATTCAGGACATTTTGAAGGACGGAAGCTCTGATGAGGAATCCTTGAAGTTTAAGAATCAACTATGAATACCCCATATGGGGGTGAGTCTTGCCAGTTTATGTAAATGTCGAAATATTTTTCCATGTTATAGAGCGAATCATGACGATAAGATGCCAGGGCCGGGGTGCTTCCCAGTCTTTCCGCCCGTAGGTTGACAGTCAAAATTCCGACATTTAATTAATCGGGTAATAGCTTCAGGCGAGGGAATTTGTCTGGGAAGATCCAACTGTTGAGTTACCCATGGGAGATCATTTGAATAGTTACGAAAAGTTAGTTCAAACTCGATAAGGTTTATTGTAACTGTTCAGCTCCCCTGCGACCGGGGACGCCCGCTTCTTCATTGCAGAAACAAGGGGGTGCCCACGGGCGAAGCTACCGGCGCTCACCGCGCCCGCCCGCAGGGCCGGCCTTCCC
>JAISFP010000285.1 GCA_031263525.1 Deltaproteobacteria bacterium | reverse complement strand
ACAGGAAGCACACTCCGTCTCCATAAAGTAAAGCTATCCCGTAACAGGCCGTGGAGGCCTATAGGGTTGTGAGATGTTAAGGATCCCACATTGTCTAGACAGTCGGCTCACAGATAGCGGTAAAGTTGTCAGTGGGCCGCGCTGTACGCAGAAATCCTCCGGTACTCATTTCTGTTAGAAACCCCCGGAGCCATGGTGCGGCTGGAAGGATCAGGTGCACTGAAAAAAAATCAGTGACACCATCGGGAGTCAAACCCGCGACCTTCCGGCTTGTAGTTGTGTACAAGTGGCGCGGACCCCCGCCCCCCCCCCCCCCCCCCCCCCCCCCCCCCCCCCCCCCCCCCCCCCCCCCCCCCGCGCCCCACGGCAGAGTTCTCGGCGGTTTTGAAGTCAGTCCGTACGGGTGTTCAGGCGTGAAAGGAGCATGTCTCCTTGACTTGATCCAGGAAAAAGGGCCGAATTTGACATTTTTGACAAGCTATCATACCGTTTGTTCAGAAGCGGTTCGTCCCGTGAACTACTGGCCTTTTGGTGGGAGACGGTCGCGGGGCCGCCTGGAGCCACGGGTGGGGACAGACCCTGCCCCCTCCTGCAGTCTGGGAGGGTCGCCCATGCCTAACCGGCCCGGACACTGCGCCCCGGTTTGTTCCTGGGAAGGCCCTCAGGGCGCGGACGATCCGCTTGCCTGGCACAATTTGGGGGGAACCCTGCAGCTTGCCCAGTCGCACTCTGCGGCGGCTGTTATAAAGTACTGTGGGATTCCTGCCCCGGTTGCCCTTTCGTAGGTTCCGGAAAGCCTGCCTTCAGGTTTTGTCAGGTTTTGTCAGGTTTTGTCAGGGCAGGCTTCAGGGCATGGCACGCTTCCTGTCCTCCAGGAGGTAGCCGCATCAGCCTCGTAGCCTTGAACGGCAGGTAGCCGTCCGGGACAATACCTGAACAGTGGGCAGAGAGCGGTTTCGCGCAGGCCTGCTCCGCAGTAACCGTCTGCGGTTGCCGACGGTCTTGAAGGACCAGGACATGGCAAGACATGGCGTGTCAATGACTGGATCTTACGAGATCGTGAACATGTGGCTTCAGGTTATGTATTGCGGCCCCCTTTGGCGCAAACCCCCCGGACCTGGCAGGTTCCTGGCGGTCCCTTAAGGGAGGTGGCAAGTTGCTGCCAACCCTGACGGGACGGCCATCTCCTCATGGGCTGGCAAGATCCTGCGTGATCCCGTCAGTCCATCCGGCAAAACCGTGCCGGGCACTGCGGGATCCTGGCTGCTGCTGCCGCCTGGGGCCGCGGCGGAGATGGCAAGCTCCGCTCAGGTCCCGCCGGGAACGGCAGCTCCGCTCAGGTCCCGCCGGGAACGCCAGCTCCGCTCTGTCCCCGCCGGGAACGCCAGCTCCGCTCTGGCCCCGCCGGGAACGCCAGCTCCGCTCTGTCCCCGCCGGGAACGCCCTCTCCGCTCTGGCCCCGCCGGGAACTCCCTCTCCGCTCTGGCAGGGTGCCTGCCGGGCCGTGACGGGACCTGTCGCCTTCGAAGGCCGACCTTGCCGGCCGGGAGTGCCGCCGGCGCGGGACTCCGCACTCTACCTCTGACAGCTACGGGCCTCCGCGGCAACACCCGCCATCCCGGCGGGTTTCAGGACCGCGGACCTGGCCCATCAGGGGGCCGCTCCGGCTCCCGCCGCCTTGCGCCTCCGGGCCCGGATCCCTTTCCGCAAATGCGGAGGATCCGGACGCGATGCACCCTTATTTGTCCCTCCGCAGGCACCCCCTGCGCCTGCGGAGGGGCACGTCCGGACCCGACAATGAGATCAAGAAAGCCTTGCGCAGGGCTTCTCGCCCAGGTTGTCACGGGACTCGCCGCGATAGCGGCGGCGCTCATGCTGTTTCAGGACCTGTCCCTGGCCCAGCAGCCCAGGAGCCATATCCCCAGGCCCGGGGAGGGCCGTCCGGAAGGGAGGCCGGGCTACCTGGACGTCCCGGGCATCACCCGTGCGGAGGCGGAGGCCATAGAGAGGGTAAAGGCCGCCCGCAGGTCCTTCTTCTTTGCCGGGGAGAGGACCACGGAACTTTTCCCCGAGGCTGACGGTGGCACGGGAGGCGCCGCGGACGAGCTCTGCGGGTGGCTCTCCGGGTTCTTCGGGATAGAGTTCGAGACCGCCGTCATGAATGCCGACGGGGTTGCGGAAGGGCTGGCCTCCGGCACCGTGGACTTCGCGCTCGTCACCCCGGCCGAACGCAGGCGTGTGCTGGGCCGGGAGAGTGGCGCGCGGGCCTCCGCGTGGTCCGAGACCTCCACGGTCGCCGAGAGGCCCATACAGTACGTGAGGCTTCCCGGATCAAGGCCTATTCCGGAGATTGCCGCGGTCAGGGCCGTGCGCTACGCCTACTTCAAAGGGTCCGGCGACTACGCCGCCGCCCGCGACTCGGTGGAGAAGCCCTTCATGGCGTTCCCGGTACGGAGTCCTGGCGAGGCCTGGCGGGCGCTCACCGCCGGAGAGGCTGACGCGCTGGTTGTCCAGGGTCCTTACAGGGCGGCACTGGACCCGTACGGTGAGGTCACGGCCGAGAACATCCTGCCCATGGTGACGGCGGAGGTGGCACTGGCAGCGGCGAAGCCGGAGCTCGCTCCCTTCGTCTCGGCCGTGGAGAGGCACCTGGAGCGGAGCGGGAGGGCGCCATTCCAGGAGATCTGGCGGAAGGGGAGAAGGGCGTACGAGAGGGACAGGTTCCTGGCGTCCCTCACCCCGGACGAGCGGCTGTGGACCAGGAGGGCCGTGGAGGAGGCGAGGCCGGTTCTTGCTGGCCTGGAGCACGACAACTATCCCATGAGCTTCTGGAACGAGAGGGAGGGGGAGTTCCAGGGGGCGGCCGTGGACATTCTCCGGGAGATATCGCTGCTGAGCGGCCTCGACATCAGGCCCGGCCACGACCGGCCGGTGAGCTGGGAGGAGTCCCTGGCAGATCTGGAGGCGGGCAGGCTCCAGGTGCTGACCGAGCTGCTCCGGAGCCCGGAGCGGGAGGGGAGGTTCCTCTGGACCGACGCCCCGTACATAACTGACCGCTACGCCTTCATGTCCCTTTCCGGCTTCCAGGACGTGGGCATCGAGGACGTGCCCGACCTGAGGGTGGGCCTGAGCGCCGGGACGGCCAAGGCGGAGCTTTTCTGGGCATGGTTCCCCGGCCATTCCAGGGCCAGGGTCTACGAGGGCAACACCGCGCCGTACATGGGTCTGGAACGCGGCGAGGTCGATCTGGTGATGGGGACCAGGAACGAGCTCCTGGCCATGACCAACTACCTGGAGAGGCCCTTCTTCAAGGCCAACCTGACCCTCGAGGACAGGAGCTCGGACTCGTTCTTCGGGGTGGCTCCCGGGGAGGCCGAGCTCAGGTCGGTGCTCTCCAAGGCGCAGAGGCATGTCGACACCGAGGAGATCGCGTCCCGCTGGCGTTCCAGGGTCTTCGACTACCGCGGGGCCATGGCGAGGGCGCGCATGCCCTTCATGGCGGCGGGCCTGGTGCTCCTGGCGCTGGTCATACTGCTTATGGGGGTGATGTTCGTCAGATCTAAGAGATCCGGGAGGGCCCTGGAGGAGGCCGTGGAGGCCCGCACCGAGGAGCTCACCCGCCACATTGCCATAGCCGAGATGGCGTCAAAGGCCAAGAGCGAGTTCCTGGCCCGCACCAGCCACGAGATCCGCACCCCCATGAACGCCATCATCGGATTCTCGGAGCTTGCCAGGCGCGAGCACGGCTCCGCGAGATCGCTCGAGTACATAGACGGCATCAGGAGCGCGGGGGCGAACCTCCTCACCATCATTAACGACATACTGGACTTCTCGAAGATAGAGTCCGGCAGCCTCCAGCTGGTGAATTCCAGCTACAGGTCGTCGGGGCTCCTGATCGACATCATCAAGCTGATCCGCGTCCGCATGGGGGAGAAGCCCGTGAAGCTCGCGCTGGACGTCTCCCCTGACATCCCCCGCTTCATGATTGGCGACCCCGGGAGGGTGAGGCAGATCCTCCTGAACCTCCTCTCCAACGCGGTCAAGTACACACACCGGGGGAGCATCGCCCTCTCAGTGTCCTGCGAGCCGGCGGGAGAGGACCTTGCCAGGATCACCATGGAGGTGAGGGACACGGGCGTGGGCATCCAGCCCGAGGACCTGGAGAAGCTCTTCGGCGAGTTCACGCGCCTGGACGAGAGGCGGAACAGCGGCGTGGAGGGCACGGGGCTGGGGCTGGCCATAGCCAGGCGCCTCTGCCGGGCCATGGGCGGCGACATCGAGGCCGAGAGCGTCTACGGGGAAGGCTCGGCCTTCCGGGCGCGGATCCTCCAGAAGGTGACCGACTGGGAGCCCATGGGGCCCCTGGACGAGGGGCGCGGGCAGGCCCCGGAGATCCCGCGGGCGAGCTTCACTGCGCCCGGGGCCGAGGTGCTGGTAGTGGACGACTACGAGTCCAACCTCATGGTGGCCGAGGGGCTCCTGCTCCCCTACGGGATGAGGCTCTCCTTCGCATCCGGAGGCGCGGAGGCCGTGGGCATGGCCGGGGAGAAGCGCTACGACCTCGTGCTGATGGACCACATGATGCCCGAGATGGACGGCATCGAGGCCATGAAGGCGATCAAGGAGCTCGACGGGGGGAAGGACGTGCCCGTTGTCGCCCTCACCGCGAACGCCGTGAGCGGCATGCGGGAGATGTACCTGGAGAGCGGCTTCGACGACTACCTCACGAAGCCCATAGATCCGGCCAGGCTCGACCGGCTGCTCGCAAGGTGGATCCCCATCACCCTGCGCAGGGGAAGGCCGGCCGACGGCTCTGGAACCGTGGCGGGGGCGCAGGACCGGGGCCGCTCCGGGACGGTCCGGCGTGGCTTCGTGCCAGGCGGCGGGCTAAGGGGGATCCCCGGAGCTTTCCCGGGCGGCCTGCCGGGAGCGGTGATGCCCGGAGGAAGGGCATCGGGGGGAATGCCCGCAGGGCTGCAGGGCACAGGGCTGTCCGGAGGCGCCCCGGGCGGAGGCCGGCCGGGGGGCTATCCGGTCGCCGGGCTCTCAGGAGGCCGGTCTGCAGGGATGGCGCCGGGGGGATACCCGGGCGCAGGGCTGTCCGGAGGCGGACCGGTCGGGGAGCCGCAGGGGGGTTGCCCGGGCGTCGCCCTGTCCGGAGGCGGACCTGTCGGGGGGCCGCCGCGGGGTTACCCGCCCGCCGGGCTGTCCGGAGGCCGGTCGGCACGGACGGTGCCGGGTGGCTGCCCGGGCGGAGGGCTGTCCGGAGGCGAGTCGCCAGGAGCACAGCCTGGCGGCTACCCTGGCACAGGGCTGTCCGGAGGCGGGCCGGAGGGAGGCCAGCCGGGCGGGTGCCCGGGAGCAGGGCTGTCCGGAGGCGTGCCGGCCGGAGGGCAGCCGGTAGGCTACGCGGGCGTAGGGAGCCAGGGAAGGGTAACCGGAGCCGGAGGCATGGCAGGAGAGGCTCCAGGGCAGGGCGTCCCTAAGGTCGGCTTGCAGTCTTCCGAAGGAATGGCGCTGGGGGCAGCGGGTGACGGCTCAGGGAACATGGGCAAGTCAGATGCCGGGGTTCGGCACGGATACAGAGCCGGCACGGGCAGGGCGGGAGATTTCCGCGAGGCGGGGGCGGAGGCTCCGGGGGGCGGAATCGCCGGCACGGAAGGGCAGGGTCCGGTCCTTTCCGAAACCCCGGGCGGCCCCGGAGCTCCCTCCGGCTCTCAGGGGTTTGCCGGATCAGCAGACGCCTCGGCAACGGATGGCACTTTAGGTGCCGGCACCGTCATGGGCACTGGTTCCGACGGACCTGGCAGGCCGTCCGGATACGGGGACAGCGCCGAGCCGGCGAGCTCCGGTGGGTCGCAAGGCTACGGAGGCAGTGTAGACCCGACAGTCTCCGGAGGATCCACGGCCTACGGCGGCGGAGCCTGGCCCGCAGGTCCAGGAGGGGCTCCCGGCTACGGAGGCAGTGCCTGGTCCGCGGCCACCGGCGAGTCCCCCGGCTACGGAAACGGAGGCTGGTCAGCGGCCCCGGGAGGGTCCCCCGGCTACGGCGGCGGAACCGGACAGGACGGTTACGGCGGCTCGGCCATGCCTATCCTGGAGGGCGTGGACATACACCTGGGTGTCTCCCGGGCGGGAGGGTCGGCCAGGTACATGAGGCTCCTGGAGATTTTCGGCAGGGACGCAGAGGGGGCCCTGGCAAGACTGTCGGCTGTTCCTGATACGGCCGGCCTGTCAAGATTTACCATAGACGTGCATGCGCTTAAGAGCGCCTGCGCCAACATTGGCGCCTCCCCGCTGTCCTCCGGTGCCGCGGCCCTCGAGAAGGCCGGGCGCGAGGGGGACCTGGCAAGGATAGCCTCGGATCTTCCCCTGTTCAGGGAGAGCCTAGGGCGTCTGCTCCGGAGCATCCACGACCTGAGCTCGCCCGCCGCCGAGGCCGGGCCGGGAGGGCCCCTGCCGGAGGCCGCTCCGGAGCGCTGGGTTTCTGAGGCCGCGACCGCGGTCGGAACGGGCCTGGACGGCCTGGGAGCGGACGGAACGGGGCCGGCAGGGCGGGACGCGGACGGGGCTGGAAGAACGCCCGGCTCGCAGGGATCGCCCGGAACGGGCGGACCTGGGCTGACGGCCAGTGACAGGGAGCTGCTTGCCCTGGTGGAAGGTCTATCTGACGCCCTGGAGTCCCACGACTTCCCCCGGGTGGACGAGGAGCTCATGAGGCTCCAGAAGGTCGCGGCTGCGTCCGCAGGGCTGAAGAAGGCCGTGGACGAGGTCGCGGACGACATCCTGACCGGCGATTACGGCGAGGCCCTGGAGGCGCTGGCCGCCCTCGGAGCCGGGACGCAGCAGGTGTCCTGAGCCCCGCCGTGCGGGGTCATGCCGGCATGAGACCAGAGACGGTCGGACGCTGAGCCGCCGTCACCTTTATTATTACCCGTCCAATGAAATGTCGGAATTTAGCTATCAATCCAAAGGTGAAAAGGTCGGGAAAACCCCCAGACATGGTATCTCCTCTCTATGATTCGCCACTGAAATAGGGAAGATGA
>JAISFP010000117.1 GCA_031263525.1 Deltaproteobacteria bacterium | reverse complement strand
CGCCCCCCCTCCGCCCGGCCCCCCCCGCCGGTTCCCCGGCGGACCCTCCTCGGCCCGGCCCCACCCGCCGGTTCCCTGCCTGACTCTCCACCGCCCGGCCTCACCCGCCGCTTCCCTGCCTGACACTCCTCCGCCCGGCCTCACCCGCCGCTTCCCTGCCTGACTCTTCTCGTTCCGGCCCCACCCGCCTTTTCCCTGCCTGACTCTCCTCTTCCCGGCCTCACCCGCCTTTTCCCTGACTGACTCTCCTCGGCCCGGCCCCACCCGCCGATTCTCAGCCTGTCTCTTTTCAGTCCGGCCTCACCCGCCGCTTCCCTGCCTGACTCTCCTTGACCGACCCCTGCCGCCGGCTCCCTTCCAGACTCCCAGCGACAGACCCCTGCCGACGGCTTCCTGCCACACTCTTCTCGGCCCAGGACCTTCCACCGGCTCACGGCCTGCCTCCCACCGACAGGACCTTTCCGCCGACTCCATGCCTCTCCCCTCGGCCCGGCGCTTCCGCCGGCTTCCAGCCAGACTCTCCTCTGCCGGCCCTTCCCGCCGGCTCAAAGCCTGACTCTTCTCGACCGGCCCCATCCGTCGGCTCCATGCCTTCCTCTTCGCTCCCGGTCCCTTCCGGCAAGCCTCTCCTCGGCCATGCCCCCTCCGGCGACCCCCGACCGTCCTCTCCTCAAGCCGGCTCTTCCGCCGGCAACTCCGCGACCAGCCTCTTGTCGACAAGCCCCTTCCGACGGCTCCCGAACAGCCTCTCCTCTACAGGCCTCTCCCTCCGGATCTCTCCCGTCCGCGGCGCTTCCGCTGCCTCCGCGGCCCGGCCTCTGCCGCCCGTCCAGGCCCGCGCCCTGGTCCGGACATGGAACGTCCGAGAGGCCGAGATGCCTGCCGCCGTTGATAAGCCTCCCGGCGGTACTGTATAATGCCAGGTTGCTCTTCACCCCGTTCCCCTTGAGGGATGCCCCGATCATATGGACTACGAAACCTTCTTCAGCCTCCGGGAAAGGCCCTTCAGGTCGCAGCTGAGCCCGGGGTTCCTCTTCCGGGGCCCGGCCTTCGTGCGGCTGTGCGGCCTCCTGGGCGGGGACGCCCCGCCGCCGGAGCTCATAGTCGTGGCCGGGGAGAAGGGGGCTGGCAAGACCGCGCTCCTCTCGGGGCTGGGGCCGCCCGCGCTCCCCCCCGTGGTGAGGGTGCTCCCCGTCCTGAGGGGCGCCTCGACCCTCTCGGGGATACTCGCCGAGGCGCTGAACTCGATGGGCCTGAAGGACCGGCTCCCGCCCGGGGCCCCCGAGGAGACCCTCCTGGGCTTCTTCCAGAACGCGGTCTCGGACCTGGTCCGCTCCGGGGCCCGTTGCGTCCTGGCCGTGGACGGGGCGCAGCACCTGGGCCGCGACACCCTGTCCGACCTGCCCGGCCTCATGAGCATCGAGCCCTCCTGGAAGGGGAGGACGTCGCTTGTCCTGTGCGGGACCCCGGGGCCCGGGTTCCCGGGCCCGGCCGCCGCCGGCGCGGTCCTGGTGGAGCTCCCCCCGCTGACCCTGGACGAGACAGCGAGCTACCTGGCCTACCGCCTGAAGGCCGCAGGGGCGAGGCGCGACCCCTTCACGCCCCAGGCCGTGGCGGCGCTCCACTCGTTTTCCGAGGGTATCCCGGGGGAGCTGAACGTCATAGCCGAGCGGGCGCTCATGACCGCCTGGTCCCAGGGCAAGAAGGAGATTACCCCCGCCCACGTCGCCCGAGCCGCTGGCGGCATGTCGTCGGCCGCGCCCGTGGCGGAGGAGGCGGCGGGCCTCGCGGCCGGGGGCGTCCGCCAGAGACGCCGGGGATACCCGAAGGGCAGGGCCAGGATAGCGCTCGCGGCGATTGTCGCGGCCCTCATGGTCTCGGGCTGGTTCCTCCTCCGCCCCGACATGGCCGGGCCGGTCCTCCCGCGGTCCGGGGGGAGGACTCAGGCGTCCGCGGGCCTCGCCGGGGACGGCGCGCCCCAGCCCTCCCTTGCCGGGAGGCTCACCGTGGAGGGGGCGGAGGCCGGGGACCTCCCGGCGGACCTGCCCCCCGGCCTGGAGGACGGTTCCGGGGGCAACGTCCCTGTCCCGGACGTGACCCCTGCCGCGCCGGCCGGCCAGGGAGGCGACCCGGACCTGCTCCTGCCCTCGCCCCCCCCGGCTCTCCTCTCGCTCCCGCGCAACTCCCTGGTCCTGGTGGTGGACGGCAGCCTGAACATGGCCAGGCTGTGGCAGGGGAGCATCAGGGGGCCGGGCCTCAAGGCCGAGATAAGCCCCCCTGACATAAAGCTGCCGGGGCTGTACCTGGTCGGCAGGCCCCAGAGCCGGACTCCGCTCATCTTCCAGTACCCGCCCGCCAGGGAGATCCCCAAGGAGGCGGGCATCAGGCTCTGGAGGCAGGTGGAGCCGCACCTGCCCCAGGACATCCTGCCGCTCATGGCCGGGGACGGGCCGGACCTGAGGCGCTCCATACCCGACGAACTGGCCAAGACCCTGAAGGGCAGGCTCAAGAGCTGGACACAGTCCCAGGAGTACAAGCTGGCCGACAACATGGCGGCGCTCTACGCCGAGCGCTTCCGCTTCTTCGAGCCGGGGAGCCCCGACCGCACCATAGCCCGCGAGCAGTTCCGGACGGCACTGGCCTCCGAGCTCCGCACGTCCGGGGACGTGAAGCTCACCGCCTCCGAGCCCCTGATACTGCTGGACCCCCGCGACCACGGCAGGGCATGGGCCGTGTTCAGCCTGAAATACGACTCCAGGCTCCGCCACGACCTGGGCCAGAGGACCCTCATCTTCGAGAAGCCCAGGATCGGCGGCGAGTGGCTCATAACGGCCGAGCTCTGGATAAAGGAGCCGGCCCTGGCCGGCAACTAGGGGCATGGCTTCGGGACCCCGGGCCGGGGGCGGCATGCGGCCCGTCATGACCAGCCTCGCCATGGGCTTCGCCGCAGGCGCGCCGTTCATAGTGGTGGTAACCCTGGTCCAGGCCTGGCTCCGTGACGGGGGGACCCCCGTGGCGGTCATAGGCCTCTTCGCCATGGCCAGGATCCCCTACAGCCTGAAGTTCCTCTGGGCGCCGATCCTGGACTGCACCGCCCCCTTCGGCAACCGCAGGCGAGGCTGGCTCCTCATAAGCCAGGTGTCGCTGGTGCTGGGCCTCCTGTCCTTCGCCTCAGAGGGCACGGCCGCCGGCATCTCCGGGGGGACGGGCCTTGGCGCGGCGGCCCTCTCCACGCTGTGGGTGAGCTTCAGCTCCGCCACGCAGGACATAGCCGTGGACGCGTACCGCCGGGAGGACCTCCTGACCGAGAAGCTCCTGGCGGACGGGTCCACGGCGTACCTGTGGGGCTACCGGCTGGGCATGGTGGCCCTCTCGGGAGGGGGGCTCATAGCCGCGGACCGCTGGGGCTGGGAGACGGTCTTCGTCCTCTCCGCCCTGGCCGTGCTCCTGACCGGGCCCACGACCCTCCTGTGGAGCCCCGAGCCCGCCGCCTCCGTGTCGCGGCCCAGGACCCTCGCCGAGAGCGTGAAGGGCCCCGTGCTGGACTTCCTGGCCAGGGACCGGGCGCTCCTCCTGATGTCCTTCGTGCTCCTCTACCGCCTGGGCGAGCAGCTCATAGCTTCCCTGAACACCGTCTTCTACATGGACGCGGGCTACTCGAAGACCGAGATAGGCCTTGTGGTCAAGGCCTTCGGGCTCACCGCCACCCTGGCCGGGGTGTCGCTGGCCAACGCCGTCTCCAGGAAGTACGGCAACATGAAGGCCCTGTGGATCTTCGGCTGGCTCCAGCCCGTGAACATGGCGGCCCTCACCGCCCTGTGGATCCTGCCCCCTAGGATCCACTACCTGGCCTTCTTCGTGGCCCTGGACCACGTCATAGTCGGCGCCGCGGGCCTGGTGTTCACGGTGTTCCTTAGCTCGCAGACCCGCCTGAACTACACAGCCACCCAGTACGCGATACTCACCAGCATCATGGCCCTTCCCGCGAACTTCCTGGCCAGCCCCTCGGGCTGGCTGGTCTCCGTGCTTGGCTGGCCGGGCTTCTACCTCCTGGGGGCGCTGCTGGCCCTCCCCGGACTCGCGATCCTCCGCCTCCTGAGACGAGGCCCTGCCGTCCCTACCTACGCCGAGGGTTCCGGGCCGTGAGGCCCTTTCCCCGCCGGCCCGCATGACCGGCCCCCGGGGCCGGAGCCCGAGTGCTTCCGTCCGGATCACTGCCCGCTTCCCTGCCCGGACTGCCATGTCCGTCGCCTCCGCCCGGCAGCCCGGTCGGACGGCCGCCAGGCCCTCAGCCTCCGTGCTTGCAGGCCAGGCCCGGGGCGCCCTGACCCACGGGGTCAACGCCCGAAGGGCCTCATGCCGGATCATGGCCCCCTTCCCTCTGCCCTGACGGCCATGGCCATTCGCCTCCGCCCGGCAGCCCGGCCGGACGGCCGCCAGGCCCACAGCCTCCGTGCATGCCGCCCAGGCCCGCGGGCGCTCCTGACCACCGGGGTCAAAGCATGAATGACTTCATGTCGGATCATGGCCCCCTTCCCTCCCCAAGCTGGCCTGTCCAGGCACGCCGCCCGATAGCCTGGCCGCCCTGCCAACCCGCCCCGGCGACCCAGGCCCGGGGGCATGCCTGACCCCCGGGGTCAAAGCCTCGGGGCTTCCGGTCGGAGCACGGCCCCCTTCCCTGCCCGCATCGCCATGTCCATGCGCCGCCTGGCCGCCCTGACGTCCTGGCTATCCGCCCAGGCGGCCCTGCCGTCCTGGCTGCCCGCCCAGGCGGCCCAGGCCCGGGGGCGAGCCTGACCCCCGTGGTCAAAGCTTCAAGGCTTCCGTCCGGATCATGGCCCCCTTCCCTGCCCGGACTGCCATGCCCATGTCCAGCCGCCCTGCTTTCCAGGCAGACAGGCCAGCCTGAGCAGGGACCCACGTGACCCCCGGTGCAGAGGCCCGCCCTTCCCCGCGCCTCAGGCAGCCTCCCCTCCCCCCCCCCGCCCCTGCGGCAATCAGCCCCTGCGGCAATCCGCCCCTGCGGCAATCCGCCCATGAGCCATCAGGCCATGAGACAATGACGCCGCGCACCGAGGAAGACCAGCCCTTCGCTTCCGCATCATCAACATGTTTCTTTCCCCACAAGGCTTCCCCCCCCAGAAAACGTACCCACACATGACAGACTCCACCGACAAGCCCTCCGTCCCCGCCCGGGGCGGGTCCTTCCGCCTGGAGACGGCGGCAGGGCTGTGCTCCGGGCTCCTCATAGTCTCCAACCTGGCCTCCACCCGCATGGTGGAGCTGGGCCCGCTCTCCTTCGACGGGGGGACCCTGGTCTTCCCCCTCACGTACATCCTGGGCGACCTGATGACCGAGGTGTACGGCTACGCCCGCTCGCGGGCCGTCATCTGGACGGCCTTCCTCTGCCTGGGCCTGGCCTTCCTGTGCCTGCACCTGGTCTCCCTGCTCCCGGCCCCCGAGGGCTGGGAGGGGGCCGGGGCATGGAACTCCATCATGGTGCTCTCGCCCAGGATAGCCCTGGGCAGCCTGGCCGCCTTCCTCGCCGGGAGCCTCGTGAACGCCGCCGTGCTCTCCAGGATGAAGGCGAGACGCCCGGGCAGGCCCCCCGCCTGGCGCTTCGCGGCCTCCACGCTGGCCGGCGAGGCCGTGGACACCCTGGTCTTCGCGTCCGTGGCCTTCCTGGGCGTCATAGGGGGCGGCCTCTGGGCCGAGCTCGCCATCTCCAACTTCGTCTACAAGACCGCCTTCGAGATAGTCCTCCTCCCCGTCACCCTTGTCCTGGCCCGCAGGCTCAAGAAGGCCGAGGGCACGGACCAGGTGGACACGGGGGTGTCCCTGTCGCCCTTCCCGTGGTCCTTCCGCCGCCAGAGGGACGGCGAAGGGAACGCCGGCGCCGCCTGACGAGAGAACGAACCGGGCCGGACCGGCCCGCCTGACCGGGGCCGCCTCAGCCCCGGGAAGCCCCTGACGGGCCGTCAGCTGGCGGGACCGGACCGGTGACGCGGCCTGCCGCAGAACGGAGCCGCCCCTGACGGGCCGTCAGCTGGCAGGACAGGGCCGGTGACGCGGCCTGCCGCAGGACGGAGAAGCCCCTGACGGGCCGTCAGCTGGCGGGACCGGGCCGGTGACGCGGCCTGCCGCAGGACAGAGATGCCCTGACGGGCCGTCAGCTGGCAGGATCGGCCCAGTGACGCGGCCTGCCGCAGGACGGAGCCCCCCCTGACTAGCCGTCAGCAGGGGGGACCGGACCGGTGACGCGGCCTGCCGCAGGCCGGAGCCGTCCCAGACGGGCCGTCAGCAGGCGGGACCGTACCGGTGACGCGGCCTGCCGCAGGCCGGAGCCGCCCCAGACGGGCCGTCAGCAGGCGGGACCGGGCCGGTGACGCGGCCCGCCGCAGGACGGAACCGCCCCTGACTAGCCGTCAGCAGGCGGGACCGGGCCGGTGACGCTGCCTGCCCAGGACGGAGCCGCCCCAGACGGTCCGTCAGCTGGCACGATCGGCCAAGTGACGTGGCGTGCCGCAGGACGGAGCCGCCCCTGACTAGCCGTCAGCAGGCGGGAC
>JAISFP010000107.1 GCA_031263525.1 Deltaproteobacteria bacterium | reverse complement strand
CGAGGGTCCCCTTCCATCCCCGAGATCCCCCCCCTTCCCCCTCGCTGCCCCGCCGTCCTCCTCCCATCCCCGCCTTCCTCCTCCCATCCCCGCCTTCCTCCTCCCATCCCCGCCTTCCTCCTCCCATCCCCGCCTTCCTCCTACCTTCCCAGCCTTCCTCCTACCTTCCCAGCCTTCCTCCTACCTTCCCCGCCTTCCTCCTACCTTCCCAGCCTTCCTCCCTTCCCAGCCTTCCTCTTCCCGACCTCGCCTTCCCTTCCTCTTCACCTTCCATCCCATTCCTGGAGGGCAACGCATACCGGCTGGCAGACAGGCCTCCGCCGGCGTCCAGCTATCCGACGCCCAGGGGCCCTGATGCGGCCAGCCTCCAGGCCGACCTCCGTCTACGCTCCCCCGGAGGCTTCCCCGTCAGCACCGCCCCGCCCGATGCCTGCCTCGGCAGGACTCCGGTCCTCCGGAAGTGCGAAAGACGCCGTCGTCCCCCGCCCGGGCTCCGACTCAATCCAGATCCTCCCCCCGTGCGACTCCACGACGCTCCTGCACAGGTACAGCCCGATGCCGGTGCCGCCTTCCGACACCCCTCGCTCGAACACGCGGGAAAGAAGCTCAGGGGCCACGCCGGATCCGGTGTCGGAGACCGAGACGACTATCTCGCGGCTCCTGCGGGCGGCGCGGACGGTGACGGTCCCGTTCTCCGTGTGCGCGTTGGCGTTCGTGAGAAGGTTCGTCTCCACCTGAGCCAGGAAGTCCGCAACCCCGAGAACCGAGAGTTCCGGCTCGATCTCGGTCGCGAGTACGTTCCCCCTCCTCGCGAGGCTGGGCCTCATGGCCTCGGCGCCTCCGCGGGTCAGGGCCGAGAGGTCCACCCTCCGCATGACAGCCCCCTCGCTCATGGTGGCGAGCGTCAGCATTCCGCCCACCATGCGGGCGAGCCGCATGATCTCGGCCTGGGCGCCCTCCAGGAGCTCGAAGGCCCCCGTGCCGGCGGGGCCCGAAGGGTCCTCCGTAAGCCACGGGTCTTCCGTGTCACGCGTCCCGGCCAGGTTCGCCGGGACGTCCAGGATCTCCCGCGCCGTCTGGACGTTAACGGACACGGCGGCGAGAGGGGCCCGCATCTCGTGGGAGACCTGCGAGATGAACTCCGTCTTCGCCCGGTTCGAGCCCTCGAGGATCTCGTTCAGGTCGGCGAGCCTCCTCTGCCGCTCGCCCAGGATCCTGAAGTGGAGGAACAGGCAGGTCCCCAGGACGGCGCTCGCCGCCGTGAACCCCACCACGGTGTCCACCATGATCTCCCTCTCGCCGGGGAGCTCCTGCACCGTCCCGGGCCAAAGGTAGGCGACGACGCAGATGCCAGCGTACAGTACCAGCTCGACCAGCGAGAAGGCCACGGCCCTCCTCCCCTCGAGCATCGCCGCCGTGAAGGCCACGCCAAACACGAAGAAGGCCGGCATCCCGCTCCGGTAGCCCCCGGCCGTGAAGAAGAGGATGGGGAACAGGACCATGAAGACGGAAACGGAGGACACCGTGTAGCAGGTGCGGTAGTCACCCGTTCTCCGGGAGTACGTGAGAAGGCTGACGGCAATGACCCCAATCGTCAGGCAGACCCCTACATGGACTGCCCCGCTTCCCACAACCACCGCCAGAGCCGCTGTGACGAGGCTCATGACCGCCCCCCCCGCCGCGAGCACGTTGAAGAGCCTCACACGGAGTTCCATGCCCTCGCCGAAATAGGCTTCCATGAACTTTGACAGGGGCTTCTTCATCTCACGGGCCAGCCGGGCGGCCTCCTCCCTCCTAAGAACCAAAACAATCCCGAGCTCCCGGAGCCGACCGGAGCCCGCGACGCGACATGATTGCCGGCGAGACGGCAAGTGAAGCGGACAAATAACTTTTTACCGCATTTATGGCCATGATACAAGAAATGCCGCAACGTCTTAATGACGCATGAGCGTGATCCTGCACGATCGTCCAGCCATCAAACTCAGGATAGCGAAACGATGACCGCAAACCAGTCTCCGGAAGCACAGTCCAAGTCGTTTCCCGTGCGCCTGTTCGACCGGCCCGGACCTTACGGCCCCTCAGAAGCGGGATTCCGACCGTTTCAGTTTCTCAGGACACGGGCATCGTGAGCCTCAGCCGAGCGTTTCGCAAGACCCGGAACCTCAGTCCCCTTGAAGGGGGGCTTCCCCTCCTTCCGTCGTGCCCCACAGGAATTCTAATGATGGTGACGCTGTCAGACTGCCGACCCCCCGAACCGGCACGGGGCATGTAGGTCACGCGAACAGGGCCTGTGCAGGAGCTCTCCCTAACCGCCAAGGGGCAAGCCGGTCACGCGAACTGGCACTGGGCTTGAGTTCTCCCTAACCGCCAAGGGGCAAGCCGGTCACGCGAACTGGCACTGGGCTGGAGCTCTCCCTACACCTTCATGAGGCACGGCGGCACCCCGGTCCATGAAAGCCTTGTCATGCAACACGGCTGCATGTCGGGGCGTCACCTGTGGCGATGCCCCGGAAACTCTTTCATGATAACCGCCTAGGGGCAAGACGGTCACGCGAACTGGCACTGGGCTGGCAGTCTCCCGACCGACCCGAGGCCAGCAGGCAACCCGAACCGGCCATGGTCAGACACTTTCCCGAACCGCCACTTGGCAAGCCGGCGGTCTAAACCGGAGAGGGGCGGCAACAAGTCAGGACGGGAAAAAAAAAGGCTGTAAGAAATCTGGATATGTGACAATTATTGCCACAACCTATTGGACAGGCTAATCAATACATAGCTGCCAATAGAAGCGTAGCTGAAAACAAGAGCCGAAACTCCCCTGGCTCCTGGCTCCTGCCTCCTGCGAACTTCTCAGGCCGGGGGGAAGGGCTGCACGGGACGCATGGAGCCGTCCTGGGCGACGTCCGTCCTGTTCGCGAATCGCCCGACGCAGTCGGCGGGCACTGCCGACGAGGGGTCCATGGTCTCCCAGGTCGGGCGGTCGAAGACCACGGAGAGGAGGCAGCCGCGCCCGGTCATGCCGGTGGAGGCGTCAGTCACCAGGGCGCAGGCCGACATCGTGGCCCTGACGACCGTGGGGAAGAGGCGGAAGGCCTCTCCGGCCACCCTCATGAGGGTGGAGCAGGCGAGCAGCCGGTAGTCGTCGCGGACGAGGTTGGCCTTCTTCCAGTCCGCCCTGACGCCCGCCTTGCTGTAGCGGGAGGGGGGGACGACCGCGGCGAGAGCATCGACGGTCGGGATGTCCAGCTCGACGGAGACGGCGCGGCCGTCCGGGGAGGCGTGGACGGAGGCGGCGGCCCCCACCGGCCCGTAGATCTCCTCAAGGTCGCGGGTGAGGACCGCCTCCACAGCCGCGCCGTGGCCCAGGTGGGCGCTCCGCATGCGCTCGGTCACGCGCCCCGCGGCCCTTCTCCAGCTCCTCCGCCTGAAGATGTCCGTGAGGATGACCACGGCAGACACGACGAGAGCCAGCAGGAAGGCCGTCTGGAGCCCGGACAGCCCGCCTCCCGCCGGGCCGGAAAGCTTCACGAGGAAGAAGAGGGACACCGCCGCCAGGAGGATCGCCCAGATCGCGAGGGGGGGCTTCTCCGGCATGAACTTCCTGTAGGGCTCCTCGGGATCGAAGGCAGGCCCGGCGATGAGACGCTGCTGGTTGAGGCTCTCCAGGTAGCACTGCCGCTTGTACTCGGCCTCGTTCACCACGGCCCCGTCAGTGGGCCCTATGAACTGCTGGGCCCTGGAACTCCTCGCCCGGGGCGGCCGCGAGCCCACCCGCATTGTGTGGCTCAGGCCGGTGCCGGGCAGGCCCACGGTGAACTTGGCTCCCTGCTTCCCGCCTACGTTCAGGGTGGCGCCCCTCCTCCCGATGGAGACGGAGCTTATCCCGTGGCGCGTCAGGTTCAGCTTGACGCCTGGAAAGATCTTGATTGACTTGCGGAACCTCACGCTTCCCTCCTTTGCCAGGCCGCGAAAAGGGGTCGCTGCCGCCCCTCCGTGGCATCGATCTTGCCGAAGTCGTGCAGAGCGCAGCGGCCTCTCGAGATTCTTCAGGACGGCTGAACCCTGAGCGGGACCACCGCGTCACGGGATTCCGGGGCTCCGGCACGTCAGGCGGGCAGTCAGACTCGCGGATTGACAGGGGACATTATATCAGAAAACGGAGTTTAAAATGGGCAAACCCTAAAGAAATCACATGAGTCACGGACCTCATTCTGCTTCTGCTCCCGGTATTCTTCTCCCTGCACAACCGCGATCGGCCTCGTCCATTGAACCAGGATTGCCATCGTCCATTGCGCTTGGATTGCCCCCGTCCCCAGCAACTTAGATTGTCAGAACAGCAGATTTGCCATCACTTTTCTTAGACTCCAACACAAGTTAACAGCGAGATTTAAACAATAATAAAATGTATCTGGAAAACTTACCATATGCCGTAACATCTCAGACGAAAATGTGAAATTATCTCAAAATTAACCATTGTTAATTTGATGATTAATCAAAACAATTTCAATTAAACATAAATTATTCTCAATATCCCATAAGCAATATCATAAAATTTTAAACATTATTAATAATTTAAAATAATCTAAACATATGATATTGTTTATTGTTAATTCATAATTTTCATAGATAAATATTAATTATTATCAAAAACCTCAATAATAACCTGAGGTAAATTACAATAGTCTCATTGAATTCAAAAATCACTCTCTCATAGAATACTTTTATAAATTTATTATTTGTTATATAGTGTCATAATAATTTTTAAACAATTATTAACTCAGAATATAATATTTTACATGCTGTGAATCAGATCATGACATAGCAGATTGTCTTTTCCAATCAAATGATACAACTTGCCGTCCGTGATACAATTTACCTTACGGCATGGAGAAATCAATTAAATTTGCCTCTCCATTGCTGGCATGTCTAAATATTTCTCTGGTTGAAATGGCGCTTCCGGTCTTTGACATAATGGCTGGTCCCGCCGAGGAACGACTATGCCAGAATTTTCAGATCGATTATTTAGAAACAATATATGCAGTATTGCCTCTAGCCAGTATAATTTTCATTTCATACAAATGACCGAAATCTGCCGAGGAAGATTAAATCAAGCTATTGATTAAAATCTCTGAATGCTGTATCTTAGCTTTTTAGTGCCTGAAAGGCAGTCGGCACTCCTGACTGACTGCCTGGCTTTTCAATAAGGCTCTTAGCCGGAAGGTAGTATATGACCCAGGATATCTTCCAAGATGTGAACCAGGATTTGCCTAAGGATTTGGCCCAGGATTTACCATTGTTACCTGTCGGAAGGACGAGTTTTGAGATTTTGAGAAATAACGATTTCGTTTATGTCGATAAAACTATGTATTTTTCTGAGCTGTTGAAGATGGGCCAGTTCATCTTCTGAGCCCGGCCCCGTCGTTTCGGCAAATCGCTTACGCTCAGTGCATTCGATGCTTTCTACTCAGGTAAATTCGAGATTTTTCAGGGGCTCGAGGCAGAGGGAATTATGTGTTCCCCCGATTTCGTAACTCGCCCGGTCATACACGTAAATATGTCTGGGCCGGAGGGTAGCACTAGTATTGATATGTTAATAAATAATATCATGTATGAGCTAAAATTAAATGAGGAAAGGCACAATGTTTCTATGGATCGCACAGATTATGCGATTGCCTTTCGGTCTCTTCTGAAGGCCGTTCACAAGTCTTCCGGAAAAAGAGTTGTTCTTCTGATAGATGAATACGATAACCCGGTAATCGATGCTATTGCCATGGTCAAGGAAACACCCAATAAACAATTGCTGTACGACACACGGATCATCATGCAGAATTTTTACTCAAAAATTAAATTAGCGGAAAGCGATATCTATGTTTCTTTTATAACCGGTGTAACAAAGTTTGCTAGGATGGGTGTATTTTCTAAACTATACAACTTAGTCGACATATCACTCTCGCCAAAGTTCGCTGGATTCATGGGGCATACACAAGAAGAACTGGAGACTCATTTTGCTCCATTTATTGATGCGATCGCCGTCAAGAACAGTATGAGCAAAGATAACGTTTTGAAAAAGATCAAGGACCGGTACAACGGTTTTTCTTTCGATGGAAATCAAATGCTATACAACCCATTCTCGATACTCACTCTTTTTAATGACATGGAATTCGGAAACTTCTGGATGGAATCAGGTTCCAGCAGTTTTATTAGAAATTATTTTAAGGAAAAATACATTACGGTGGACGAGTTCGAGGGCAAGAATGTCAGCTACGATTTTGCAAGATCTCCCGGAGAAATTGATTCCACCACACCGGAGGGTTTCCTTTACCAGGCAGGCTATCTGACACTTCGGCCCGGAAGAGAGAGGAGGTTTGCTCTGGAATATCCAAACCTTGAGGTACGCGAGGCTATTTCTAAAATTTTTTTGGAGGCCATTAACTCTGACTGGAACGGCATAGACGATGAAAGAGAGGAACTTTCTAGATATCTGGCTTCTGCCGACATTTCTGGAATTGTAATGGTTTTATACCGGCTTCTTGCCGGTATTTCCTATACAGATCATTTGGACGCGCTCCGCAGTCCCGTGGTCAGGATATTGCAAAAAATCATCCAAAAATTTACAGGCCAAGATTCGAGTGCAGCACCACTTCAGGAACAGTCATCTGCTCTGGCAGATTTTCTCGTAAAATCGAAAGGAGAGAGCTACTACCGTTCCTTGTTTCAGGCCTGCTTTTGGATGGCCGGGGCAAAGGTTACTCCAGAGAAGCAGGAAAATCTTGAAAGGCTTGACCCGGAGGTTTTTTTCGCCCCATTGACTTACGTCTTCGAGCTAAAAATGTTGGAAAATGCCAGAGGAGCAAATACAGCCATCAGGAAGGGAATGCTCCAGATTCGTCAGAGAGGATACGGACTGGCCTCGAAATATCCAGTGTTTGTGTCCATCGCCATTGGCAAGGCAGAGAGGAATATCGTGGGGTGCATCTTCGAGAAGGACGGACAAGAGACGGTAATCGATGTCGAGGCAATACATATTACCCGTTTAATTAAATGTAGAAATTTTGGCAATCAGCCTATGGACGTAAAAATTTTGAAACCAACCATATATGGTATGTCATCGCCATGATTCGGACTCTAAAGATAGAAGAAGATTCCGACATTTAATTAAACGGGTAATAATTTAAAACCGTCACTTTCCCATGACGGGTTCCGGGCATTGCCGTCTGCGGATACCAAAAATCAGTGACTGTTCTGCTTCTGCGTGCCCTGGGCCGGCTTCCTCGTCAGGGTCAAAACAGGGGGAGGAGACTTTGTTGACCGACCAGTGGCGTTCGTTGGCAGACACATGTGCAGAAAGTTCATGTCCATCGCTTCGACAGAGCGTCAGCCCGAAGGCAACACCGTTACGGCACTTCACCATGTCCGTCGCACCGAGACGAAGAGTCAGCCCGCAGGCATCAACGTTGCGACCGTCAGTGCCGGAGCGTCACCCAGTCCATCTCACCGCGGCGGCGCGTCAGCCAGCAAACCCTATGACGGAGCGTCACCTCGACAGTTGCCCGCAACGGGGCGAGAGCCCGCAAACCGCCCGTGACGGCGTGTCAGCTTCAGCCGGTCAGCCGCGTCTTTTTTCTAATCCTCCCCGGCCTCGGACTCCTCGTCCCGGTCGTCCCCGCAGCTGTGGCGTTCCGCGTCCTTCCAGTCCGGCCTGAAGGGCTCCACTGCCGACATGTAGGAGTTCTCGCCTACGTCGCGGAGGACCGGGAAGAGGCCCACGCACTCCACCGGGTCGGCCGCGGCGGGGTTCAGGGTGACCCAGAGCTCCCGGTCGAAGACGGCGGAGATGATGTACTCCGACCGGGCGATCCCGGTGGCGGGATCGGCGCGGTCGGTCCACCCGCTGGCCGTCACGCGGGTCACGGTCGGGAAGTGGAAGAAGATCTCCCCGGCTATCCGGAGGAGGATGGCGTGGACCTGTAGCTGGTACTCCCTCTGGACGACCCACTGCTTCTTGGGGACCTTCTCCAGGCCTGCCGCCGCGTTTCGGGCGACCAGGGTGCATTTCTCAAGGTCCTCTATCTCGGGGAGGTTCACGTCCACGCAGATGCAGCTCCCGTCGGGGGACGCCTCGAAGGACGCGCTCGTCTCGAGCACCCAGTCTATCTCGGAGAGGACCCCGGCCAGCACGGTCTCGACGGCCGTGAAGTGGCCGAGGATCGCGCTGTCCCGGAGCTCCTCGGCCCGTCTCGCGGCCCTCTTCCAGCGGCTGAGCTTCGCCGCGTCCGAGAGGAACAGCCAGGCCGAGACGCCCAGGGCCGCCAGGGCCGGCATGAAGACGGCCATGGGGTGCAGGGTGGCCGGCACGGCCAGCATGGCGAACAGGGCCACCGCGCCTATCACCAGGGGATAGATCCTCAGTCCCGGCCTGGACGGCATGAACCGCTCGTAGGCCTCGGCGGGGTCCTCGGGGGGAAGCCTTATCTTCCGGTGCTGGTTCACTATGGCGTCGTAGGCCTGGTTCAGCCTCTCGGCCTCCCGCTTCAGGGTGTCCCCGGGAGCCACGGGGCCCTGGGGAAGCGCGGTCCCGTCCGGGGCGGCGCTCACGTAGGGTGCCTCCGACGGGGGAACCGCAGGCGAGAAGCCGGTGGCCCGGGCCGGCCCCCGCGGCGGGAGGGCAGCGGGGGCTGACGGGAACGGACCGGGCTGGGCCGGGGAAACCGCGCCGGACGCCAGAAACCCGTTAACAGGAAAAGGATGGCCAGGAAAGGCGGAGGGCAGGGCCGTGGCCGCAGATGAGCTGAAGCCGGCAGGGGAAGGGGACAATGCCGACGAAGGCAATGAGGGAGCGGAAGAGGGCGACGAGGCAGATGATGGGGGCGAGGACGCAGCAGCCCCTCCCCCCCAGGCCGGCGCCCGGTAGACGACCGGGGAGGTGCTAGTGGAAACCGGCACAGCGGGGCCGGCCCCGTAGGCGGCGCCCCGGAAAGCGGTCGCGCCAGGGTCGGGCGGCCTTAACGCCGGGCGGGCGTGGGCAGCCGGGGTGAAGACGACCGACTCCGGGATGCCTGCCCCGGACAGCGGGGAGGAAAGCGGACTGGCCCCGCCGACAGCGGCTCCGCCGGTCACGACGGAACCGCCGGACGTGGCCCCGCCGGTCGCGACGGCACCTCCCGCCGCAATTCCGCCGGTCGCGACGGCACCTCCTGCCGCAATTCCGCCGGTCGCGGCAACACCTCCTGCCGCAATTCCGCCGGACGCGGCAGCCACTCCCGCCACGGCTCCGCCGGACATGACGGCACTGTCAGCTGAGGCTCCGCCTGTCACGACAGGCCCGGCGGCCCCGCCTGTTCCGGCGGTCCCCCAGGCAGAGCCAGGCCCTGCCCCCGCAGACGCCCGCGCAACTCCCGAAGGCCCGGGAGCCACGGAAGGCCATACTGCGGAGCCGGGGAGAGGGGGCGGGACGAGGGCCTGCCTGCCGGCGGAGGTCCCGGCATGGGACAGGGGGGCGGCAGAGGAGGCCAGCAGATCCCTCGGGATCGTGAGGGAGGGGGCAGGCGGCGGGGACTGTCTGGGCGTTCTGGCCTTCTGGGATCCTCCCCCGGAATCCAGGCGCATCCTGTGGCTCAGGCCAGTGCCGGGAAGGCCCAGGTTCAGGAAGGAGCCCCCCTTGCCCACTGTCACCGAGGCCCCTCTCCCGCCGAAGGAGAGCGAGGTGAGCCCCGAGTTCCCGAAGTTCAGCCTCACTCCGGGAAAGAGCTTGATCGAGCGGCGGAATCTCATACGCCTCCTGGGAGGACTGCGGCCCGCGACGGTCCCGGAAGGGACACGCGCGGGCTCTTCCCCGCTCACGAAGGCGCCGGGCGGTGCCGGGAGAAAGCCTTTCGGACAGGGGTGCGGCGGCGGGGCTCTGCCCTTATCCGCCTTGCCGCCGGTTCCGGGCGGCCTGTCCGGGAGGGGCCGGACGTGCCTGGAGGGCGGCGGGTAGACTCTGGACCATGAGGCGGTGCCAGGTCCCCCCGGCCCAGGCTCTCCCGAGACGGGCCTGTCGAGGGGCAGGGGGAGCCCGGTCCGGATCGCGTCGCCGCCGTGCCCTGGGCACGTCCGAAGTCGCGGTCCGGCTGTCAAAAACTTAATGCAGTCTGGAAGGAAGAGGCTGGAAAGGCGCGGGACGCGCCGGAAGGCGGGAAGGCTGGGAGAGGATGCGGGCGGTCGGGCCGACATTCAAGACATAGCGACAGAAGACCTGGATCAGTTCTGACCGTCGCTCTTAGTCTAAAAAAATGCCTGGGAAGGCCTTCGGATCTGGCAGAAAGCCAACGAGAGTTCAGGGCGGATTGGGGCGCGGCAGAGAATTTTGGGCAGAAAGAGCCCGGAAGTGCCGAGAAATCCAGGGGCCCGGTCAACGCAGGCCAAAAAACTATCCCCCGGATTATGACGGCGGCCGCGACGTCGCTCCGGCCCTCCCGCGAGACTCACGAGAGGGCCCGCCCCTACACAGGCCGTAGGGACGCACAAATGCTCATTTTACCACTTTAGCGAGTCTTTTTGTAGACTTTCCGGCATTTTTGTTGGAAATCCTACCTCGTCCCTGGCCCGCCCTTCGCAAGCCCCCTGACACTGACTCGCGCCCCCATCCATCCAACCCTGCCCCCCCCATGCACCGCCGGACCCGCCAATCCCCGCCAGATTCCTGCCCCGCAGGCCGTCCGACCGCCTTCCTCTCGCGGTCCTCGGCCCAGGGATCATGCCCATGCGCAGCCCGTCCCGCAGGTTCTCCAGCTCTCCGCCCTCCTCCCACCTGTCGGCAATGGAGCAAGCCCTCCGCCTCTCCTCCCCGCCCAAGCCGGAGCGGGGGGCCAGCAGACCTCGGTTCCCGCGTCTGTTCGAGATAATGTGTCCGCTGGCCGCCGTTCCGACTCCGGTCGAGCCCAGAGCGGAGGCCAGCCTGCAACCGATCCTGCCCGGTCCAGGCCGGAGCACGGACCCGCAGGCCGCCGTTTCCGCCCGGTCCAGGGCCTCGGGACTCAGGACTCGAACATTGAGGTTCCCCGGGCAGTCTTCCAGAGGCAGGCAGCGGCCATTCCGCAAGCTCTCCGGCCCCCGAGGGCTTGGCCGGAACCTAGAATCTCCCTCCGCAAAACCATAGTCAAACAATTACTTTGACATGAGGCGCACATGACACGTGACGCCTGACCCCTGAGCCGGGCTGACGGGCCCTGGGCCCCAAACCGCTCCAAAAGCTTGAATAGTGAGGATAAGATGTGCTATTTAATTTGGGTAACCATTCAGGACCCCCTACCCCCTTTAAGTCCCAGCCGAGAGTTTTTTTCAATATCGATGAGTAAATAGGTAAGTGGAGGCAGAAAGGAAAGTTGACCAGTTGGCAGCAACCAAAGCATGAGCAAGAGCCTGGCGCCAACCAATGCCAACTTGTAAGGCCGGCCCGAGCCCGGAGGAAGGCCGCCGAGCTCGGACGCTCCCCGACATTACGGTCATCCTGCATCCATTCCCCGGCCTCCAGCCCTGCCTACCCCTGCCTCACGTCCTCCCTATCCCAGGCGTAGAGCCCTCTCAGCCGTCCCACGCCTTACATCCACTGCCTCCATACATTCTTTCCCCGGCATCAGACCTCCCCTGCCTCACGCCTGCCAACCCCAGGAGCTGCCTCCCATCCCAGCTT
>JAISFP010000448.1 GCA_031263525.1 Deltaproteobacteria bacterium | reverse complement strand
CGGGCGCCTGGCTGCCGGTGTTCTTGGTTGTCTCGGGGGGTGGGGCCGAGGCCGGGGGGGAAGGGGGCTTTGAGGGAGCACTCGGGGCGACGGCAGTTGCGGAAGGCGAGGGCGCCTGGCTGCCCGGAGACCTGGGTGTCTCGGGGGAGGCGGCCGAGGCCGGGGGGGAAGGGGACTTTGAGGGAGCAATCGGGGCGACGGCAGTTGCAGTGGGCGCGGTCGCTGCCGTCGCGGTCGCTGCCGTCGCGGTGGGGGCCGCCGAGTCAGGGCTCGCGGGGGAAGCTGCAGAACCAGGACTCGTGGGGGAGGCCGCCGGGCCAGTGTCTGCGGCGGGGGGGGCGGCCTTGGCCGGGGCCGCAGGAGTTGCCTGGGCCTGGGGCGCAGGTTCGGCGGGGACTGGCGGAGATGCCGGGGTTCCGGAAGCCGCCGGGCCTTCCGGCGTTAAGGGGGCCGCAGGCGATCCCTGTGCGGGGCCGGCCTCCGCAGGCGGCTCGGAGGGCACCAGGCAGGGGGCGGTGCCGTCCTCCCCGAAATAGACTGGGTAGGCGCAGACGGGCTCTATGAGCCATCTGCCGTCGCCGGACAGCACTCCGAAGCGGAGGCCCACCCTGCCCGAGGCGATGCCGGCGGGGGTGAACTCCCCCGCGGCGTCGAAGGCGAGGGCCGGCTCGGTCAGCCAGGCCCCGGAAGGATCTATGACCCCGTACCTGCCGTCGATCTTAACCCAGGCCCTGCCGTCGGGCGTGAAGGGGTTGGCGGCCTGGAACATGGGCTGCACCAGCCACGTGCCGTCCGGGGCGGCGTAACCGTACAGGCCGCCCTCCGAGCGCGCCGGGGCCGGGAAGGCGCCGCCGGGCGTCCCGCCCGGAGGGGCGGCTGAAGGCTGGGCCTGCCTCGCCCCGGTGGAGTCGGCGGGGGCGCCCGCCTCGCCCTGGACGCTGGGGGTGCGGAGGACCAGGAAGGCAGCCAGGGCCGTAGCGGCCAGCGCCGCCGCTGCGAACTTAGCGAGTCTGGATGGCAATTTGGGTTGTCCTTTCCCGGGGCCGCCGCGTCCCGCCCTCCGTTCCGGGCTCCGGAAGCCCGCCCGTGGGCCGAGCCCGGCTCCGGAAGCCAGTCCGGGTGCCGTGACCGGCTCCGGAGGCACGCACGGGGGCCGAACTGCTCCGGAAGCCCGCCCGGGGGACGTGCCGGGTACCGGAAGCCCGCCGGGGGGTTGAGCCGGACTTCTGGAACCCGCCCGGGGCCGCGCCGGGTTCCGGAAGCCCGCCCGCGGGCCGAGCCGGACTCCGGAAGCCTGCCAGCGGGTTGAGCCGGACCCCGGAAACCCGTCCGGGGCCGCGGCTGGTTCCGGAAGCCACCCCGGGGGACGAGCCGATCCGAAAGCCAGCCCGGGGGCCGAGCTGAACCGGAAGCCCGTCCGGGGTAGCGTCTTGCTCCGGGTTCCGGGACAGGTGGCTGACCCGCGCGGGGGATCGGCAGGGGACGGTGCCGGAACCTTGCGGCAAAGGCCCCCTGAGGCGTGTCCGCCGCAGGGGGCCTTGCCCAGGTGGGGATTATAGACATGGCCTGGGGGCGCTGTCAAACGAGGCCTGGACTTCCTGGACTTCCGGGGCCACAGTCGGGGGGCATGGCCCATGGGCACCGGAAGCACGTCGGCAGAGGAGGGGGGCGACCGTCCGTATCACCGCGCCGGCCCAGGAGGGATTTTTCCGGGGACTGCTTGTCGGAAAACGGCAGGAGGAGGGACTTCTTCGGGGAAGCTGGGTGTCATGGGCTCTCCGCGGATTTGGGCGGTCGTTTGCCGGGAGCCGGGCGCCTGTCGGGAATGCGGGCGCCTGTCGGGAATGCGGTCGTCTGCCTTGATCATGGCGGCAGCCTGAGGGGATCATGGCGGCAGGCGGATCCGGAAGCCTGAGGGGATCAGGGCGTGTGCCTGGAGCAGTCTGTCTGCCGGGGTCAGGCCGTCTGCCTGGATCCGGTAGTATGTCGGGATTTGTAATATTACGAGTTCGGTTAAATGTTAAAATTTTGGCTATCGTGCCAGGGGTGAGAAATCAGTGCAAGACCCCAGATCTGGCATCTCTTTGCCATGACTCGCTCCTATAATGTGGGGAAAGATTTCAACATTTTCCAATATTTATCCGGAAGCGTAATATGGCCTCAGATGTAGGTCAAAAAGAGATAAGGTGCCTGAAAAATTATTGGTTCTGCCTTGGCCTTGGTCTTGGGTGTCGGACTGAAGGGGAATGACGCCGTTGGCAGGCGTGCAGGAGCTATCCGGCACAGACGCAATGACACCGGCCTCGTCAGCGGCGGTCATGGAGGCTCCTGCGGTTTAGTACGGGTAGGGTTTCGGACAGGGCCGCGGACAGCGCAAGATCCGCAGAAGGGGGCTGAGGAGAAGGCGGCGGAGAGCCAGTACTTCGGCGGGGGCTCAGGCTCCAGGCGGAGCTCCCGCTGGCTGGAGGGAACCTGGTCCGTGCGAGATGACGCCTGCCGCACTCTCCAGGCAGAGCTGACCAGCCGGGCACTCTCGGAAGCTAGTCTGCCGCCGCGCGGGGAGCGGCACGTGGGAGAGGATGCGGGGGAGGTCGGACGGATGAGATGGGGGCCCCGGGAACCAGGGCGGCAGCCCGAAAGCGAGGAAGCGATAAAGCGCGAAAGTTGACTTCCGCGCGGAATCTGATTGCTTATGAAAACCGGAGCCGAAACGAAAGCATGAGACAGCGCGAAAGTTTGGGTCCGTGCAGCGGCCGGGTGAGGCGCGAAAGGGGAAAGACTAGTGGTAGCCGGGATCGTACGAAATTGATGGGTGTGCTAAAGGAGAGGGCAACGCGAAAGTGTAAGCCCGGCTATGACGGAAGCCGCATGAAATCCGGTGGAAACATGAATGATGGTGGAGGCGCGAAAGCAGGGCATTGTGTAATTAGCGGTACGAAAAGTCTGCGAAAATTGTGCGAAAATGGATGCGAAAATGGATGCAAACAATTTTGCGAAAGTTGACACGAAAAATGATGTAAAACTTGTCACGAAAATTGACAAAATAATAATACGAAAATTACCGCGAAAAATATTAAAATTTAGATGAAAATTTTATGTTATGCTCTCTGAAATAATCAATATTATATCATAAATAATTGGCATGTTTAAAAAAATTATCAATCTGATTTAAAAATTATCAGATAATCATAACTGACTATAATTATATATATTATGTTAACAGAATTTTAAATAAAATATATATATTATCAACTTTAAGTCGTATGATATTAGTATCCAAAAAGTTAACATAGATACTAACTGAAAACTATTAAGGAAAAATTTTATATATGGAATTATGAATAAATTTTTTGGATGAACAGAATATGGGATCAATTTTTGTTGACATCCAATCCGGAAATCGGTAATCTTGTGATTGCTCGGAAGGCCTCCGGCACTGATGCGGATGGCACCCATCATCTTTTTTCTATATGATGGCCATACCGTCAGATACCCGCTCGTCCGGCACTGCTCGTGCCTGTACTCTCCGGAGATGTGGCCTTCGACACAGCACTACGGGGCCCCGGCCCCGCGCGAGGGGCGGCGACCCAGCCCCGTGAAGAGCGACGCGCCCGGCAGGTTCAGTACTGCACGGCGCAAGCCGAACACCGAGGCCCGCCAATGGGCCCCCTTTCCAGACGAGTACCCCCATGATACTGAGACTGATTCACGCCCCGCCCTCCCGGCCGGACATAGCATCTCCCGAGATCGCGTCCGTCCCGGACTTCCCCTGCCAGGTGCCGCCGTGCCCCGGGTGCATGCCCTTCGCCGTCAAGAGCCGCTGGACCGGAGCGTACTGGAGGCTGGGGGCCCCTCCCGCTTTCACGGCCTTTGACCGCCCCACCGCTGTCGGCGGCGGCCTCGCCCGCCTCGACCCGGACCGGGACGGCCTCATGCCGGCGGTCGCCGCGGGCTGCGGCCCCGGTTACGCCGTCACCATCGACAGGATGCCCATGATCCACGAGCTCCTGGACAGCATGAGGGCTGGCGGGGCAACCGCGTCCGCCGCCTGCCAGCTCCTGTCCTGCGGTGTGGAGTCCCCGCCGGAGAAGCCCCTCTTCCTCTGGCAGGAGACCATGTCCACGGGTGTACGTCCCAGCCGGACCCGGACCATGACGTGCGGGCGGCTCTCCGACATGACCCTCACGCCCCCCAGGTGCCTGGGGATGCGGACCCCGGACCTGGGGTTGCTGGCTCCGGGCCTCGTGCCGACCTCTCCGCGCATCGCATCCTCCGAGATCGCGTCCGTCCCGGACTTCCCCTGCCCGGTGCCGCCGTGCCCCGGGTGCATGTCCTTCGCCGTCACGAGCCGCTGGACCGGAGCGCACGGGAGGCTCGAGTCCCCTCCCGCTCTCCCGGCCATTGACCGCCCCCCCACCGTCTGCGGCGGCTTCGCACGCCTCGGCCCGGACTGGGACGGCCTCAAGCCGACGGTCGCCGTGGGCCGCGGCCCCGGCACCGCCGTCAGCCCCTGCTCCGCCGCCAGCCCCGGCAGGATGCCCTTGAGCCACGAGCTCCTGGACAGCATCAGGGCTGGCGGGGCCGCCGCCTGCCCTCTCTGGTCCTGCGGTCTGGAGCCGCCGCCGGAGAAGCCCCTCTTCCTCAGGCGGGAGACCATGTTTCCGGGAGTATGTACCTGCCGGGCCTGGTCCATGACGGGCGGGCGGCTCTCCGACATGGACCTCACGCCCTCCAGGTGCCTGGGGCTGCCGGCCTCGGACCAGGAGTTGCTGGTCCCGGACCCGCTTGCTCCGTGCCTTGTGCCGACCCAACAGCTCCAGGTGCGACTGCTCCAGGCATGGTCCTCCACGGCCCTCGGACCGCCGGAGCCGCGGCAGCCGGCCCGGCTCCAGGGCCAGCTGGCACCTGGCCTCGTGCCGAGCTATCCGCTCAAGGTTTGTCCGGCCCTCGTACCGCCGGAGCTGTGGTCGACGGCCCGGCTCCAGGCCCAGCTGGCACCTGGCCTCGTGACGAGCTATCCGCTCAAGGTTTGTCCGGCCCTCGTACCGCCGGAGCCGTGGCCGACGGCCCGGCTCCAGGCCCAGCTTGCCTTGGGCCCTGTTCCGACCCCACCGCGCCAGGGGCGGCCGCTCCAGTCGCGGTCGACCCCGGTCCTCGGACCGCCGGAGCCGTGGCCGCCGGACCGGCTCCAGGCCAAGCTTGCCCTGGGCCCAGTTCCGACCCCACCGCGCCATGGGCGACCGCTCCAGTCGCGGTCGACCCCGGCCCTCGGACCGCCGGAGCCGTGGACTCAGACTCGGCTTCAGGGCCAGCTTGCCCTGGGCCCTGTTCCGACCCCACCGCCCCAGGTGCGACAGATCCAGGCGCAGTCGACCCCGCCCCTCGGACCGCCATGGCCATGGACTCAGACTCGGCTCCCCCCCCGCCGGCCCCTGGCTTCGTGCCGACCTATCCGCTCAAGGCACGTCCGACCCCTTCCCTCGGACCGCCGGGGCCGGTGCCGTGGCCGCAGACTCGCCTCCAGGGTCAGCTTGACCCGGACATGAGGCCGACCGACCCCCTCCTGGGGCCGCAGGCCATCAGGACTCTGCGGCCCGATTCCGGAGTGGTTTCCCAGGCCCAGGAGACGGTGGCCCGGCACTTCGCGGGAGAGCTCTGCGGCGAGCCTGACCACGGGTACATAGGCCCCGTCCAGAGCTCCTGCCGCTCCGCCCTGACCCTCAGGATGCGTCTCCCCTGCGGTACGGGGCTGGCCGGCGACCGGGACTGAGCCCAGAAGCCCGCCTGCGGGACGGAGTGTGAGCCCGACAGCGGCACGGGCGGGTTCTGCACGTTCGGGGCCCCGACCACGGGGCTGCCTGTCTGGTTCCTGACGGACTGCGCAGGCTTCGCTGAGGGCGCCTCCGCCCCTCAGCCGCGGCGGCGCTCGTCGAGAGGGTCATTCTTTCTGTCGACTAGATGACTGTCTGGAGCGCCGGCGCCTTCGCCAGCTCTGAGAGCAGTTCCGGCGGCTCAAGAATGGCCGGGGAGCCGCTCCGCCAGTCGGCGCACTGCGCCCGAGCTTCGGCACTCCGGCCTGTCTCAGCGAGTCCGGGGAGGCGCGAGTCCGCCTTCAGTCCAGGCAGCCGGACACCGCCGGTTCTGAACTGTCCAGGCTCGTCCCTCCGGGACATCTGCGGTCGAGATCACGATCCTGCCGGGGATCGTGCCGCCAGCTTCCGCCTAAGCTGTCCGTTCCGGCGTGTGGGCAACCTTGGCAGGGTCACGCCCTCGCAGTGCAATGTCCGTATCGAAGCAAATCGCAAGCATGGGACGTCCGAGGCGCAGTTCCTTACGGCACTTGCGTCTTGACGTTCTTCCTCCTCTTCAGCCGAGAGATCTTGAACAGACTGCCGGCCGGCGAGCGCTTCCTCGGCACGCCGGGGCATTGCCCGTCTCGCATGGTCAAGATTTTGTCCCGTTTCCAGAGAGTTACCAGCAGCCCACGCATATCCAACATCACGCTCCCGCTTGAGGAGCGTCCCAGGCGGAACCTCACTTACGAGGTGTTCCGCCCCTTCCACTGAGCAAAGGTGCCTTCATGCTCGAGACTGTCGCTAACATCGCCCCCATCTTCGCGTCTCTCTTCTGCCAGCTCCTCCTCTCCCTCTCGGCCTACGCCGACTCCTCAGGCTTGGGGGCGATCCTCAGCTTCCTGGCCGGGAAGGCCGTGCTCTCCGCCGCGAGAATGGCCGTCGCCGCCGTCATCCTCCTGGCCCTGAGCTCGACCGCTCTGATCGCCGCCGATTCCCGGAACGGAAGCTCTGGATTCGTGAGGCAGTTTTTGACCATGGAACAGACAATGTTCGAGGTCAATGAGCTGTTCCCTGGGAATACGCCTTACGATTATCGCATCAAGAATAAGTTGATAGTAATCCGTTTTATAGCCCAGCAGAATGGCGGGTTTGATTATCTAAACCTTGTCCCGAGCGGGAATACTCTCGCAAATTCTGTTTACGGATATGCGCATGAAAACTTGAATAGGCTGACCGTCTATCCTTTGTCGGGAAAATTCATTACGAAATCACAGCGCAAGGAGATCGCAGATTATTTAGTCGGCATAGGCTCCCTTCCCGCAGACAATATTTTCAATCTTGTCAGCGATAACTTGAATGTGATGCTGTCTTTCAAATATGCCATATGGCACACTGGCAAAGAACTTGTAACATATCTGGGGAATCTCTGGCCGCATCTTCATCTGTTGAAGAGCATGCCGTCGAGCTTCGATCGAAAGTCATTTATTCAAGTCATTGATTCCATGGAAAAGAATCTCTGCAGTGTCGACTTGATTCCATTGTCTGACGGCATTTCTTATATCAAATCAGAAGACATTAACAACCATATGCTTTCTGGCTTGTCTAGGCTAATGAGATTTAATATTTCTCAGAATCTCTTGGCTAACACAGTGAATTTTGCCATCTGCACCAGGATGGAAGAAGGAGAGGAGATATCCAGGGTCAGCTTGATGCGTGATATCAAGACCCAGATCATACGGCTGTTTGAGATTGACAAGGGTGAGTTAGATAATTTTATGGAAGATCAGTCGGACCAAAATAATCTTCCACCTGAAATTTCTGTCGCGCTAATATCTTTCGAGAGAATTGCCGACGAGCTGATACGTGCCGCAGAGAGGGTGCCTGGAGCGGTAAACCCTCACCATATTCTTCTGCTCATAAGCTTTCGTACTGCCGTGTTTGGTGGCAGATCCGCCAAAGGCATGACAGATATTACATTTCCTGGGAGCATCTACATTATGTTTCCTGAAATTGACAAGTTGTCAAATCTTTGCAAAATTGTTTTGCATGAGATGGGGCACATGTATCAGGGATTACTGATAATACTATCATTGATGGGGTCTGACATGGCGAATTCAATTCTGATTAATATATTGACATTGTTTGGATTTTCATTCGTTCCAGGAGACATGTCTGAGTGGATGCCGATTAAAACAGATGTTGAAAAACTTCCTGCCGAACTCCTGCCTTTGAATTTCGAGTTCGCCCTTGTTATGGCCTTGTCCGGTCCAGGCAGAATGCTTGATCTTTATCCCTGGAACATGTTAAAGTTCGATTCGGAAGAACTTGGAGAATGGCAGGATCGGTCAGCCGAGGATGCCAACGTTGGAAAGCGTGAGGTTCTTGACTTTGTCATCTGGCTTCTGACAGGGAGGTCGTTGAATGGAAATATATGAGGAGATTCACAGGAGTCGTCTCAATCACGAGCTCACGCTCTACCTGCGCTGGATTGAGGACAGCTTTGATAAAATTCAAAGCAATGTTTGTGATGCCATGAGGTTTTCCGATTCCGCCAGATTCTTCAGGCTGAACGAGGCTCTTTTCTTTCGCCTGGACGAGCTCAGGAGGAAGTGGGTCCCCCGCCTGGGCAAGGGGCATCCGGAGTCCACGGAGGGCCTCGAGGCGTGGGTTGAGGAGCTCCGCTGGGTCTTCTACCAGGGGGAGTGGATGGTGGCGGGTCTGAAGCTTGCGGTCGCCGACCAGGAGGGGACGGCCCGCTGGCTGGATTCCCTGGAGGGGCCCGTCACCCCCGAGCTGTTCTATCAGCGGTTTTCTGAGGCCAGGCCCAAGATGATGCGCCCTCCGGCGGAGCGGAGGGAGATCCTGCGCCAGCGCCACCTGGCAATACAGGCTGGACAGGACCCCCTTCAGGATATCCAGCTCTGGATGCGCGAGAAGTACGGGCACCGTTCCTGCGGCAACGCTGGCCTTGCCGGGCCAGGGTCCGGGAACGGCGGGGCCGCTGCCGAGGGTGTCCGGGAGGCCGGGGCGAGCATCGGTTGCCTCCAGGTCTGCGAGAGTCAGGAGGCCGGAGGGGGCCACAGCAGCGTCCCGGTCACCGGGATCAAGGAGCTCCCCTCCGGTCACGTGGCGAACTGGACCGGGGCGGAGAGGGCCGTGACCGTGATGGCCTCAGGGTCCCAGTCCGGGCCGTCCTTCGGCCCTTCCGGAGCGCACGTTTCCGGGTCTGAGACGGTCGGAGCCGTCCCTATGGCCCCGGGGTCCCAGTCCGGGCCGTCCTTCGGCCCTTCCGGAACGAACGGGTCCGGGGCGTAGAGGGCCGTCACCTTCTCGTTTGCCCCGGAGGCCCAGCCCGGGCCTTCCTTCGCCCCTTTCGGAACTCACGGGTCCGGGCGGAGAGGACGGCACTGTCCCGACGGCCACTGGTTGGTCCCAGCCCTGGCTCTCCGTTGGTCCTTCCGGCATTCACGGGTCCGAGACGTAGAGGCCGTCTCGTCCGATGACCTCGGGTACCCAGCACGGGTCGTCCTTCGGCCCTTTCGGAACAGACGGGTCCGGGCCGTAGAGGACCGTGACCGTCCGACTGTCTCTGGGTCACTGCCCGGTAGTCCTTCGGCCCTTCCGGAACTCACGTGTCTGGCGTAGAGGGCAGTAACCCTCCCGACAGTTTCTGGGGCACTGTCCGGGTCGTCCTTCTGCCCTTCCGGAACTCACGTGTCTGGCGTAGAGGGCCGTCGCCGTCCCGATAGCTTCGGGGGGGGGCCAGCCCTGGCCCCGGCATCCCTTGCGGATCACACGGACCCCTAACGCACGGGTCCGGGACGTAGAGGGCCGCTACCGTCCCGATAGCCTCGGGAGGCCCCGCCCTGGCCGGCCCCCATCGTCTCTCGCGGAACTCATGGGTCCGGGCGGAGGACCTATTCCGTCACGTCGGCCTCGGTGGGCCCAGTCTTGGCTCCCACCGGCCCTTCCGGAGTATCTGTTCACAGACGAAAGCAGAGGAACCTACAACAGCAGGATCCAGAACATCCTCATTCCTGGTGCAGGACGGCTTTCCTCCGGGGTCAGAGCGGCCTTTCTCCAGGGCCAGAGCGGCCTTCCCCCGAGTCCATAACGGACTTCTTCCAGCTCCAGGACTGGCTACCTCCGTGGCCAGGGCAACCTCCCCGTGAACGGATACCTTCCGGAACTCACTGTTCCGGGGCAGAGAAGGCAGGGACTGTTACTATGGCCTCGGGGGGCCCCGCCAGCGCCTCATATTCTTCAGCTCATAAGCTTTTGCTCTGCCGTGCTCTCTGTGGGTTTTACCGAAGGCATGACAGATATTTTTTTCCCCGTAGCATCGACATTATATTTGTTGAAAAGGCAAACTGTAAAATGATAGCGTAGTAATTGCATGATATGGGCTATATGTTTCTGTTGCAGCTTGCAATTCTGATGTTTATGGGTTCTGGCATAGCCAAAGCAATGACCATAAATGTTCTGACATAGTTTGCATTATCATTCGATCCAGCGACATGTAAAAATTGATGCCGATAAAAAGTGAAATTGTCAAACGTTCTGCCGGACTATTGCCATTATATTTTAACTACGTTCTCCTCACGTTCTTGCCCGGTCAAAACAATATGCTTGTTCTATACTTATAGAACATGCCATCATGCGTTCCAGATGAATTGACTGATTGGGAGGCTCTTCCAGCCAAGGAAGTCTGCGTGGTGAACACCGAGTGGTTTGACTTCATCAATCGTCTGCTGACAAGAAGGGAGCGAAGTGGAAGACTATGAACTCAATCACAGGAGCCATCTCAAGCACGAGCTCTCGACCTGCCTGCGCGGGCTTGGGGACGGCTTCTCCCAGATCCGCAGAAAGGTTCAGCATGCCACGTGGCTTCTGAAACCTGGTGTTCTGGCCGGGATGGTCCTGCCTCTGTTCGATCGTATTGAAGAGCTCAGGAGCAAGTGGGCCGACCGTCTGCGCGGGAAGAGGTACCCGGCATCCACCGAGGGTCTCGAGACGTGGGTGGAGGAGCTCCGGTGGGTCTTCGACCAGGGGGAGTGGATGGAGGAGGGCCTGAAGCTCGCGGCCGCCGACCAGGAGGGGACGGCCCGCTGGCTGGAGTCTTCCTGGAGGGGCCCATGACCCCCGAGATGTTCTACGAGCGTTTTCCCGAGGCCAAGCCTGAGATGATGCCCGCTCCGGCGGAGCGGAGGGAGGCCAGGCGCCAGTGCCACCTGGCCGTGCTGGCGGGGCGGAACCCCATTCCGGATTGCCGCGCCGAGTTGATCGAGAAGGACGGACACATTTTTGGCATCACTGCTGGCCAGGCCGGGCCAGGTTCCGGGAACGGAGATGACGCAGCCGATGGAGCCAGGGAGGCCGGGGCGGACATGGGCTTCCTCCGGACCGCCATGTTCCAGGAGGCCGGACGGGGCGACGGCCGCGTCCCTTCCTCCGGGCTCCAGGCGCTCCCCTCCGGTTACGTGGCGGACTGGACCGGGGCGGAGAGGGCCGTGACCGTGATGGCCTCGGAGGCCCAGTCCGGTCCGTCCGTCGGCCCTGCCGCAGGGTACGTTTCCGGGTCGGAGACGGTCGGTGCCGTCCCTATGGCCTCGGGGTCCCAGTCCGGGCCGTCCTTCGGCCCTTCCGGAACTCACGGGTCCGGGGCGTAGAGGGCCGTGACCGTCCCGGCAGTCTCTGGGGCCTGGCCCGGGCCGTCCGTCCTTCGGCTCTTTCGGAACTCACGGGTCGGGGGCGTAGAGGGACGTGACAGTCCCGGAGCTCTCTGGGGCCTGGCCCGGGCCGTCCGTCCTACTGCCTTTCTGGAACTCACGGGTCGGGGGCGTAGGACCTGTTCCGCCGCGACGGCCTGGGGGTTCCGCCCGTCTGCCGTGCCTTCCGGGGCGGACGGGTCCAGGGCATGACACTGGGCACAGTGCCGGACATGCCGACATGCGGGTTCCGGCCTCTGCGGCTGATCCGCTGGGTTTGTCTTCAGACCCGCATGCGCTCTTCCTCGGATATGCGTATCTGTTCACAGACAAAGCGGGGGAACCTTCAGCAGGACCCAGATCTTCCTCATTCCTGGTGCAGGACGGCTTAAATCCGGAGCCTGGACGGCCTTCCTCCGGGGCCTGGACGGCCTTCCTCCGGGGCCTGGACGGCCTTCCTCCGGGGCCTGGACGACTTTCCCCAGAATCTGACCGGCCTACCTTCAGGTCCAGAGCGGTCTTCCTCCAGACCAGTCCGGCCTTCCTCCAGCTCCAGGACAGGCTACCTCCGTGGCCAGGGCGGCCTTCCTCCAGCTCCAGGACAGGATA
>JAISFP010000259.1 GCA_031263525.1 Deltaproteobacteria bacterium | reverse complement strand
TCATCTTCCATGTTTTAGTGGCGAATCATAGGTGGCAGATACAACCTCTGGGGGCTTGCCCGCCATTTCCACCCCTGGACTGATAGCCCGATTCCGACATTTAAATGGACGGGTAATATCTTGCCAGGATATCTTATCGTCCACTTAACTTAATTCTTACAGACGAATTGCCATCTGGACCCGCCGAAGCGTAACAGCTCGCTCCCAACGGAACATCGCCGCCTGGCCCCAACGAAACGTCACAGGCTACTCCAACATGCCCAGGGTGCGCGTCCCTTCAGAAAGAACCGATGCCCCAGAAACCTAGGACCGGATGAACCTCGACAGACTCGCGTACTCCTCAAAGCCCCCGGCGAAGACCATCCTGGGGGAGGTGATGCAGAGCGTGTCCCTGGCCCTCGTGACAGCCACGTACATCAGCCTCCTCTCCTCCTCCAGCATTGCCGGATCATCTTGGCACGCGAAGAAGGGGAGCCTGCCCTCGACAGCAGAAACGATAAAGACGTGGGGCCACTCCAGGCCCTTGGCGGAGTGGATGGTGGACAGAATCACCTTGTTTCCCCCGTCTTTCCCGGCTTTCCCGCCCTTCCCTCCTTTGGCGGCCTCGACCAAATGGTCGGGGGGATCGAGCGCCAGGGACTCCAGGAACTCGGAAAGGGTCAAGAAGGCCCCGGCGAGACTGGCCACAGTCCTGACGTCCTCAACGCGGGAGGTGACGTAATCTTTGTACAGACTCTCCACTAACGGCTCGTAGTAGTCCAGGACCAGGCCAGGGCGGTTCCCTATGGCATCTGACCCGGTGCAGAGGGCGGAGAAGAGCTCCCCCAGCCTACCGGCTGCCTCCCGGCTCGACTTCCTCAAGGGCGCCTCCCCCAGCCTCGCGAGCCTCGCGGGCTCCTCAGCGACCCACTGAGCCGCCTTGGCCGCGCCCCCCTTGCCCGTGCCGGGGAGCATCTCCAGGACCCTGCGTAAGTTCAGATCCGAGGGCGGGTTCGCGGCCACCTTCAGAAAGGCCAGGTAGTCCCTCACGTGAGCCTTGTCCATGAGCTTCAGGCCACCGCGCATCTCGTAGGCTATCCCGCGCCGTGTCAGGGCGCCCTCCAGGTCGCGGGCGTAGCCGGCGTTCCGGAAGAGGACCGCGATGTCCCCGGGATCCGTCCCTTCGCTTATGAGCTGCCTAATCCGCACGGACACCACCTGGGCCTCATCCTCGCAGTCCCAGGGGGTCTCCTGCTTCGGCACCTCCCCCTTGCCGCGGGCTGCCTTCAGGTCCAGCGCATAGCCGGCCATGCCCCCCTTCATGACCCGGTTGGCCATGGTCAGTATCCCGCTGGTGCTCCGGTAGTTGAGCTCGAGCCTCATGACCGTGGCGGGCGCGAAGAGCTTCGAGAACTCCAGGACGTTCCCCACGTCCGCCCCTCGGAAGCCGTAGATGGACTGGGCGGCGTCCCCCACCGCGGTGACGTTAAGGTGATCCCGCGTCAGCTGCCTGGTTATGGTCGCCTGGACCGGGCTGGTGTCCTGGTACTCGTCCACGAGCACGTGGTCGAAGCGTCCGGCCACCCGCCTGCGGACCGTCTCGTCCTTCAGCGCCTCGGAGAACTTGGCCAGGAGATCGTCGAAGTCCATGGCGGAGGCCTTCCGCTTCTCCACGGAGTACAGCTCGTCTATCTTTTCCAGGAAGTCTATCCTCGTCACGAAGTCGCGGAACCGCTTCGTCACGGTTTCCCTGACCGAGGCGCCCGTGTTGGCGGCGACTCCCAGGATCTGGAGGATCCTGCCCTTCTCGCGGGCCCGCATGCCCTTCCCGTCCTTGCCAGCCCCCTCGACGGCCCGGCCGAGGAGGGCCAGGCTGTCGTTGCGGTCCAGGATGTCGAAGTTCCGGGGCCAGCCGATGGCGCCGGACTCGGTCCTGAGGATCGACGTGGCGACGGAATGGAAGGTCCCGCCCTTGACACCGTTAGCTGCGGGCCCCACGAGAGCCCTGCAGCGCTCCAGCATTTCTGCCGCTGCCTTCCTGGTGAAGGTGAGAAGGAGGATTCTTGACGGCTCCTCTCCCCTGGAGATGAGCCAGGCCACCCTGCTGGCGAGCGTCCTGGTCTTCCCGCTCCCCGCCCCGGCCAGGACCAGAAGTGGCCCCCCCTCGTGGCGGACCGCCTTCAGCTGGTCGGGGCTCAGCTCCGCGAGCCATCCCGGCTCGGCAACAGCCTCCGCCCTCGACCCAGCCGTGACCTTCGGGCGCAACTCGGGGAAGGGGGCGGCCGGCTTCCGCACGGACGCCGTCCCGGCCTTCAGGGGCTTCGTCTGTGCCGTGCCCACTGTCTTCCCGGGCTTCGTCTGGGCCGCGATCTTGGTCTTCTCGGGCTTCTTCGCGACAGCGGCCACGGCCTTCACTGACTTCTTCGTGGCCGGGCCCCCGGCCTTCACGGACTTCGTCTGCGCCGCGGACTCCCTCTTCAATGGCTTCTTCGTGGCAGGGCCTTCGGCCTTCCCCGGGGCCGCTACCCCGTCGGTCCTCACCCGGGACGGGGCAGACTTGGCCGCCGCAGCTGTCCCGGACCTTTTGGGCTTGGCCTGATTCTTTTCTTTCACAGACTTTCCGATCTTTCTCAAGTCCTTCCCCTTTCTGACCACTTCAATCAGTTCCCGCCACCACGGGCATCCGGAGAGGAGCCAGAACCGGCGAAAATGCCTCCGGGAACGGGAACTGGCAAACACACTTTTCGGCCTGCCGCGAACGGCACTGGGTGACTAGCCTATTCTCAGCTTCCGGAGCCGAACCTCATCGTCCGAACAGATTTTATTGGATATCTCATCATCGCTGTACTATCATTTCCTGTTTTTATTGTCAACCTTAACCTCACAAACCTCTATACTCCCCCTCTCTTGAATATCCTTAATCTACCTAATCTCTCAAATCTTTAGAATCTTCTTTTTCCGTAGCCTAAACGTAACTGTTCAGGTGCCCCTCTATTACGGGCCTTTTCGGAGGAAGAGAGCCCCGATGAGAAACTTTTGAAGTTGAAGAGTCAATAATAGATACTTTATATGGAAGGAAGGAGTTTATGGAGAGGGCATTTAGCTGGGAAGGCCTCTTGTTGAACTCCCCTTGGGGGGGGGACACCTGAACAGTTACGCCTAAACAAACACCAAAACTCAAGTTTTGCACATGCCGGCGATTGTCGAAACTAAAGAAGATTTCTTCCAGACCTGAACGAGTCTGGACATCAGTATACAACCGCACTGGATTGCCTCAGACAACTCCATCCCTGTATGCATCGGACCTATCAGGCATGTCCGTACCTCCAGTTATATTGCCATATCATTTTTTAACATTTACTAATTAGTAATTAGCAGCAATACCATTTTTGCCCAAACCAACCTCACTTTTTTGTCTAGAGAGAGGGCTACCTCCAGGTCCCGGGCTGCCTCCCTCGGGTCCGCCGAAGGCCTCCCTCGGGTCCGCCGAAGGCCTCCCTCGGGTCCGCCGAAGGCCTCCCTCGGGTCCGCCGAAGGCCTCCCTCGGGTCCGCCGAAGGCCTCCCTCGGGTCAGCCGAAGGCCTCCCTCGGGTCCGCC
>JAISFP010000357.1 GCA_031263525.1 Deltaproteobacteria bacterium | reverse complement strand
GGCAGAACGGCGGGAGAAGGCAGAACGGCCCGTGAACGGCGGGAGAAGGCAGAACGGCAGAAATGTGTAACAGGACTCACGACGAAGGGGAGAGGGTGAGGAGAGAGACGGAGAAGACGGAAATTATCAAAAGGCGCGATAAAATAAAATCTATAGATAGATAGGTTACAATAGCTTGAAAAACAGGCTACTCGGTGGCAAGCGATCGGAGGAGGAAAATGCCACTGATAGCGCTATAAAATCAATAAAGGTGACACAGAAACCTGAAATTTCGTTGCCAATGGCTATCGTCGGCACGGAAGCTGCGGTTCCCGGCACGAATTCGTGACGGACATCGTCTCCAGCCGCCACAACGAAGCAGCCGGTCATGAAGTCGAAGTCCGTCTTCCCCGTTTTCACCGATTCTTGAGCTCGTCAGCCATCGTCCTATCTCTCGTCAGCCATCATCCTGTCTTGTCTTAGACCCTGCATTCGACATGTCCTGTCTGGCCGTCAACTGAAGTTCACGACAAACTGCTGGCAGGCGACCTCAGAACTCGGAAGGCTTGGCTTTCGGCAGCCCGCATGTGGTATCCTCCCGGCAGGTCACGGCACAACCCGGCAAGGCCTCCGCCCTGCCACAGTTTCTGTTTTGCCCGTCCCTACCGACGGATCCCTGCCCAGGCATCGGACCCGCCAAAGCAACGGCCAGGTGCTCGATCATGGAATCCGTGTCACTGCCCAGACAACCGAGGCCGCTGACCATCCTCTCCGGCAACTCCCCTCCAGCCCAGCCCTTCCGCCGGCATCCCGCGGCGGCCCTTCACGAGGCTCCCCGATGTCTCTCCAGCTTGTCTTGAGCCTGACTGTCGCTGTCCTGGCCGCCTCGCCCGCGATCATGTGCGGAACCGCCGTTGCCTCCCACAAAAAGCCGGGGGACAAGGGCAACCTCCCCCCGTCGGGAAGGCCCTCGCAGGAGAATGCCGCCGGGAAACAGGACGAGGAAGCCGGAGACATCTCAGGGGGAGAGTCCGGAGATGCCTCAAAGGGGGACCCCGGAGACATCTCAAGGAGGGACTCCAGCGACTCCTCAAAGGAGGAAGCCGGAGACATCTCAAGGGGGGACTCCAACGGCTCCTCAGAGGGGGACGCAGGAGCCTCCCCGATATGGTTGTTTGCCGATGAAGTCTGGGCGCATGACTCTGCCGACTATGACGACCAGGACTATTTCGTCGAGGAGGGGAAGGACGATCTGCCGGAGCGCCCCCCTCTGCCCAAGGGCTGGCCGAAGTGGAGCTTCCCTCCCATGGGTCCGGTGCTGGAGAAGATGCTGCTCTTTGTCGAGCTCACGCAAGCTGAAGAGGATGGGCTGAGCGCCGCCCATCAGTGGGACGGCCTGCGAGCGCTGATTCGGCAGATCCACGGCCCGAACGATCCGCGGGGATGGGCCTGCCTGTCCCGCTCCGCCAGGGCGCTGGCGGACTACGCCTGGATGCCGCTCGGCAACGTGCCGGTCGAGAAGAGAGAGTCACAGAAAAACGCCGCGGCCTTCATCTCCGCAGGGGCGGTGGCGGCCTTCAGGCGCGACGGGCTGAGTCTCAACGTCTTCCCGCCTGTTTCGCGTCCCGAACTTCGCCCCGGAGGCGGGGCCGGTGAGACCGGGGCTAAGGCCAAGGCCAGGACCGGTGCCAGGAAAGAGGCCAAGGCTACGGGAAAGGAGGGCGCGAAGAACGGGGAGGCCGGCTGGGACCGCTCGGCGGAACTGGCTTTCGCCGAGAAGACCCTGGCGACTGTCATGAGCCGAATCAGGTCCAGGGACGGCGGACCCATGCCCCCGCCCCCGCCGCTCGTGTCGCTCCAGGAAGCCCTGTACCCCGGGCTCCTTCACGATGACGGCAAGGACACCTTCCCCTCCATTGAGAAACTGAGGTCTGACCTTGAGGCGGCGGAAGCGCCAGGAGGTCCGGGACCCGCGTCCCGCGAGGCCCTGGTCCTCCGGTCCCTTCTGGGCGCGGAGCTCTGGGACATGGAAGTCTTTGAAGCTGAGGAGGAGGCCATGGACCTCATGAGGAAGTCCTCGGAGGGCCTGGCCAAGCTGCTCGGCTTGAAGGATCCGGACACGATGATCGCCAAGGAGCGCTATGCCCGGAGGCTCGCTGACATGCCCTGCCCCTGGAAGGTCGCCTCTTTCGCGCAGACAACTCTCTCGTCTTTAGACTGCGAGCTGGCCGAGAGGCTCTTCCGCTCGCTTAGACGGCACGCCCCGCCGGGAGAGGCGGGGGATAACCTGCGCAACCGCGCCGAGCTGGGAGGTGCCTGGGCCTCCAATGGGGCGTTCCTGAAAGACACCAGGTTCTGTTTCAGAAGTTGGGATAAGGCCTGGGACCCGGCCCGTCAGCCGCTCAGCCTGGAACGGGGCAGGATGCAGTTCGACGCCGGGGAATATTTCCTCAGGTTCGGGCCCATTGACTATGCTCTCCGCCACCACGCGAAGTCGCTGGAATGCCGCAAGCACGTCCTGGGCGGCCGTCATCCGGAGACGGCGGCCTCCCTGGCTCGCGTGGGGGACTGTACCAGGGACGACGACATCGGCCTGGCCTTCTGCGCGTGGGCCCTGGCCATCGAGGCTCTGGAGGGAAGGGGCGAGCAGTACGAGCCATCCCTGGCTGAACTGGAGTACCGCCTGGGAACGGCGCTGCAGCTGGAGGGAGCTCCAGCCGAGTCCGTCCCGCTGCTCTATAGGGCGGAAGGCCGCCACCCCCTCTTCCTGGAGGAAAGGGCCACCCGCACACTTGAGTGCTTGGCCTACCTGGCCCAGGGCCTGTTCTGGACCAGGCGGGTGCCCGAGGGAGAGGCGCTGTACGAAAGGATCATAGACGTTCTGGACGGGGAATATCTCAGGACGTCCTCGGAGAGCTCCGTCACCTCCGAGGACGTCCTGCTGTCCACCGCCCTGGCCGGGGCAGGGATTGCCAGGATCCTGCGCAGCGACCGGAAGGGAGGCGAGGAGTTCCTGGTGCGATCGTACGAGGTCCTCGAGGAGGCCCCTGGCGAATCACCCGTGGCAGAGATTGGTAAATATTACCAGGGGATCTTCGACAGGCTCCGGCACAGGGAGGGGAAGGAGCTCGCCGCCGCCCGCGGCGCAGGACCCGAAAAAGAAGAGGACTGAGCCAGCGTCTCCCCATCTTTCCCCCAGCCGGTCCGTTCATGACGGAGATGCTGACGCGGAGGTTGTCAGTGAGGCGAGCGGACGGGAAATGTCCGGCAGGA
>JAISFP010000225.1 GCA_031263525.1 Deltaproteobacteria bacterium | reverse complement strand
AATGGAACTACATCATCAAAGCGCGGAAGGCATAGCCAGGCCCAATATATAGTGCATATCATAAGCACTATATATAGGACATACACCCTCGGCAGAATACCGCAATGACATGGTTTTTGGCCATTCTCCTGATTATATATCTTCTAGTTATTTTTTTACTGTTCCTAACCGCGAGATGCCCCCAGCTCCGGAAGTTCCGGTCTTCAGCGGGGGGGCTCCCGATGACAGCGGCCAGGTGCCTGCCGGGCGGTCGGCGGAGCCCGGCTCCCGGTAGCCGCCTGTTTGCCGGACTCGGCATTCTCCTGCGAAACTTTTGGTTCTCCCTGCATGTTTCAGTCCATTTTGCCCGTGGCGTGTGACCTCGCCTAGTGTTCAATTGATTAAGACAGTGTTCGCAATAGAGGTATTTTATTTGAGAACTCGGAGAATAGCTCTTACCTCGGAATGTGCCCACCCAGACCCCGGAGAATGGTCGTCCTGAGCTCGGAGGAAGGCTGTCTAGGTTCTTGATGCAGTCTCACCCCCTGCTTTCGTCAATGAATGGATACAAACGACAGCCGAAGCGTACGGAAGGGCACAGGCCGGACCGGAAAGGCTGAGGATGGGACCGGAAGGAATGGCTGGACAGGAAGGGCTGAAGATAGCGGACTCAGAGACGTCGTTGTGAAACTGATAATTATTTTTAAACACTAAAATATGTAAACAGAACGTCTCCTGAGAAAAAGTACAGTAAAAATTATTCCGATGCAGTGTATTATACAGGAAATACTGCAAAAGTTTGGCAACAATTAAATACAGGATGAGAGGAATTAAGTGAAGGGAGCATGGAAAATTTTAATATTGCCCCGGAAATTAAATCTGGCACAGGACATTACCCGTTTAATCAAATGTCGGAATTTGGCTGTCAGTCCAGGGGTGGAAATGTCGGGCAAACCTCCAGTCCTGGTATCCCCTCGCTATAATTCGCTGCTAAAATATGGAAGAAAATTACCACATTTGATTAAACGGGTAATACCTCTTTACGGAGAGCTAGACCGTGAAACTGACCCTGCTCTCCCTCTCCGGCCCTAACCCTTCCCCCAAAGCTCTCATCCATTCAGTACTCGCCCATACCCGCCTCAACCCCGCCTCAGAGCCCTCCCGCCGTCCGGCCCTAACTCCTCACTCGAAGCCATCAGCTGAAGCTCTCCCCCCATCCTGTCCTTCCCCTTTCACAATCTCGCCATGAAAAGGATATCTGAGGGCCAGATTTAATCTCCAGGGTTATTACCCCGGAAATTAAATCTGGCCCTATGGGACCTCTTCACTGTGAGCTTGGCCGTGAAACTGGCCCTGCCCTCCCCCTCCGCCCATAACCCTTCCCCCAAAGCTCTCACCCATTCAGTACTCGCCCCTGCCCAAAGCCCTCTCGCCTCTTACCCCTGCCTGAGGGTCAGATTTAATTTCCGGGGTAATGACATAAAAAAAATGGTTCATAAGTGGGACTGCCAGATTATCCCTGACACGACCACGATGCGGACCGCTGCTTCCTTCCGGACCTGACGGGGTTAGCTGGTGGTCGATTCAGGGGGCTGGCAGCCCCACTTATGAACCGGCAAGGATTATAGCTGTCTCCTTTGAGAAATGCAACAGGAAATCGTCGCGTGTCCTAAGCCTCCACCCCGGGCCTCCAGCCACATGTCCGCCTCCTTTGACTGGGACTCACTGAAAGCCAGGAAAGCTACGCTTGGCGTGGTTTTTCGGCCATGACCCCGTACCTGCATCCAAGGGAGAATAAGGGACCTCCGGACGGAAAAAATCGGGCAGAGCCTCAAAAATGCCCCGGCAGGAATTCCCCGGCGGCAGAAAAATCTGCCCGTCACTCTCTTCGATCCGACTGGCCGTCAGGCAGCGCCCCATATCAATTAAATATATCGCGCCTCTATCCTGACCAGTTCGCATTGCCGCCGCCTTCTGCCGAGCCGACTGGGTTCAGGCCCTGGACTGACCAAGCGTCCCAAACCTGAAACTTCTTCCTGAACTGATCTTGGAAGTCTTCTCAAACCACCAGATGGATGCTACCTACTGCGAACATTCCACCTTTTCTAGTAAACCACTGACTCACCTCCCTGAATCTGAGTCTTAAGGGCCCACGCTTATCCCCAGTCCCCATGAATTCAGAATGGGGTGGCAAAGTGTACAGGCTGGGGTGTCAAAAGGCCAAGCTAAGAACCTAACTCCTGGTCAGCAGGGGAGCTTCTGAGGGAGAGCCCCCCGGAGAATCCCGGCCACCCAGCGGCTCCATCTAACCCCGAAGGCCCCACTTTATTAAAGGCACCATCCTGTACCCAGACCTGTACCTGATCTCCCAGACCTGCAGGCCCGCACTCCCCCGCCCGGCCTCCGGACTGGGCTCCAGGCGGGCCAACCGGGAATGAAAACCCTGCCCGTAAGGGGTTTGATGGGGAAGAACACCACCCACGGAGGAACCCAGGCACCCACCCGAAGGCCACCCTGAACCCAGAGCCCCCACCTTTAATAAAGGCGCCCTCCGGCATCACGCCCTGGACCTGCTCCTCCCGTGCCTGCAGTCCGCTCTCCCTACCGGCCTCAAAATGTGCATCCAGGTAGGCCAGCCGGGACTAAAACCCTGCCCGTAAGGGGTTTTGTCATGAAAGAGTTTCCGGGGCCCCAGCACCGGGAACGCCGCGACATGTAGCCGTGTTTCATGACGCGGCTTTCATGGGCCGGGGTGCCGCCGTGCCGCATGAGGGTGTAGGGGAAAGCCCCCCAGAGGAGCCCAGGCACTCAGTGGATCCACCTCACCCCTAAGATCCCACTTTATCATAGGCAACATCCTGTACCCCGACCTGCACCTGATCTCTCTCGCCCTCAGGGCCGCACTCAACCGCCCGGCCTCCGGACTGGGCCCTCCTGGGGGGCCTACCGGGAATGAAAATCCTGCCCGTAAGGGGTTTGAGGGGGAAGAACACCACCCACGGAGGAACCCAGGCCCCCACCCGGAGGCCACCCTGAACCCAGAGCCTCCACCTTTAATAAATGCGCCCTCCGGCATCACGCCCTGGACCTGCTCCTCCCGTACCAGCAGGTCCGCACTCAACCGCCCGGCCTCGGGACTGGGCCTCCAGGGCGTCTTCCGGGGCTGAAACCCCTGTCCGTAAGAGGTTTGAGGGGTAATATCACCACCTGCGGAGGAGGCCAGGCACCCGGAGGCTCCACCACGTAATGAGGTCGTCCGGTATCCTTCCCGGCCTGGCGTTCCTCCCAAGATGCCCGAACCCTGTTCCGTCGCCAGGGAGCTTCCAGGCAGGGGCAAAAGGGCCGTGGACAGCCTAATACCCGGCATGAAGCCACGGCGTGAATTAGAAAACCGCCTCCTGGGTGAACCACCGGCCCGCTCCCCGCCTGGAGATGAACTCGCCATGGCTTCAGTAGATATGTGGCGCTGCCTTGATTCACCTTGCAGTCCTCCTCAGCCTCCCGAAGCCAATGCCCCCGCGCCCGGTGCCAACTCCCCAATGAACCCGGCCAGAAACTGGAGGTTTCTGCCTAAGCCGCTCTGCCGGAGGACCATCTTCCCGGCTGAGAGCGCCCGTCTGAACCCATCCGTAGCTCTCCTGCATAAAGCCAATTCTCGCCTTTTCTCACTATTCCTCACTATTTCTCACAATTCCTCACTATTCCTCACTATTCCTCAACCACCTCCGCATCCCTTCCCCCAGCTCCCTGCCTCCGAGCCTCCTTCCCAATCACCGACTCCCCAATCCCTGACTCTTGGCCCCTATCCCTCTCAGGCCCTCTCTTTCCAGCTCCGAGCTCACCTCCTCAGCCGCCGTGCCGCCTCTTTCTGCCTCCAGGCATTCTCCTGCCAGCCTCCGGACCGCCTTTTCCTGCCTCCTGGACCTCTCTTCCCAGACTCCAGGCCGCCTCTTTCTGCCTCCAGGCATTCTCTGCCAGCCTCCTGGCCGCCTTTCCTGCCACCTGGCCCTCTCTTCCCAGCCTCCAGGCCGCCTCTTTCCTTCCTCCAGGCATTCTCTTGCCATGCTCCGGGCCGCCTTTCCTGCCTCCCGGCCCTCTCTTCCCAGCCTCCATGCCGCTTCTTTCCTCCTCCAAGTCATCTCTTCCCTGCCTCCTGACCCACCTCCTCAACCTAAGGCCCCCCCTTCACTGCCTCCAGACCCACTCATCCCGGGCTCCGATCCTTCCCTTTGCTGCCTTCATGCCCTCATTTTCCAGCTTACGAGCCCAATTTCTCAGTCTCCGAGTTGAATCTTCACTGACTCCTGCCCCTCTCTTCCCAGCTTCCAGGGCAACCCCCTCAGCCGCCGGGCCACCTATTCAATAACTCCAGCCACTCAGACCGGCTTTCCGGCCCGCTTCCCCCGTCTCGGGCCTCATTTCATGAGCCTCCTGCCCCCCTTCTCCGCCTCCCGGGCTCCCATTCCCAGCCTCAGGACCCCATTCTCCGTCTTCAGGCCCCTTTTCCGGGAACCAGCCCCCTGGCCAAAGCGCTCCCCTGGCATCCGCTACGTCCTCAAGCCCGCCAGGCAGTCCCCCCTCCCCGAATCCGACCGGAAACCGGCCTTCAGACTCTCCCATGGGCGGTTCCTGCCTGGCCGGTCCCTCGCGTCAGGACTCCTCAAGCAGCTGAAACTTAAGGCTCCCCGCGAGCTCGTTCTGCGGAAAAGCCTTACGCCATGGTGTGAATCGGGGTCAGAAACAGATAAATCCGAAGGATATCGGAATTTTAGCTCACTGGACCGGAACGCCCCATGCTGCCCTGACACTGCAGAATTTTCCGTCATATGCCGGCCTTCAACCTTAACTCCGTCCCTTCCGGAGATCTCGGCCTGGCGGCACTTGAAACAAAACTCGCAGAATCTTCCAGTAATTGCGAAGAATCCTCCATGCCTGTCAAAAAGAGCTCCCCAAGCGTCCAGGATGATTCCCCGGCTCTCCAACAAAGCCCCGAGAATCCCTAATATCTTTCCATGCAAGCCCAGCATTGCTGGAGGTCCGGCGAGGAAGAGTCGATTTCTCTCGAAAACAGTTAAAGTGTTTTCCAAGAACTCCGATAAGAGTCTTGAAGGAAGTTGGAGGACCCGGGGGCCCGGACCCCGGCCTTACGCTGCCTTCTGATCCGACCGGCGGAGGCCGGAAGCAAAATTAGAGTTTTGCCAAGGGCCGCCGGGCGGTGTCCGGCGTTTTTAAGAAGGAAGGAGAACCGCCATGAGTCTCGTTATCAACAACAACCTGATGGCCGCGAACGTGGCCAGGACTCTGAGCAACACTTACGACCGCCTCTCCAGCAGCACCCAGAGGCTCTCATCGGGCCTCCGCATCAACTCGGCGGCTGACGACGCGGCCGGGCTGGCGATAAGGGAGCTCATGCGGGCGGACATCTCGACGATGAAGCAGGGCATCAGGAACGCCGCGGACGCCATCAGCATGATCCAGACGGCCGACGGGGCCATGGCGGTCATCGACGAGAAGCTCGTGAGGATGAAGGAGCTCGCCGAGCAGGCCGCCACAGGCACCTACACGACCCTGCAGAGGGAGATAATCAACTCCGAGTACCAGGCGATGGCCGCGGAAATCGACCGGATCGCGAACGCCACCAACTTCAACGGCGTGAAGCTCCTGGACGGCTCCATCACCAACCAGCACGGCGGCCTGGGGATGAAGATCCACTTCGGCACGGGCAACAACCCCGGCGAGGACTACTACTTCATCAACACGGGCGACGTCCGGGCGACCAGCTCCACCGGCCTCAGGATCGGCGGGGACGCCAAGAACGACATCTGGGGACAGGGCGCCGCCGGCGCGGCGGGCCTCGCGGGCCCCGGATGCTGCACCGCCGGGTACGACTCCCTCGACGGGAACGCCGGCTTCAAAAGCGGCGACACTGTTGCATACGGTTACAACTGGGACTGGATGGAGGATGACGACCCCGACCTCCTGACGGGCCGCTACCTGGCGGGCCGCTACACCGTCAACTCCTCCGACAGCCTCCAGGACCTCATCAACAAGGTTAACCGCGGCACCCAGAGCCGGGTCGGCGTCAAGCTGGACGGCTCCGCCCTGGCCGCGGCCATCAAGAACGGGGGAACGGCGGCGGTCTGCGTGGGCGACGAGGCTTACATATTCGGGAGCGCAACGGTGGCCGGCGGGACCAAGGTGATTCCTGCTGTCTCCGGGGTGGTCTACCGCTACCTGGCCAGCGGAACCTACGACGACGACGGCTTCATGATGAACCAGGCAGGCGGTTTCGGACTCACCCAGGCCCAGTTCAACGCATTGCAGGCGGCGGGCATAGACACGGACCTGCTTGGCCTGACCTCCGCCATAGTGAGCGGCTCGGCGGCCTCCAACGTGAACTCCGCGCAGGCCCGCAGCGAGCTCCTCCGCAGGCTCAACCAGTCCTGGGCCGCCCTCGGTCTTGACAAGCTCTCCGGCATCAACGTGACGGCGAGCGCCTCGGCCGGCTTCGTCATCACCTCGGCCATGGTCAGTTCCGGCGCCGTGATAGGCACCAACGTGTCAGGCACCGTCTGGTCCGACTCCCACATCAAGGAAGGGCAGTCTCTCACGGTCCACACCGGAGTCTACGCCGACTCGTCCGGAAACTGGACGACCGACGCCCGCATCGCCTCGGTCCTCCTCTGGAAAGAGGTGACCGTAACATACGAGCACATCAGCGGGACCACCTTCAAGGTAGTCCCTCCGGGCACTCCCCCGGCGCTCGTGGACAGCAACCAAAACTTCCTGGTCTACTACACGCAGGGCAACGACACGGCGTCCGCCTGGATCAACATCAGCGCCTACGACAAGATGACCGCCGCCGGAATTCCCGTGAGCACCATTTTCCAGCCCGCCTCGGCCAATGTTCAGGGTACCGTAAACTACCGTTCCTCGGCCTCGGCCATCTCCGCCTTCCTGGCCTCCGTTGCCGCCGACTGGGCCAAGTACGCCGGTCTCGACAGGATGGTCATGTCGGCCGACCCGGCAGTTACCGCCCCCTCCGTTGCCCTAGCAGGCCTCAACCTCCAGACGGCAATAGCCGCGCTGACCAAAAACTTTGGCGGCGCAACGATCAATGGCACCGACAACCTGGAGGACCTGAAGCTCACCACCCCCACAAAGGTCACGTACGCGATCGGAATCTACGCCGACACCGCCGGCAACTACACGATGAACGCGACCCAGGCGACTGCACTGGGAATGAAGGAGCTGAAGCTCACTTTCGATTTCGACCCTCACGGCACCACCCCGATTA
>JAISFP010000192.1 GCA_031263525.1 Deltaproteobacteria bacterium | reverse complement strand
CTCAAAAGAGGGGCACCTGAACAGTTACGGAAGCTTTGTGATTCAAGAATATTAAAACGAATATTTTATCGTTAACTTGTATGATTTCATATTTATGCGCATATAGCTGTGCTGTTATTGCATAATTATTACCCGTTTAATTAAGTGTCGTAATTTTTGTTGTCAGCCTAGGGTGGAAAGACGGGGGAATGCCCCAGCCCTGGCATCTCCTCGCCATGATTAGTTCTATATTATTGAAGAAGATTCCGACATTAAATTGAACGGGTAATATAATCAATTTGAATGTTTTTATGGCAGATGTTTACTTGACCAAATAGCATAACTCTTATGTAAAATGTTATTTTTGTTCAAGAAAATAATGTTATAAAATTTCATATTGAATGCTGTCAGGCGGATTAATCAGCAGAAATCGTCATAAACATCGGGTGCCCATTGGGCAGAGGGCCAAAGATGACGCAATATGCCGTTGTCCTGATATTGGACGGTCGCCGGGGTAGATTTAGGAGGAGCTTTTCGTGTGCCGGGGGCAGTGACGGCTAGACATCATCAGTGAACGGATACACACACTGAAGCCCTGAACCCTGCAATCCTTTCAAGCTTCTGAATATCCTGAATCCTGAATCTTCTAAATCTTGAATATCACAAATCTCACGAATCTCCAGAAGCTTCCGATTTGCCCAAATCAACTGAAGCTTCCGACTTGCCCAAATCAACTGAAGTTCCCGACTTGCCCAAATCAACTGAAGTTCCCGACGTTCCCGGTGCCGCCGCCGCATCTTCCTTCTTTGCCGCCATGATGCCGCCCAGCTCCGAGGTCACGACCCCCAGTATGATTATGGCCGCGCCCGCCCCGGCGAGCAGCCCGATCTTCTGCCCCAGGATGGGCCACGCGAACACGGTCGCCGTGACCGGCTCGAACTGGAAGCAGAGCATGGCCTGGACCGGGCTGGTGTATTTCTGGCAGGCGGTCTGGATGAAGACGATGCCGATGGAGGCCAGGAACGCGCAGAAGGCGAGGCCGATCCAGAAGTGGGCGTTCGGGGCGAAGGCTTTCGACAGTTCCGGATGCACGGGGGGGAGGATGCCGGACTCGAAGACAAAGGCCGTCAGGAGAACCAGGGGCACCGCGCCCGCGAACTGGAGTATGAGAAGCCTCTTGGTCAGGAGCGGGTCGTCGTCGCCCTCGGTGAACCGGGACATGTAGATGAGGTACAGCGCCCACATCGGGACCGAGAGGAGGGCTATGACGTCGCCGCTCCTCACCCCGCCGAAGGAGGGGTCTATGAGCAGGTAGGCGCCAACTAACGCCAGGAGGATGCCCGCCAGGTTGTAGCTCTTGACCTTCTCCCGGAAGAGGACGAAGGAGACGACGGGTATTGCGGGAAGCGTGAGCGCCGCTATGAAGGCGGCCCTGGGGACTTCCGTGAAGTTGATGCTGTAGTTCTGTAGGAGGTAGCCCGTCCCCATGAGGAAGCCCAGCGCGAGCCCCCTCCTGGCGGTCCTCTTCGGGATGCCGCGGAGGCATTTCCAGAACAGGGCGGCGGACGCCGAGAGAGCCACCAGGAAGCGGCACAGCAGGAACAGGGCCGGGGAGAGGGACTCCAGCCCCCAGCTGGTGAAGATGAAAGACAGCCCCCAGATGGCCGCCGCCCCCACTATGGCCAGATCCGCCTGCCAGGCTTTCATGGCAACCTCTCCCGCTTTCCCTCAAGTCCGGTGTCCGGCATCGCCGGCAGCGGTTCCCGGCGCCTCACGCGTCTGCGGCACGGGGAGGGCGGTCCGTGATCCTGCCGGGAAGGTCCCGGCGCCCGGCAAAGCCTTCCGGCTCCGCTAAATTCACATTCTACCCCACAGCCTCCCGCCGGGAAAGACTGGGGGGGGCCACTGGGCAGCCGGGCGGAAGGGACATCTGGGCCGTCCGTGCCGACCGGACCTTCGGGTCGTCCGTGCCGGCTGTTCTGGCCTCCGTGGCGAGCCGGGCCCTCCGTTTCTCCTGGAGAATCTTGCGGCCAGGACAGGCGGGAGATGCCTGGGCCCGCAGCGCGGTCGGGGAGCGCCACGGGTTCTCGAGCAGTTGGGTTGACTATCCAGCGTGTCGGAGGATGACAATGCATATGGTGTCATGATGAACTTCTTGACAGTAAACAGAAAGAAAGCCGTCTGTGCAGTGGAGCCGGAAGGCTGGATGGCCTTTGGCCAGGGCCGCGCGGGCAGAGGCTCGCGGTGAGGGGAGGGGGGGCAGGGCTTGCCGGTCTGTCAGGTGAGGAGGTCGGGGAAGTCGGAATCGGTTCTGCGACAGGCTTTGGTGATTGGAAATCCCATATTTTGTTTGGATAATATGAATTCGTGCGGAGATACGTTCTGTGAAGGTCAAAACATAATGGTAATGGACCGTGGCTGCAGCAGCGGACCGGTGCTGCAGTCAGGGAGAGTGCGTGCCCTGGAGATTGCCGCAGACCACTTGGTCCGGAACGGCCCGGGAGGGCGGCAGGCTCCGCGGGGCGGCGCGAGCCCGTGCCAGCTGTCCGATCGGCGCGAATCTGCTTCCCGGAGCTGGGCGCGGGCCGAGCGCGGGTCGCGAGATGGCCTGGAGACGGAGTCTTGCGGTGCCGGCCGGAGGCAGGAGCCAGTTTCCGTCGTGCCGGATCCTGATGGGTCCCGCTGCCGCTGGAGGTACGTTCCGTAAACCGGCGAGGGGACCCGGTCCATGCCGGGAGGCGGCCCGGGAGGCCGGAGAAACCCCTTAATGCCCGCTTTCAGGCTCGATGCTGCGCGGCCCGTTTTAGTTGCTAAAAGTAACCCTTTTTGGTGTAAAATGAAATTCGAGGTCTTTTGTGCGGCGTCTTCCCGGGTGCGCCGCACGGCCCCGCGCGTCTTCGGCTTGCACGGTCCCGGGCCGCGGTCCCGGGCCGGCGCCCGGTCGCGTCCCGCGTCCCACCCGGCATCAGA
>JAISFP010000138.1 GCA_031263525.1 Deltaproteobacteria bacterium | reverse complement strand
GGCGGCCAGCCAGACAGGGGCGTTTCATGCCTGCCGGCAAATGCCAGATCCTTGTGACGCCTGACGACGTCCCCGGTGGTCTTCGACTCTGCAAGATGCGTCTGGAAGTCTGCGGGAATCTGCTGACGAGGGGTTTCAGCCGGGGCGCTGGGCGGCTGGCCTTCCGGGTCTGTTCCCTGGCGTTCCGGAACGTACCGGTCCAGGGTGTTCCGGAACGTGCCGGGGGTGGAAGTCGGAGCTGTGCTGGCCGCCCGGGCGGGTCACAGCAAGACCGGCAACTTGCGGTCGCCTGGCAAAGCGAAGGCTGCTGGAGGAGAGGTGTCTCGCGGTCGGACCCGGTGCTCTGGCAGAGGCTCAGGAGTTTCCGGTTCGGCGTCATGTCCGAGCCCGCGGCGGAGTAGAGCTCCTGGAGGTTGACGGGGGAAACGGGGCCGGAAGACTGAGTGCCTGAGAGACAGGGTGCCTGAAAGACAGGCGAAGGCTCCGGGTTCCATGGCCCGTACGGCAATCTTGCCCGGGATGGCGGGGTTGAGCTCCGGCCCCCGCCGGTACCTGGCCGCGACCGACGCCGTCCCAGGGGTGCCGAGTGTCGCCCCTGCCCGGAACGGTCCCGTGCCCCAGCCGCAGGTCGCCCTGCGGGCGAGTGACTGCTCCGTGAAGGCCGCGGACGCGCCCCTGTCGCCTGTCCTCAGGAACTTCGGAGAGATCAGGTTCCTGGCCAGCAGGGAGGCGTTCCCGCCTTCCCCGGCCGGCGGGAGCCCGAATGCGAGATCGCCCGGGGCCGGCCTGGGCCGGTCAGGTCGATTCTGACGGCGAGGCTGAAGAGCCCCTCCGCCGCGAGGCTGCCGATGACGCGGGAGGTGTCCCGGCCAGCGGCTCGTGGTGCGCGGAAAGGCTGGCGTCGCCCGCGATGCCCGGAACACCCTGTCGTCTCGCGGCGCAGGCGATCTTCTTCGCCCTTTCGGGGACGTCCGGGGGTAGCCAGCCCACGTGCACGTGGAGACCCCGCGCCGATCTGGAGGTGCCAGAAGCTCGCCAGCCCTGGCGGGGCCGCTGAAGCCCAGCTCCAGGAATCCCGCCTCGGGCCGGCCGGCGCTCACGCCCGGCCCGCCTGCAGACACCGAATCCGACGAGAACGGTAGCGCCAGGAGGCGCGCCGCTACTCACCATCCCGCTGCGAAATCAGGGCCGCCGGACCGAACGAGCTCGGAGGCTACCGCCGACGCCGCGTCAGCCGCCTCACGGGCGTGGCCCCCTCGGCCCCGAGACTCCCGAGCTTCAGGGCGAGACGACCCCTTTCCGGAGCCCCGCGCCTCCTGTTCTTGTATCCGTTCACGGCGGCGGAAGCCAGTCAACTAGCCGGCCCATCCTCCCGCACCGGACCCTATCCCTCCAGACGTCCCCGCCGCCTCAAAGCACTTCCGCCCTCCGGCTCCTCGCCTGCCCTGCCCCACCGTGAACGGATACGACTTGCGGAAGTTCGGTCCGAGGCCATGGGCCTCCTTGCGGGGTCATGGACTTCCTGACCGGGCCATCCTTCCGGGGCCGTGGACATCCTGCCCAGGCCCTCCTTCCGGGCCATGGACCTGCGGCCCAGGCCGTCATTCCGGGGCCATGGACCTGCGGACGAAGGCGAACGGGCCCGCGTTCAAAGCTGAGGACCCGTTCCCGTTGTCGCGGACCTGCGAAGACGTCCGCCTCCTACTCCGAGCCTCCGGGGCCGCCGCCCCTGGCGTTGCGGTGGACCAGCACGCGGTGGCCGTCCGGGGTCCGGGTCATGTAGGTGCCCATGTAGAGTCCCGGCTCGTCGGAGTCGCCGGACTGCTGGGAGGCGCCCGGGGCCTGGCCGGGCATGCCGGCACCCGGCATGGCTCCGGGCATGGCCTCGGGGACGGCGGCCTGTGCGGCCTGGGAAGCCTGAGCGGCGGAGCCGTCCTGGGCGGGGGTTCCGGCCGCGCCGTAGCTCTGGCCGCCGGGGTACGCTTGCCCGGAATAGCCAGGCTCCAGGGCCCCGCCCCCGGACAGGCCCGAGGTGCCGTTGCCGGCCATGCCGGAACGGAACTCGTCGTAGGCGAAGCCGGACTCGTCGGCGCCGTATGCCGGGCCGCGCTGGGGACCGTCGCGCCAGGCGGGAGGCTCGGGACGGCCGGGACCGCCCTGGGCGCCGCGGGGAGGAGCCGGGGGGCCGGAACGCGACGAGCCGAAACCGCCCTGGGAAGAGGCGAATCCTGACCCCTGGCCGGAAGAAGGTGTCCGGAATCCTGACTCGGGGGCGGCGTTTCCGGGTCCCTGGGCCCTGAAGCCGCCAGCCGGGCCGCGCCCGTCGGGAGGGGCCCCGTGGCCGAAGCCGGCTCCGTTCGGGGCGCTGCCTGCCCCGTTGCCGTTGAAGGCCGGGCCCTGGGCGGCGTTGCCGGCCCCGCGGCCGTCATGTCCGGCACCCTGGGGGGCGTTGCCGGCCCCGTTGCCGTTGAAGGCCGGGGCCTGGGGGGCGTTGCCTGCCCCGCGGCCGTCATGGCCCGCGCCCTGGGGGGCGTTGCCGGCCCCGTGACCGTTCAGGCCCGCGCCCCGGGGGGCGTTGCCGGCCCCGCGGCTGTTGAAGCCCGCTCCCTGGGCGGCGTTGCCGGCCCCGCGGCCGCCGGCCGCCGGGGCTGCCAGGCCGTTGCCTCCGGAAACGCCAGCGCGGGAGCCGCCGCCGGACGCGACGCCTGCCACCATGCCGGCGCCGGCGCCTGCCGCGGCGCCTGCCGCAGGATGGCCGGACGCGGAGCCGCCGCGCGAGCGGCCCGCCGCCGCGCCGCCAGCGGGCGGGGCGGAGCCGCGGCCTTTCCCGGAACGGTGCTGGCTGCGGGCCCCGCCTATGCGGTTTATTATTTCAACGGCGTCGTCCCTGCGGCCTATCATTTCCCTCACGGCGTCCTGCGTCAGGGGGGGCACGGGGGCGTGGCGCGTCTCCATGTCCAGGTCCAGGTAGGCCCTCATCAGGGGATCGCCGCCGTAGCGGCTCACCAGAAGAACGAAATCGGCCTCCATGGGGGGCCTGGCGCGGGGTACGAGCGACTCGGAGACCAGGTCGCGCACCGTGTCCTGGGAGATCCCGAGCTCGGAGAGCTCGTTTAAGTCCATGACTCCGGTCCCGGCCTGAAGTCCAGGCGCCGTCAGCGCCGCGGCCAGGAGGAGGGCCGCCGCCAGGACCGCGAAGGCCGGAGCGGGGGCCTTGGCCCGCGGCCTGGGGGGCTCGGCGCGCACGACCGGGGCGGGGATCCTGGCCCCCGAGGGGGTGATCCTGAAGCTGGCCCGGTAGGACCTGTCGATCCCGCCGATCCCGCCGGAGCAGCCTGGGCAGGCCGGTCGGACGGAGCCGTCCAGGCCGCCCCCGGCGTAAAGCCGGGCCCTGCAGGAGCCGTCGACCCTCGCTGCCACGGCCGAGATGGCCCTCGCGAAGGCCGCGTCCGCCGTGGGGAACGCCGCCAGCGCGTCCGCGACCGCCATGTTCCCGCCGATTCCGTTCCCCGCCGTGGTCCCTGCCGTCCTGGTGGTGTCAAGCATCGCGATGCCCTCCCGGAACCTGCGGGAGGGGGCTAGTTCCCCCGGCCCGTCCGGTCCCGGCCAGATGTGGAGCAAGGCTCGTGCCAGTTTTCCAGATGCTCCCTGGCCTGCTCGGTCGCCCTGTCCAGGAGCGACTTCAGGATCCCGCACTGGGCCTCCCTCGGCAGGGCCAGCTCGGCGGGCTCGGGGCGGTAGAGTTCCCCGAAGAAGGCGGCAACCCGCGAGAACGGCAGCGGGACGCGGGAGAGCGACCAGCTCTTCTTGAAGACGTAGGCGCTGCTCACCGCCACCCCCACGGGGCAGATCCACGCCCCGGTCCTGGCCGCCAGGTAGAACGCCCCTGGCTTGGCCTCGTGGCGGGGCCCGCGGGGCCCGTCCACGGCCAGGATGATGTTCTCGCCGCGCTCGAGCGCCCTCCTCAGGCCCAGGAGCGCGGCCGCCGCCCCCTTCGAGGACGATCCCCGGCTGGTGCGGTAACCCCAGCGCTCCACCACCGCCGCCAGTATGTCCCCGTCCTTGGAGCTGGAGACCATGACCGTGCCCCGGGTGAAGCCGCTCACGGGGAGCATGGTTATCTCCTCGGAATGCCACGTCACGTATATTACGGGGCCGCGCTCGGGGACGGGGTCCCCCAGGATGCGGTAGCGGGCCAGCCTGCTTATGAACCTGGCCGCCGCGGCCAGGAGCCTGGGCCAGTTCAGGAAGAAGCGGCGTGGGGCGCGTGGCTCTTGCATGCTCTGGTCTGACGCTCCTCGTCCGCTACGGCCCGGCCGTCCAGGCCCGTCTTCCCGGCAATCCCCTGCCCGCAGCCCGGCTCTTCCGGGCTCACGGCCCGGCAATCCCATGCCTGTCGCCCGGCTCTTCCGGGCTAGCCGCCCGGCTGTCCCTTGCCCGTCGTCCGGCTCTTCCGGGCTCGCCTCCCGGCAATCCCGTGCCCGTCACGTGGTGTCAGGCGCACTCGGGCTCCGTCACCTCCGGTCCGGGTGCAGACGGGGAGTTTGGGGCTCGCGCAGGAAGTCCCCGGCCCGGGCCGCGAAGGCTATCCGTCTGGCCTCCGGGCCGTCGAGGCCCGCGGCAAGCGCGTGCTCCGGTCGCAGGCGGACCGGGGACGGCCCGGGGGCGGCTGAGCCCGACAGCCCCCGGGGGGCCCAGCCGATGTCCGTGGCGGGAGGGAGGGCCTCCACGGTCAGCATGTTCAGGAACATGATCCTCCGGAAATGCCCCCGCATCTTCGGGTCCGGCTCCCTGTCGTCCCTCTCCAGGCCCTTCAGCCTCACGAACGCCGCGCTGAGCGTCATGTCCCGGTCCGGGAACGCCGCGACGGCGGCGCTGAAGGCCAGGAGAGCCCTGGTTCAGCCGCATCGGCAGGCAGGAGGCGTCTTTTCGAGCCGGCGCAGGATCTCCTTCTGCTCCCGGCAGAGTGACTCCCTCCCCGCGGGGCCGGACGTCTCCCCGGCCCTGCCGGCGAGGCAGAAGCCCTCCGAGAGGAGGCCGGCGATCTTCCGATCGTCCTCGGCACCCCGCTCCGGAGGGACCAGCCTCATGCACACGTTAAGCAACGCGGGGGGAGGCCGGCCGGATTATGGGGAATGAGAAACTGGAGCGGCAAGACATCCTCGCGGGGCACCGGCGGAGGCGCGGGGCAGGGGCACGGTCGGGAGGGCGGGGGACAGCCCGTTCCCCTCGCGGAGAGCACGGTTTCCTCCTGATAAAATAAAAAAAATATCATAAACCGTATTTTTTGGAAAGCCAAGGCTTGCGGTTTTCCGGATTTTCACGGGTTGCGGGCGCTCGGAACTCCCGGGCTGACACTGCGTCCCTACACAGTCTTGAGGGCATCCGCCACACGTCTCGTCCGGCATATGACTTTTCCCCCGTGAACAGATACGGTCAGAATAACCGTTCATAGCTGTCGAGTCCAGGCGGCGGGGCATGTCGGCATGTCGGCAGGGAGAGGCGGAACTCCAGAAAAACAGTCTTTGATCATACTAAAACCGCTGCCTCACAATGTTGATTTCTGTTGAAATCACGGGGCCTGGACCGCCCGCATCAAGTCGGACCCCGAGACATCTTCTTGCTCGCAGGGGTCCGGAAGCCCAACCTGCCGCCAAGGAATCACACCCGGAGGGCCCTGACTTCCGGAGCCCGGTCAGCAGCCGAGCCGGCAGGGCCGGGGCCGTGCCAGCTCGGGAAGGCGGTGTCAGGGCCCCGGACGCCCTGGTTGGCAGGGGACAGCCGGGGAGGGAAGGCCGGATCCCAGCCACGCCGGGACCTAACAGTAAAGCTTCCCATGCACTGTCTGGGAAAAGACTTGTTTAACAAAAAGTCTTTCTGCTAAAATAGTAACTGTTCAGGTGCCCCTCTATTGAGGACATTTTCAGTGGAAGAGAGCCATGATGAGGATCCCTAAAAGTTGCAAAGTCTACAATGCATACTTCATGTGGAGGGGAAAGAGTTTCTGACCAGGGTATTTTGATAGTTAAGATCCTCTTGTTGAGCTCCTCTTGGGGGGCACCTGAACAGTTACCTAAAATTTATGAAAGGAGGTTTGGAAGCAAAATGGCAGACTTCAGCGCAGACAACACCGCCCCCTCGGATGCCACGGTCAAAACAGAGATGGGGAACTCTTTGCAGTCGCTCAAACAGTCTTTTCTCTCGGTCCCGGAATCCGAAAGGGCCAATGCCATCGAGTATCTTCAGGAACTCGGTCACAACGGCACGGCTGAAAGAGGCAGGC
>JAISFP010000135.1 GCA_031263525.1 Deltaproteobacteria bacterium | reverse complement strand
TCCAGGCCCCGAAGGAAGGCCGTCCGTGCCACGGAGGAAGGCCGTCCAGGCCCCGGAGGAAAGCCGCCCTGCACCAGGAATGTGGAAGAGCTGGGTCCCACTGAAGGTTCCCCCGCTTTCGTCCGTGAACAGATACACATTTCGTAACTGTTCATGTGCCCCTCTTTTGAGAACCTTTTTTGAGTAAGAGCCCCCTGATGAGGAACCCTTGAAGTTGAAAAGTCAGCTTTGGATACTCCATATGGGCGTGATATGTTTCTGTGTGGGTATTTTAACAGGGAAGCTCGCCCTGTAGAGTTCCCTTTGGAGGGACAATAGTTACAAATAATTTTAAAAATGAAAACGAGTAGTCACCAACAATGTCAAGGCCTCCGTTAGCTTCGCGTGAATCAAAAACTGTGCCAATCCTGCCACGAGTGAACGAGGCCTGCCCGGCCCGTCCCACCTGGCGCTGTCCCGGAACAGAGTCCAATCGCCCGCGACCCACCGGACGCGGCTGCATGATGCGTGATGCCGGGGCCCGACCGTACGACGTATCCGACGGAAGGTCTTGGCCCCACCAACCGGAAGGGCGTTCCAGTGCAACAGAGAGAGCAGAGGGGTTCGGTGAGAAGGCACAACATAATTATGAGTCAAGTCTGATTCTTCATGGACATGCTGCTCATGCAGGGACATCGGAACAGTCCGGTGCCAGGCCCGGAAGCACGTGAGAAGTCATCTTCATCATAATCATAATGGTGATGATAGTCCTGCGAGCACACAGGAATGGACCGGAGCCAGACCCACAGGTTCGCGAGAAGTCATCTTCATCACAATCATGATGGTGATGGTGATGATAGTCCTGCGAGCACACACAGGAATGGTCCGGAGCCATACCCACAGACCCGCGAGAAGTCATCCTCATCACAATCACGATGGTGATGATAGTCCTGCGAGCACACAGAAATGATCCGGTGCCAGGCCCGCAGGCAAGCGAGAAGCCAGTCCACTTCTTCATGAGCATGACAGTCATGATGATCATGAAGATTCACAGGCAAAGTCTAACACCGGGTCCGCAGGCCCAGCGAGGCCAGTTCATTTCTGAAAAATCATGGTATTACCCTTTCACGTAAATATGAACGAATGGGGAGGCGAGCTGGCGAAGCCGACCGGCTTTAGCGGCGACCGTCAGCCGGCCCCTCATCCCTGCATGATGCGTTTTTAAATGATACACAAACTGTTGCTGGTCAGCACCAAGTTTCGCATAAAGTCCTATGCACCCACTGTTCGTCCATATTTAAATGAAAGGGTAATAGCTGTTCAGGTGCCCCTCTATTGAGGACCTATTCGGAGGAAGAGAACCCTAATGAGCTGGCCTAAAAGTTGAGGAGTCAACAATGAATCCTTCATATGGAGGTGATGAGTTTATAAATTGGGAGTTTTAGTTGGAAAGCTCCTCCTGTTGAGCACCTCTTGGGGGGGGGCACCTGAACAGTTACGAAATATAAAGCAAATAATTCAAACATTGCTGTCAGCACGCAACCTCGTGAATTGTCTTTCCCCTGTAATCTGTCTCTTTCCAGAAAATTTTCTCGTCCCAGGATTTCTCGAGATCCTTGTCGAAGACAACAAGCCAACCGACAGGGGAACCGGATATGTCCATATAGCCATACAACTGATCATAGCTTTCTTTTGGAGTCTGGTTACCCTTGATTTTAATTTCCAGAGGATAGGAAAGGCCCTTGTATTTCACGACAATATCACACCTTTTATTCTGCATGGCGCACTCTCTTCGGATGTCGGCACCGCCGTTCAGGACCCTCTGCAGGAAAGCAAACAACACGAGGTGAACGAAAGCCTCGTTGGCCAGGTTCGTGAGATCTTTTGTGATATCGTCAGCAAGTCCATCAGATATTTCATTTATTCTTTTGTCAAAGTTGCCATTTGAACTTCCATTATCATTTTTAGGGTTAAAATGTTTCAAAGCTTCATTAATACTGGTTTTCAAGTGGTTTGTAAATTTGATCTTATTCTTCAGGGCATGACTGTTCATGCGCCAGTATTCTTGAAATGCCTTGAGAAGGCTATTCATGTCTATGCCTGTTCCGTCCATCCATTTGTTGGCAAAATCTTCGGGTATCTTATTCTGGATGTCCCTGGTCAAAACTCTTGCGATTACTTCCCCGTAGATGGGGTTGGCTGGCCAGTAACGTTCTCTTGCGGTGTCGGCTTGCAGGAGCCCTAGATCGACCACGTATCCCGCATCGTCGATCGACACTCCATTCGGTAAGGATTCGGCCCCGACAATGACCAACTCGACCACTCTTCTGACCCTTGGTTCCCTGAGCCGTTCGGCGAGTGAGTCGAAATGGGTTTCGTTGCGCAATAAGAGATCATGGACCGCAAGGTCGATTTCATTTGCCGTGACAATCCTGGAGTAATCATTCTTGAACTGGTCAACTATGACATTGTCTGCAAGAGCGTTGACCAGCCATGGCTGCCCCTCGGTCCAGTGCCAGGCCCTCTCGACGGCATCCTTCTCGAATATCTGTCCCGTGTCCGTCGTGTGCTGGCCGTAGAGGGACTCGATTTCCACCTTGGTGAAGTTGGCCAGCGACAACGACTTCTTTTTCACGTTGAAAGGACTGGCCAGTCCTGCGGACTGAGCATCTGGCCTGACCCTGTGCAGATAGTCCCTCACGTCCCGCATGCCCACAAGCGCCATCGACCTTGGGAACACAGTTTTCGGAGAATTGAAACGGTAGAGATAGCCGTTCCTTATCTGTGTCAAAAACGTTATTAGAGGATCTTCATGCAGACAGTCGGCCTCGTCGAAGAAGACTACCAGTTCCCTGTCCAATGAGCGGCAAATGTCGTTCAACATGTTTTTAACTTTTGAACCAGGAGCTTTCATGTAGGATTCTTCGCCAAAGGAGTAGGCCAGATTGTTGAGCTTGTCGACACTGGAATATCTAAGTCCATCGTCTATCTCGTTGACGAACTCGCTCATGGCTGTGCTTTTGTCTTTGGTATTCCTTAAAGAAGCCAGAGAACAGTTGATAGCGTAAAACCTGCCCTCGGAATTTATCTGTTCAGTCAGCTCAACAAGACACGTGGTTTTGCCGGACTGACGTGGGGAGTGAAGAACGAAATAAAATTCGCCCTCTATCATGTCGTTGACATCCGGGAGCCGAGGCAATGGCGGAAGCATGTAGTGTTTGTCAGGATAGCACGTGCCTGTGGTGTTGAAACTTCTTGTCGGCATCATGGTCATGGCCTCTTAGGACATTGGGACCTGGATAAACTAGGGTTCGCCAACTTATGTGGAACTGATCTGGCCTGTCGGTCTGGATCAGGCTCAGTGGCGATGTTGCAGTCAGAGCCTGGAAAGGCAAATCTGGAGATGGAAAAGGACAGGCAGAAGGCCAAAAAAGCAGGTCTTAGTCAGCGGACAGAAACGACTTGCTCTCGGGGATAAACCCCTTAATACTCTGCACATTATCAGAAATGTGATGTTTATGCAAGGACGTACGTTCAAGGGAGAGTCTCCGGGCCCGGAGGAGGACAGGCCGTGTTCCCGAGGAAGCTCGCAAGGGCCGGAAGAGAGTTCCCTGGCAATGACAGGGGGTCGCCCTGCGCGCCGGAGCCGACCTTCCAGACGAAAGGCCCGGACCCCGCACCGCCTCCAGGGCCTGGCCGTCCTGCCCCGTCTCCCCGGCCCGCCTCAGCCTCCCGCCTCTTCCGACCTGCCCGGCCACGCCGGCGTCTGCCGGGTCCTCCCACCCATCAAGCAGGGCACCCCCCCGGCCTTCCGGACCGCAATTGGCTCTCCTTCAGGACTTGCACCGCTTTCCCGCTCCAGACGGATGTAGCCCGCCCGTTAGGGTCGCCCCGGATCTGACCTTCCGGACGGTAACGGCCAGCCCCTTGACGGACACCGATTTCCCCCTCCCGACGAACGCCGCCCTCACGTTAACGCTGCCACGGTCCTTCCCTGTCAGTTCGTCACAGCTCTTACCGTCCCGCCCGGCCAGCTCCGGGCCCTGCTTCTGCACGGCCCCCTTCCCTGCCGGCTCAGGGCCCCAGCTTCGGTCCTAACACCCTCCCTGCCGGCTCCAGGCCCCAGTTTCGATCCGGCCCCCTTTCCTTCCTGCCGCCTCCCGGCCCCCGGCCCCCGAACTTGGCCTCACTCCAGGGCATCCCGGACCAGGCCTGTCCCGGCCCGGCACGCAGCCGGTCCCCGGCGCCCCTGACGCCGGTCCCTATTCATGCGCTTCGACGTCCACGTACGCCTGAGCCCCCCCCCTACCTCCTGGAAGACCGTAAGGGCACCCCGCGCGGGGAGCCCGCCATGGAGCTCCTTTACCGGAGAAGAATCCGCCAGAATGTGCCCCACGGACGAGCTCCCCCGCTCCGTGGACGAGGGCGGCGAAGACAAGGCCCTGGCGGGCGACTTCCCCTTCCGGGGCGAGGAGGGGGCGGGGCGCTTCAGCGGCTGGTTCCTGGAGGAGCGAGCCCGGCACAAGGACTGGATCCCGCCCATGGCGGCCTTCGACTCCCGGGCCCCCTCAGTCGGACGGCGGAACCGCAGGTCCGGCGGTCGGCGGAGCACTCACCCCTGGGCTCGCCCTGCCGACAGGATCGTTCGGAGGCTTGGCCGGCTCAAGGCGCAGTCCGGATGCCCGCAACAGCAGGTCCACGGACATTTGCAACCTGACACTCGGGCCAGGCAGGCCGGGTTGGCGGTGCTGAAAAAGGTCCAAACACCTCCAATTCAGTTGCATATCCGACCGAGTTGCTGCATAATGACTTATTCTTTTTTCGGCACCGCCCCGGACGCGGGCCCTTGCGGGCCCTTCCCAGTCCCAGCGGCGGTCGGCAGCTGATTCTCCTGCGAGAAAGGCCGCGGATCCTCCTCCGGATCCGCGGCCTTTTTTCGTCCCTAGCCCGGACCGGCCAGGTCACGGGTCGTCCCGCATCGGAAAGCCCGGTCCGGGACTTCCCGGGCTCCCGGCACCCCGCCCCTTCACGGACGCCGGTCGCGGCCAGGATCCGGCGCATCACCCCCAACCCACGGCCGCAACAAGGTTCCAGACCATTGCCAGTTCCAGCCCAGACTCCTCCGCCCGACCACAGGCCCCCCTCCAGACCTGCCCGCCGACGCGGGAGAAGGCGGGCGCACGGTCCCCTCTTCTACCCCGCCGTGAGCGCCGGCACCGTTGCCCTGGTGATCGCCTGCTGGTTCGCGGCGTCGGGGATGAGGCTGGTGAACCCCGCCTTCCTCCCCAGCCCCGGCGACGTCTGGGAGGCCTTCGTCGAGCTCGTGCGGGAGGGCTACAAGGGAGAGTCGCTCGCTACCCACATCCTGGTGAGCCTCCGGAGGCTCTTCCTGGCCCTGGGGGCGTCCCTGGCCGTGGCGGTGCCGCTGGGCCTCGCGGCCGGCACCTCCAGGCTGGTGAGGGCCGTGATCGACCCGGTGATCGAGTTTTACCGCCCGCTCCCGCCCCTCGCCTACTACACGCTCCTCATCCTTTTCTTGGGGATTGGCGACGAGTCGAAAGTGACCCTCCTCTTCCTGAGCGCCTTCGCGCCGCTCCTCATCGGCGTCACCTTCGCGGTGAGGAAGATCCCCGAGGACCGGCTGAGGGCCGCCAGATCCCTGGGGGCCGGCGGTCCCAGGCTCCTGTGGAGCGTGGTGCTCCCGTCCTGCCTCCCCGACATCCTAACCGGCTTCAGGACCTCCACTGGACTTGCCTACGCCACCCTGGTCGCCGCCGAGATGGTGGCCGCGGTGTCGGGACTGGGGTGGCTGGTGCTGGACGCCTCGAAGTTCCTCAGAAACGACATAGTCTTCACCGGGGTCATCATCCTGGGTGCCATAGCGCTTGCCATGGACATGATCCTGAGGACCGCCACGAGGTGGATCTCCCCGTGGCTGGACAGGCAGGAGGGCTGACACGGGAAAGGCAGCCGGCAAGGTCCAGGATGCCGGATGCTGCCGGATGAAGCCGAACGAATCAGGCATATTACTGAAGAAGACTGGATATGCTGCTACATACCGGAAAAGCAGTCAGATAACGCCTGAAACCAGAGAAGCTAGAGAAGCTAGAGAAGCTAGAGAAGCCAGAGATGCCTGAGAACGACACAGAAGGCGGATATGACGAGGCAGCCGTTACCTGCAAGATAACTCATGACACCGTCCCTCCGCCGGAACCGGCGGCGAAGGCTCTACACGGCCCAAACTTGACAGTCAGCGGCACGGACCTGCCCGCGAAAGGCACGGACCTGCCCGCGGACGGCCCAAACTTGACCGGCAGCGGCCCGGACCTGCCCGCGGACGGCGCGGACTTGCCAGCGAACGGCACGGACTTGCCAGCGAACGGCACGGACAGACACTTTCACCCCCGGCGCCTTCGGGCACGCCGACAAAGGAGCAAATCAATGCGCAGACAGAGACTTACAGAAACTCACGGGGCGTCGCCGTCCCGCGGCCATCAGCCGGTCATTGCCGGCCCGGCGGCATTCACTGCCGGCATCGCAAGCGTCCTGCCGATCCTCGGGGCCTTCCTCATGGGCTCAGCGCTCCTTCTCGCCCTCCATGCCGCCCCCGCGGCCGCCGCTGACCCCGCCGAGATAAGGATCGGCTACTTCCAGTCGCCGAACGGCGAGCTCCTTGCCAAGGGCCAGGGCCTCCTGCAGAAGCGCTTTCCCAACACGAAAATATCCTACATCAAGTTCGACGTGGGCCGCGACGTGAACGCGGCCTTCGCGGGAGGCTCCCTGGACATCGGCATCATAGGCACCCCGCCCGGGGCTGCAGGTCTGGTGAACAACCTTCCCTACAAGATCTACTACCTCCACGACATCATAGGAGAGTCCGAGGCCCTGGTGGTGAAGGAGTCGTCGGGGATAGCAGACATCCAGGGCGTCAAGGGCAAGACCGTCGCCTCGCCCTTCGGGTCCACCTCGCACTTCAGCCTGCTTGCGGCCCTTAAGCAGAACGGCATTGACCCGAAGGAACTGAAGATCCTGGACATCACCGGCCAGGAGGTCCATGCCGCGTGGACGCGCGGGGACATCGACGGGGCGTACATCTGGCAGCCGGCCCAGGCTGTGCTGGTGGCGGACGGCGGCAGGGTCATCACGAACTCGCGAGAGGTGGCGGCCAAGGGCGGTATCACCGGGGAGTTCGGCATAGTCTCCGACAAGTTCTACGCCGAGCACCCGGACGTGGTGAAGGCTTACATCGAGATTCTCGACCGGGCCACGAAGGACTACAAGGCCGCGTCCCCGGAGAACGTGGCGATCCTGGCCCGCGAGCTGGGCCTCACGGAAGACGAGACCCGGAACGTCTTAACCCAGATAATCGTGCTGGACGCGGCGGACCAGAAGGATCCGAAGTACCTGGGCACCACCTCAAATCCCGGCGCCCTCGCCCAGCTCCTGAAGGACACCGCCGA
>JAISFP010000098.1 GCA_031263525.1 Deltaproteobacteria bacterium | reverse complement strand
GCTGCAGGACGGGAGCGGGCGTCGCGGCCCGGTCCCGTGCGGGCGTTGCAGGCCGGTCCCGCGCATCGCGGCCCGGTCCCGCGCAGACGCCGCTGACCGGACCCGTTGGGGCGTCGCGGCCCGGTCCCGTGCTGGGGTCGCTGGCCGGTCCCGCGCATCGCGGCTCGGTCCCGCGCAGACGCCGCTGACCGGGCCCGTAGGGGCACTGCGGAGCGGGGCGCAAGGATGCCCGGGCGTGGCGTTGCCGCTCACACCGATTCGTTCCGGTCCGGAAGACCGGGGTGCCGCCTGCGGATCCGGGGCGCACGACCGGCTGGCCGACCGTCCCGGAGGCAACTCTCATTGATAACATACCGGGCCGAGGCTTGGAAGCCCCAGCAGGCTGTGAATATGTCGGAAACGTCCACAAGGCATGAAATAGCAATATCTATTGTTATGTCATGTCGTGAACGCTGTATGTCTGGCGTGCAGTCGACAACGCATGCCGGCACGCCATCCCTCGCGCTGGCTTCACGGCGGAAGCGCCTTCCGGAGGCCAATCGAGCAAGTTTCCATATTCCGGAATGTCAAACGGGGGCAGGGCGCACGTGCCGCCATGAACCGCGCCGGCGCAGGATGCCGACGCGTGCCCGGCCGGCCGGGCGACGGGGCGGGTCCGCCAGGGGCGGCCCCCGCGCTTCCGGCAATCCGTCCGTCCTGCCCGGAGTGGCCCGAGCCCCCGGCGGGGGACTGCGGCCTAGCTGTTCAGCTTGGAGACGTAGGGTCCCTTGGCCCCGGCGGCGACCAGCTTCTGCTGGGCGGCCTCGGCCTCCTTCTCCGTCCTGTAGCGGCCCACCCTGGTCGGGAAGCGCCCCTTGCCCGTGGAATAGTAGTAAGCGTCGAAGCCTTTCTTGCGGTAGCGCTCGGTGACCGACCTGGCTTCGGCCTCGGAGGTGGGCGCCGCCACCTGGACGGTGTACAGGCCCTTCCCCTTCGGGGAGGCGGGCCAGTAGACGGTGTCGTCCTGGGGACTGGCGGCCTGGGCCTGCTGGCCGGAGGCCGCGGCCCGGCGGGCCTGGAGGGCCGCCACGGGGTCAGGCTCGGCGTCGGGGGCAGCGGCGGCTGCCGGCTTCGCCGGGGTTGCGGGTTTCGCGGCTGCCGGCTTCGGGGCGGCCGCTGGCATCGCGGCGGTGGGCTTGGCTGCGGCAGGCGTCGCGGCTGCCGGCTTCTCGGCAGTCGCGGGTTTCGCGTCGGCCGGCTTCGCGGACGGCACCGGGGCGGGCGATCCGGCGGAGGCGGACGCCGAGGGCGGGCGGATCGGCACCGAGGCCCCGGGAGCCGCGGCGGAGGCCGGTACGGGAGTTTCGGGAGACACGGCCGCGGGGGCGGCGTTTCCGGCAGCTGGCACCGCGTTTCCAGAGGCTGGGGCGGGTTCGGGCGGGGGGCCGGACGGCGGCGTCACGGGGGGGTAGGCCTCGTAGGCCGAGGGAATCCCAGGGGCGGGGGTGCCGAAGCCGGCGTCCGCCTCGTCGGGCGGGATGTAGGCGTAGAGGCCGTCCGGGCCCGGCTCCTCGGCGAAGACGGGCTCGTCTCCGTAGGGGGAGGGCATGGGTTCCGGGCCGGGGTCCGGGTACTCGGGCGCGGCGGTCCCGGAGGCGTCCCCGGCGGCCGTACCCTCGGCGCCGGCCTGGACGGCGGCGGCGTCGGGGTCGGGCTCGGCGGGGCTGTTCAGGAGCGTGCCCCTCCCCACCATGACGCCCAGGAAGAAGATCCACATGAGAAACACGGCCGAGAGCATGAGCTTGGCGAGCCACTTCAGGCCCAGGATCAGCCTGGACTCCCCGCCAACGGCCCTGGCGGCGGCCCTGCGCTCGGCCTTCTCTGCCTTGAGTATGGCCTTCTCGGCCGCCTTGCGGGCGGCCAGGTCGGCGGCGGAGGAGGCCTTCTCGTCGGCCGCGGCGTCCTCAGGGGAGGGGCGGACGGCGGGACGCGCCGCCTGGCGCTTCCGCTCCGCCGCCTGGGAGACGGCCCTGCGCCGGGGGCCGGGATCGTCCGCCGCGGCGCGGCCCCGCGGGGCCGGCCGGCTGTCGAGGGCGCCCATGCCTTCCCTGGACGTGGGCCTGGGCGAGGGGGAATGGTAGGCGAAGGGGGAGTCCGGCGTCTCGCCCATGCCCTTGAGCCTCATGTGGTCGAAGAAGGTCGCGTCGCCGTCCTGGACGGCGGTCGCCGCGCCTGTCCTGCCGGATTCCGCCGGCACGTCCCCGGTCCGGGGCGGGCCGGAGGGCCTCGCCTGCTCACGCGGCTGGCGCGGGGGCTGAGACCCGGGAGCTAAGCCGTCCGCGTAGACGGGGGCGCCCTGGCGGAAGGCGTTCCCCGCCGCGTTGGCGGGGGCGCCCGCGCGGGAGCCGTTCCCCGCCGCGTGGACGGGGGCGCCCGCGCGGGAGCCGTTCCCCCCGGAGTTGACGGGGGGGGGCTGGCGGAAGCCGTTCCCCCCGGAGTTGACGGGGGGGCCCTGGCGGAAGCCGTTCCCCGCCGTGTTGACGGGGGCGCCCGCGCGGGAGCCGTTCCCCCCGGCTGGGCGCGGCGGCGCGGCAGTACCCCCGTTGCGGCCGCCCGGACCCTGTGGCCGCCCGTGGGCCGGGAATGCCGGGCCCGTCAGGCCGCCGTCGTCCCCCAGGCCCAGGTCTATCGGGCCCAGTTCCATCGTCCCGAGGTCCATGGGGCCCAGGTCCGCCGGGCCCGCCCCCCCCGGGGACGGGACGTAGAAGCTCCCGGCACCGTAGGGCGGCAGGGGGGACGGGACGCGGGACGCCCGCGTGTCGGAGGGGTGCTCCTTGGTGTCGGGGGGTCTAATCACGGGAGTCTCCTAATGTTCCCGCCTCGCCCTGGTCAGGCGTGGCGGGGTTCAGCTCCATGCGCTCGGGGGCGCTCACGCCGAGGAGCCCCAGCCCCGAGGCCACCACCTGGCGGCAGGCGGTTGCCAGGGCGCACCTGGCGGCGGTGAGCGGGGGATCCTCCTCCGTCACCATGCGGCAGGCGCCGTAGTAGTGGTGGAAGAGCCCGGCGGTCTCGGTGAGCCAGGAGGCCAGGTGGTGCGGGGCCAGGTTGCGGCCGGCCGAGCGCACCGCGTCCGGGAAGCCGGAGAGCTGCGCCAGGAGCTCCTGCTCTCGGGGATCCTTCAGGAGCTCCAGGTCCGGCGGGCCCGCCCGCTCGAGCACGGGGGCGGCCTTCCGCAGAACCTGGGATATCCTCGCGCAGAGGTACTGCACGTAGTAGACGGGGTTGTCGGCGGTGCGGGTCCTGGCCAGGTCCACGTCGAACTCCAGGGGCGAGTCGTGGCTCTGGGTGAGGTACATGAAGCGGGCGGCGTCCGGCGAGACCTCGTCCAGCACGGCCTTCAGCGGCACGAACTCCCCCGCCCTGGTGCTCATCCTGTAGGCCTCGCCGCCCCGGGTGAGGTTCACCAGCTGGTACAGGACTATCTTCAGCTTGGACTTGTCGTGGCCCATGGCCTGGACAACAGCGGACATCCTGGCCAGGTAGCCCCCGTGGTCGGCGCCCAGCACGTCCACGGCGAGATCGAAGCCGCGGGCGAACTTGTCGGCGTGGTACGCCGCGTCCGAGGCGAAGTAGGTGAGATCCCCCCCGGACTTCACGAGCACCCTGTCCTTGTCGTCACCGAACTCCGTCGAGCTGAAGAAGAGCGCCCCGTCCGACTCGTAGGTCCAGCCGGCGTCCGAGAGCGCCTTCACGGTCCTCTCCACCGCCCCGGAGGAGAAGAGCGACCTCTCCGAGAACCAGGTGTCGAAGCGCACCCCGAAGCGGTCCAGGTCGGCCTTCATGTCGGCCAGGATCATGTCCGAGGCCTCGCGGGAGAGCTCCGGGAGAAGCTCGTCCTCGGCCCGGGTGAACCACTCGGGGGGGTGCCTCCTCCTGAGATCGTCCGCGATGTCGGTCACGTAGGCGCCGCGGTAGAGCCCCTCCGGGGGCGTCCCCTCGCGGTCGCCCAGGCGGAAGAGGACCGACTTCCCCAGGCTGCGGATCTGGTTGCCCGCGTCGTTTATGTAGTACTCACGGCTGACGGTGTCGCCGAGGAACGCGAGTATCCCCGCGGCGGCGTCCCCCCAGGCGGCCCCGCGGCCGTGGCCCACGTGAAGCGGCCCTGTCGGGTTGGATGACACGAACTCGAGCAGCACCCTGCGTCCCGTGGGCTCCCCGGCCCCGTAGCGGTCGCCTGCGGCCAGCATCGCCCCGAGGGCCCCGGCCCAGCTCCTCGCGCCGACGCGGAAGTTCACGAAGCCCGGCCCCTTTATCTCCACGGCCTCGAAGTGTCCGGTCCCCTCCAGCACGGTGATGAGCCTCCCCGCGAGCGCCAGCGCGGGGTTCCCCTTCGCCCGCATCTTCGGGGCGAAGAGCTTCGCGTACACCATCGCCGCGTTGGTGGAGAAGTGGCCGAAGGAGGGGTTGGCGGGCCTCTCCACAGTGAACCGCTGGAGATCCGGTGCCTCCTCGAGCCCGAGCTCGGACGCCGTCCGGCTCACCGCCTCGGCTACCGCCCTCTGGATGGTTTCCTTCAATTTTCTCTCCGTAGTGCTTGTGATGGCTCCGTGATGCCTGTGATGGCCGGAAGTCCGGCCTGACGACTGCCGGAAGTCCGGCCTGACGACGGCCGGAAGTCCGTGAGGGCCCGCCTGGCCTGGAGCCGGATGATACGCGAAAAGGCCCCCTGAGTCCAACCTGGCGGCGCTCTGGGGCGCTCGGGATGGGCGCTCTGCCGGCACGGCCCTGCGGGCGGAAGTCGGAATGCCGTGCTGGCCGGGAAAGACGGCGTACTGCTTAATCTTGGAAGGCGTTGCGGTAGACAGGCATTGGAGCAGACGAGAACAAAAAAAAGTCAAAGACCGAAAGCGAAATAGTTAGGGGCAAAACGTAAGTTAAATGGAAAAAAAAAAAAATTAACTGCGGAAGACCATAGAGCAGAGCCTGAAGGTGATATGTCAAAAGCCGGTCGGAGAATGCGAAGTCAAATGGGAAAAATTGAAAGTTCGGTGTAAAATGGCAAATGTAAATGGCCGAATGATGAATACGAAGTTAAATAAAAAAATTGAAAATGTGATGCATAAGAAATAATGCGAAAGGCTGAATGAAATAGGGATAATGATAAATATTAAATGCTAAATGATAAATAGAAAGATAAATTAAAATGGAGAATAATAAAGGTATGATACGAAAGGCCAAATGTTAAAGGATTAAAGGATAACGCAAAAAATTGGAAATGCTGATGCATAAGGCAGGCAAAAAAGGCAGAATGCGAAAAGGCGAACGGCAAGGGCGGAATGCAGAAGGCTGAAAGCCGGATGGCGAATGCGAAATGCCAAACGCTAAGGGACGAATGGCGGATGCGGAAGGCGAAAGCGGCGGAAGATGCCGGAAAGCCGGAGGCGGACGGCCAGAAAGGCAGGCCGGCGCTGCCGCCGGCGGGTGACGGGATTCGAGTTGCGTGTCCCGCGTCGAGCCCGGCCTACCGCTTCGTGAACCTCCTGGCGTTGAGCCTCCCGAACAGGCACAGGGTCTCGTAGGGGCTCAGGCCGTCGCCCGGGATCCCGGCGGGGCCCAGGGTGATCCCGTCCTGGGTCCCCAGGAGCACGGCCTCGTCGCCTGCCTGCACGGAAGGGATGCCGTTCGCGTCGTAGACGGAGAGGTTCATGCAGACGCGGCCGAGCTGGGGGGCGACCTTGCCGCGTATTATGGCGGCGCACTTTCCGGAACGCAGGATCTGGAGGCCGTGGACGTATCCTATGGGCAGGATGACGGCCCGGATGTCGCGTTCCGCCCGGTAGGTGCCCTCGTAGCTTATGGCCTCGCCGCGGCGCACCGTCTTCACCTGCAGGACGCGGGTGACGACGCGCATGACGGGCCTGAGATTGTCGGCGCACGCACGGGAAGCCGGGGGCAGGGCCCGCACGGTCGGCCCCAGTGGCGGCGGGGGCGCCGGGATGTGCGGCGTCCAGGCCCTGGAGAGCCTGGGGGGCGGCGGGCCGGCGCTCAGCTCCGGGACCGCGCCGTACAGGACCAGCCCGGGCCGCGAGAGCCCGTCCGGGTAGTCCGGGTGGGCGAGCATCGCCCCGCCGGACAGCGCGGAGTGGACGAGCGGCCTCCGGAAGACTTGCTCGGCCCTGGCGCACACACCCCAGAACCTCGTGAGCTGGTTTATGGCCGGGGCGTCGCCTATGGTCGCCAGGTGCGTGGCCAGGCCGTCCACGTCCAGGTGCGGGTTGCCGGCGGCCATGGCCAGGAAGTCCTCGACCTGGTTCCAGGGGACGCCCAGGCGGCCCATGCCGGTGTCGATCTTCAGGAAGCACCTGAGCCTGCGGGTCTCCTTGGCGGCCGCGGTGGCCAGGCTCAGGAGCTGCTCCGGGCTGTAGACGAAGGCGGAGAGGTCGTTCCTCATGGCCGTGGTCATCTGGAGATCGGAGGTGAGCCCCGCGAGCACGTAGATTGCCGTCTTCTTGATCCCGGCAGCCCTCAGCGCCGCCCCCTCCCTGGCGTCCAGGACGCCCAGGACGGGCGCCCCGGCGTCGACCAGCGCCTGGGCGCACTCCACGAGCCCGTGGCCGTAGGCGTCCCCCTTAACCACGCCCATGACGGGGCGCTGGCCCGCGAAGGCGGAAATGGTCTTGTAGTTGTGCTTCAGGGCGTCCAGGTCTATGTCGGCGTGGTTGTAGTCCAGGGTGCTCTGCCGGGGGAGCAAGGGCGCTTGCATCTTGTGGAACGCGGTCCTTTGGGCGCGGCGGGCAGCCTTCGGAAGCCCGCGAAGGGCAAAATCGGTACAATGTGGTGCAATTAGGTATAAGAAGGCTTAAAAAAGTTCATTTTAGGAATCTATCAGCTGATCGGAAACAGCTTAGAGATTAAGATAATCCAAAGATACAAAACATTAGCAGTTTTTGTCAAGAGCGCGACGGACACTTGATGGCCCCGGCGCGTCATCCGGGATGGCCCGGGGCGGCATCCTGGATGGCCACGGGCGTCAGCCGGGATGGCCCCGGGGCGTCAGCCCTGGCGGCCCGGGGCGTCAGCCCGGGCGGCTTTCCCGGGCAATGCCAACAATTTTAGAAATTATGTCAGATTTTGGATGAGTATGAATTTCCTGCAGTCAAGGGTGCAGATGTGTCAGAATAGAACAACTTCTGGCCAGATCTAATGGAACAACATCAGGCCTGATCTAAATGATGATGACTGGCTGGATTTAAACCGTGTCTTAGGGGTGCCTGCGGATTTATTCGGGAAGTGGACAGTTCTCTACCGTTGCATCTGGGTGCCAACATGCTCGTTGAGTTCATAAAGAAGATTTGTAACCATTAAGGCACCTCGCAAAAAAAGGACATTTCGGATCTCCCTCCTTCTTTAACTTAACATATTTTTCTATCTCCTGCTTCCACCTTAATTTCAAAGGTGATTTCTATAACTCCATGATCTACCCAATAGTATGCGGTTAATGCATCTAAATTATTACAAAAAATTAATTAACTCAACAATGATGACAGGATAATTTTAAAAACGATGAATTATCATATACGAAAAATTATAGTCAATAGAAATTTGAAATTTTAATCTAAATAAATTTTATTGAACAATTTCAAAAAAAATATTGATATAAACATTAATTTATCCGCCTAATGTAATAAATGATATTCTTATGTTCTTGACCAATATCATGGAAATAAAGATATCGTTCATGATATTTAAGTTGATTAATTAAAAATAATGGTAGTAATTGTTTGAAATATCTAAAGTTGCAATGTAAAATTTTTTAAATCATTCATAAATGGCAATGATGCATTTGATATGTTATGCCTTGTTTAAAAATAGAGCTTTTAAATTCTAATAAAATCCATATCAACAATTAAACATAAAAATTGAATAATTCTATCTAATTGTATATCTTTTAATTAAAGAATTTTGACTGTTAATCATAAATTACTTTGATGATAGTTGTAGTGAGCTTTTATGGATTCGATCTTCTTGTTTTGACTGTAATTAGTTTTCATTTGTGAATCAATGAAATTATTCAAACAAGATTTGCAAGTGGATTTGCTGGATCCATATTAAAAATGTTGATGATAATTTTTCATTAACATTTTAACAACGCAGTTAAAATTCCGTAGTAAAAATGTTGTAGTAAAAATGTTGTAGTAAAAATATCGTAGTTAAAATTCTGTATCTTTTCACAGGAAAAAGCAGGTGAGACGGCATTAGGCTAAAGGCGGCCTTCCTCCGGGATTATGCCGGCCCATCACCTGGTCCGGGATGATCTCACTTCAGGCTTGGCCGGCCTTGTTCCTGACCCTGGCCGGCCTTTCCACATGCTCGTGACGAGCTGTCCTCGGGGTTCAGAGCAACCTCCTCGAGCCTTGGGCGGCCTTCCCGGCGAACGTATGCCTCATGAGGCTGTCATTCTCGCGCCATCTCCTGGAGGATCTGCTATCGTCTGAAGGACTATCCGTGTTATCATGCTGAAGGACAATTCGCGTTATGCAGGAGAGTCTCGGCCGGTCCGGACCGGCCTGCGCAGGCAGGGCACGCGCAAGGGCCCCAGAACGAGCCTGTCCTGCCGTAGTGAACAACAGATCTTTTCGGAGTAACAATGGAACTGAAAAAACTGACGGCGGACGCTCCTGACTTCCGCTCAATCGTCCACGGGAACTATCTTTACGCCGACAAGACCCAGTACATTTAAAAGCTGATCGCAAATTACAGGTGCTGTTTCCTGTCCCGTCCACGGAGATTCGGCAAGACTCTCCTGCTTGACACCATAGGAGAACTCTTCGGCGGCAACCGGGATCTGTTCAAGGGCCTCTGGATTGACATCAGGAAAAATTACAACTACGAGAGCCACCCCGTCATCAGGTTCAGCATGCCCTATGCGGAGCTCCTGGAGCCCGACCGTCTTCGCCGTAGCATCGAGACAAGCCTGAGGAATTCTGCAGCAAGCGAAGAAATCACGCTGACCCGAGGTAGCTACGGCGACATGCTCGAGGAGCTGCTTCAGGGTCTTCACAAGAAGCACGGAGTCGGTTCTGTCGTCCTGTCGGTTCTGTCGTCCTGATAGACGAGTGCGACGCACCGGTATCATTGAACGCAGCTGACAGAGAGCATGCCAGAGCAAACAACAATATTCTCCACAATTTTTACACGGCCATGAAAAGGACCAAGGACTTCATTCGTTTCTCCTTGGTCACCGGCATAAACAGATTCGTGTTTGACGTCACGGATTCCGGACCGAACAATTTCGTTGACATCTCTCTGATGCCAAAATTCGCCGGAATATGCGGATTCACCATCAAAGAATTTTCAGCCTTTTCAACAACAGGTTTCCATGTACCCTCGCGTCCCTGAAAATGGCCGGAGACATGGAGAAAGATGCGGACGAAGCAGCGTTGCTGAAGACGATAGCTAGCTGGTACGGCGGGTACAACTGGCTAGGCAAACAGCGAGTCCTGAACCAGTTCTCGATAATCAGCCCGTTTGACTAAAACAGGCTGTCCGCCTACTGGCCGCTGTCCGGACAGACTTCACACATTTCAAAACTGGCAACCGAAATGCCGCTGGATTTCATTCAGCCAAAACTTGACGGTTATTTTGACTATGCAGTCAATGTCGCCGAACTTGGAATGATGTCGCCAGCTCCCATCCTCTTCTGCAACGGTTATCTGACCATCGACAGCCGGAGCGTCGTGGAAATTCATTTGCAACTTGGCACGGCCAGGATTCAATCCTTCATTTTCAAGATCCCCAACATGGAAGTCGAGATATGCTTCAAGGCTTTCATGTTCGGGCAAATATTCAACAGACCGTTAGACTATTACCGGATTTTCACTAAAAATCTCAACAATGCCCTTTTGAACAAAGATTCTCAACAAATTGCCAATTTGCTGCATGATCTTCTCGCAGGCATAACATCCAAACAGCTCACGCCTGATGAAAACTATTGCCTCGCCCTGTTCCATGCCGCATTCGTCGGGGCGGGGATAGAAGTCTTGAGCAAGACTGGCACCTCCGAGGGCTAGGCCGACATGTCCCTGTTCCTGGAAGACAAGATCCGCGTGGTGACTGAGTTGAAATACAGACGGGCAAAAGGCGCTGAGGCCGGGGGAGAATCAAAGCGATCCGACAGGGATCTCGATTCCGCTCTCGACGATGCCGTGAACGCGATAATGACGAGGGACTACCCTGGCCCTTTCAGGGCCAACGCCAGTCAAATCATTTGCCTTGCCCTTGCCGTTCGCGGCAGAGACGAGGTCGCTGCCCGCTTCCTGGATTCCGTGGCAACTCTCGGCAAGCCTGCTCCTTAAGACTTAAGGCAATTCCCAGACCAATCCAAGCTCTCCTCTGCCGGCCTGGAAGCATGCCTTCATGAACTCGGAGGAAGGCCGCCACGGGCCTGGAAGAAGGCCGCAGCTGTCCTGGAAGAAGGCCATCATGCTCATACCGATTATGGATTAAAAATGGTAACTGTTCAGGTGCCCCCCCCCAAGGGGAGCTCAACAGGAGGCCTTTCGAGCCAAAATGCCCTATACATAAACTCTTCCCCTCCATATGAAGTATCCAATGTTGACTATTCAACTTTGAAAGTTCCCCATCTGGGCTTTCTTCCTCTCAAAAGGCCCTCAATGGAGGGGCACCTGAACAGTTACTAAAAATGCATGAAAGCCAAAAATAATGTGGTTGTCAGGCATGAGGAGTGCCAGATCATGTCGTGCATCTTTATCCTATTTTTTGTATCAGCTGAAAGCCGCCACGGGCCTTGAGGAAGGGTGCCATGAACCTGGAGGAAGGTCACCATTAACCAATAGGAAGGTCACCATTGTTCTGAGGAAGGGCTCCATGGGCCTGGAGGTAGGGCCCCATGGATCTGGAGGAAGGCCGGCGCTGACCTGGAAGAAGGCCATCATGGACTCTGAGGAAGGCCGCATCTGACCTGGAAGAAGGCAATCGTGGACTCGAAGGAAGGCCGCCACAAGTCCCTGGATGGAGTCCGATCAGGCCTGGGATGCGTTCTCTTTCCCTTTTGTCTGCGAACAGATGTTACCAAATTATGGAATGGAAAATGGCTATCATTCTAACATTGTCGGACTGCCCATGCCGGGCGCACGGAACGGAACCGTCAGGATGGCCGGGGCTGTTGCGACCGGCTTGTCCAGGGAGCCGGGTAAGGCTTGACTGCTTTGTCCAAGACTGATAAGTTTCCAGAGTACAGCATGAGCATGGGCAGTTCAGCGCCTTGCTGTCAATCTCGGTGCCTTAACGTCAGCCTCTCCCCGCCCGACTTCCGGAAGTCCCCGCAGCCATGGAAACAAGCTTCCCCAAGAACGCGCCCCCCTACCAGTTCCGGCTGGCCGGGCCGGTGATCCTCTGCCTCCTGGCCCTGACCGGCGTGTTCGCCCGCGGCCTGGCCAACGGCGCCTACGCGCTCCTCCTTGCATGGGCCATAGCGGACCTGGCGCTCCGCCGCCGGGCGGGCATGCCAGGCCTTGCCCAGATCCCCCGGTGCTACTGGGTGGGCGCGGGTGCATTCCTGGGGATCTACGCGCTCGCGTCCGCCTTCGGCGGGGCCCCCCTGGTCAGTTTCCGGAGGCTCGCGCTCCTGGCCTATCTCCTGGCAATGCTGCCGGCAGTCTGGCTGGCCCTGGACGAGCTCCCGCCGCTCCTCCCCTCAATCCTGCCGCTTTTCTACGGCGGCGGCCTCGTGGTCGCGGGGGTCATGACCTTCGTGCAGGCGGGGTGCGAGTTCAGCTGCGTGAGGGCCAAGGCGTCCCTGGGCGTCATAGAGCTCTCGGCGGTGCTGGGCCAGCTCGCCCCCCTCATGGTGGGGGCCTTCGCGCTCTCGCGCCAGAGCCGCCGCAAGCTGATCTTCTACGCCGCCGCCCTCCTGGCGGCGGGGGTCGCCCTGGCCCTGAACTGCTCGCGCATAGCCCTCATCTGCGCCCCGCTCCTGGGCCTGGTCATGTTCCTGGCCTTCCGCAAGGACATGGGGCTGAAGCTCTCCCTGGCGGTGGTGGCGATAGCTGTCGCCGGCGGCGTCCTTGCGCTCTCCGACGGGAGAGTCGTCGAGCGGTTCGTCGACATGTCGAGGATTTCCGGGGGGAGCATGTCAAACGAGGAACGCTTCCTGCGCTGGGGCCAGGGCCTGGACGTCTTCCTCGAGCACCCGGTCCTGGGGGCGGGGCCGGGGGCGATCCCCAGCCCGTCCGCGGAGGAGTTCCCCGAGCCCCTGCAGGGCGGCCAGTCCAGCGAGTTCTACCATGCCCACCACGTTTTCATCACCGTCCTGGCCGAGGCGGGCCTGCTGGGGCTGGCCGGCTTCCTGGCCCTGCACCTCCTGCCCCTCCTCTACGTCCTGCCCTCGCTCAGGAGCAGGAAGCCGTGGACCCGCTTCTGGGCCTGGGCGGCGCTGGTCGTCTTCCTCCAGCTCGTCCTGAACGGCCTGGTCGACAACGTCTTCACCCTGAAGCCCCTCATGTACGTCTACTGGACGGCGACGGGCGTCGCCATCTACCTTTCCGGCCGGGAGCGGGCCGTCCAGGCCCGAAAGGCCCGCTCGGCCTGACGCGGCCCGCCCCGCTGGCCCGCTTCCGGGCCGCGCGGCGGCGCAGTGACGGAGTCCACGGGAAATGAACTACGTGATACACGCTCTCAGGAACCCCTTCACCTACACGGGCAGGGCGTCGAGGGCCGAGTTCTGGTGCTTCTTCTTCTTCGGGATAGCCGTTCAGGCGGTGATTGCCCTCCTGATGGCTGCCGGGGCCTACGTCTCCGCCACCGTCGTCCTGGTCCTCCTGTATGTAATGATCGCCACCTCAGCGGCGGCATTCGTGGTGTTCCTGTCCCTCTGCGTGAGGCGCGCCCACGATTTCGGGACAGGCGGCTGGATCGCCGTGCCGATGATACTGTTCCTCCCAATCCTCATCATCTGCGGCATCATTGACGGTCACTACCGAACCAACCGGTACGGGCCGAAGCCGAAGGCGCTGGACTTCTAGAGGGGCCGCTGGGCTGGGTTCCCGAAAGCGGCCCTTCTGGCAGGTCCTGTCCCCGGGAGGGCAGGTTCCGCTGGCCGGTCGTCATGGAGACAGACGGCAACCGAGGCACTGCTTTCGGGAGGAGCCCGGGTCCGGGACAGGGCCCCACTGATGCGCCCGCGTCTGGAAGAGTCAGTCTTCCATCGGGGGCAATGGCGGACGCGGCCTCTCCGCTCCGTCCTTCTCGGCCCGGGCTCTGGGGCCGGGAATCGCCGGGCCTCCCTTCTCGGCCCGGGCTTCGGGGCCAGGGGTGGCCAGGCCCACCTTCTCGGCCCGGGCTTCGGTGCCAGGGTTGGCCGGGCCCACCTTCTCGGCCCGGGCTTCGGGCCAGGGTTGGCCAGGCTCACCTTTTTGGCCTGGCCCTTGGGGACGGCCTCTCGGGGCAGGGCATCTTAGCCTGGCTCTCGGGGCCGTGCTTCGCCTTGCGTCCCTTCTCACACTGGCTCTCGGGGCCGCCCCTCTCTCCACGTTTCCCGTGGCTGGCATTCTCCTCCCAGCTCACGGGACTGGGCTTCTCGCCCTGGCTCTCGGGGCAGGGTTTCTCGGCCTGGACTTCGGGGCCGGGCTCAGGGCTGGCTCCCTTCTCACCCAGGATCTCGGCCCTGTCCTTCTCGCCCAGGCTCTCGGGGCCGGGCTTCCCGGCCTGGACTTCGGGGCCGGGCTTCGGGCTGGCTCCCTTCTAACACTGGCTCTCGGCCCCGCCCTTCTCGCCCTGGCTCTCGGAGCCGGGCTTCTCGGGCTGGACTTCGGGGCCGGGCTTCGAGCTGGCTCCCTTCTCGGCCTGGCTCTCGGGGCTGACCTTCTCGGCCTGGCTCTCGGGGCTGACCTTCTCGGCCCGGCTCTCGGGGCTGTCCTTCTCGGCCCGGCTCACGGGGCTGACCTTCTCGGCCTGGCTCTCTGAGTCGGGCTTTGCCGGACCCTCCTTCCCGGCCTGGTCCTCGGGGGCGAGCGTCGCCGGCCCCTCCTTCACGGCCTGAGCCTCGGGGCTGAGCTTCGCCGGGTCGTCCTCCGGGCCTGCTCGTCCGGGAACGTCTCCTTGGCCTGGCACTCCGGACACGTCATGGCCGGAGGGAGGATGGGCTTCTGCTTCTTGCGCCCGACCTTCGGCCTCATCATGAGGGCCGCTCGCTCCTTCTTGTGACTGGCCTCCTCCCTGGCCATCTCGGCGTACTTCTGGGGCACTGGCCTGTTCAGATCCAGGGGCGAAGGAAGGGGCTCCTTACCTCATAAAGGCATACAGTGATATCCTCATGAAATCGAGGACGTCAATTTCCCGGCGGGGCAGGGTCTCGGAGAGAGTCCAGAGGCTCTCTCTCGTCATTATTATTATTACCCGTTTAATTAAATATCGGAATCTTCTTCCATGTTTTAAAGCAAATCATGGCGAGGAGATACCAGAGCTGGGATGTTTCCCAGTCTTTCCACCCATAGGCTGACAGCCAAAATTCCGACATTTAATTAAACGGGTAATACCCCGGAAATTAAATCTGGCCCCATGGGACCTCTTCACTGTGAGCTAGGCCGTGAAACTGGCCCTGCCCTTCCCCTTCGCCCCTAACCCTTCCACCAAAGCTCTCACCCATTCAGTACTCGCCCCTGCCCAAAGCCCTCTCGCCACTTAACCCCTGCCTGAGGGCCAGATTTAATTTCCGGGGTGATACTTTAAAGGCGAGAGGCTTTACGATCAGACGCCTCAGCCATGTGAACGGGGGGGGGACTCGCAGGACCGGAGCCGCCCTGGGCCGGAAGCCGGTCCCGGAAGCTCAGGAGGTGCCCGTGAGTCGCGCCAGGAACGAGGAAGACTGGGAAGGCTCCGGATCCGCCCGTGTCGACAACCAGAACTGCGAAACATTATATGCATTATGTTGTATTGTGTTTCTGCATCTATGTTAAATCTGTATCGTTTTAAGTGATTGAGGGGAAGGGGAGCGCAACCTGTTGACTTAAATTGGGTTTCAGGCATTAATAATGTACTGAAGAAAGGTGGCGGAACATGCCGGTCGAGGACCTAAACATCGCTGAGAGCCAACAGGACCCTGGCTCGCCTGTGGCTTTCGGCACGATCCTCCTGACGGATCTGACCAACAGGATGGGGAAGGTCGAGGTCGGGATAGGCCGACTCGAAGTCGCCCTGAGCAAGACCGTGACCAAGGATGAGATGGAGGCGGCCAACAAGTCGCTGAAGGAGTCGCTGAAGGAGGACTTGGAGAAAGTGATGGAGAAGGGATTCACCGCCCTCAACAAGCTCATCGACGACAGCATAAGGTTTTACTTCGTACTCACCTCGATTGTCGCGGCGATCTTAGCTGCAGGGCTCACCTTCGTGCTCCCCTTGTTGTTTAAGTCCTAGCAGGCTGTTGAAAAACAATTCAGAGCTAAAACTGTAAAAATATCGTAACTGTTCAGGTGCCCCTCTATTGACGGCCTTTTCGGAGGAACAGAGCCCAGATGAGGACACCTTAAAACTGAAAAGTCAACAATGGATACTTCATGTGGGGGAAAGAGTATCAGCGGAGGGTGTTTTGGTTGAAAGGGCCCCCCAGTTGAGCTCCCCTTGGAGGGGCACCTGAACAGTTACAAAATATCCATTAAAGATATATGCATTTCAGCGCTGACACCTAACCCTGTGGCATCTTCACGATTTTTGGCTCAGAGTTATCGCGTGCATCCTCTTGAGGTTGATGCAGCAGCCACCATATGTCCCGCTCCTTCCGGACCTCGCTCAGGCCCCGACTGAGGAACTCCCTGAAATCCATTTGCTCCTTTATGATGCCGATAGCGGGCTCGATTACCTGTTTCCTTAATGTTGGTATCTGTTCACAGAAGAAAGCACGGGAAATACAGTGTGACCCAGTCCATCATCACTTCTGGGTGCAGGGCGGCCTTCCTCCGGGTCTTGAGCGACCTTCCTCTCAGTTAAGAACGGCATTCCTCCGGGTTCGGAGAGCCTTCCTTCGGAGCCAGAGCCGCCTTCTTCCGGGTCCAGGACAGGCTCTCTCCGTGGCCAGGGCGACCTGCCCGTGAACGGATACAAACGTTCCGGGACGGGCGCCCGCGCCTGCGGTTCCTGCCACGGCCTGCCGGAGTCCCGTCCGGGCGCGTCCGGAACGGGGTGCCGTTCCCCCGGTCGTCAGGACGCCAGGGCGTCCAGGCGCTTGAAGTCGAAGCCAGGGCCCTTCAGGTCCTCCAGGACTTCCGGGGCGAGCGTCTTCTTGCCGGTGGCCCGGGTGAGCTCGGCCACGCCCTCGCGGCCTCCCAGGACCGTGAACCCCACGAGCTGGCCGGCGGGGCTGGTCACTACCTTGCGGTAGACGTTCTCCCCGTCGAACTCGGCGAAGGGGAGCTTTCCCTCGGGGTCGATGTTCCCGACCGAGGTGAGATCGATGCCCGCGACCTTCAGGACCGCGGAGGGTGCCACGGGCTCGTAGGGGACGCGGGAGGCGGGGTCGTCCGAAACGGCGTTGCGGCCGGCCACCAGGCCCTCGGCCCGGGATATCGCCCACATGCCGCCCCGGCGGTCCGGGGTCTGGGCGCAGTCGCCGGCGGCGTAGACGCCGGGAGAGGTGGTCTCCATGTACTGGTCCACCACGATGCCCCGCTCGGTCTTGAGCCCGAGCGCGGAGGCGAGCTCTGTCACGGCGGTCACGCCCGCCGAGACGGCCATCAGGTCGCAGTTTATGCCCGCCCCGGACTTCAGTACCACGCGCTCCAGCCGTTCCGCGCCCTCGGCCCTCTCTGCCTCGGCCTCCAGGTGGAAGACGAAGCTCTTGGCCTCCAGGAGCTTCTGCAGCCTCGCCGAGCTAGCGGGGGTCGTCTGGAACGGGAGGACGCGGGACGACATCTCCAGGACGTGGACGGTGAGCCCCAGGCGGGTGAGCGCGTGCCCGACCTCCAGGCCCAGGAGGCCAGAGCCCAGGAGCACCGCCGTCTTCGCGACCTTGGCCGCGTGGTGGAGATCGGAGGCGTCCAGCAGGGTGCGGAGCGGGAAGACGCCGGGCAGGGTGAACTTCCCGGCGGCGTCGGGCAGGAACGGCACTGCCCCGGTCGCGATCAGGAGCCTGTCGTAGGTGAGCCTGCTCCCGAGCGACCCCCTGACGAAGCGCGACTCGGTGTTGACCTCCACGAGGGACTCCCCGAGCCTGAACTCCAGGCCAGGCTGGCGGTACCACTCCTCGGGATGAACATAGATGCCGTCCGGCGCGGCCTCCCCGGACACCACCTGGGGGAGCCTCGGCCTGAAGTAGGGGCGCTGGCGCTCCCGGGAGAAGAGCACCACCTCGCAACCCGGGTTCGCCTTCCTCGCCGCCTCGGCGGCCGAGAGGCCGGCTATGCCCGCCCCGGCTATCACTATGTTCATGCGCTCCCCCTCCCCTTGGCCGGCACGGCGGCCGGCCGGCTGGCGCGGCGTCCAGGGGGCCCCTGCGGCCGCGGCTACTCGATGTTCGCTATCCGGTACTCCTCCTCGACCCCGGCCTTCTTCAGGAGGAAGGCGTCCCCCACCTGGAGGCCCAGGACGGCCTTGCCGATGGGGGCGGCGATGGAGAGGTAGCCGTGCTCGGGATCGGACTCGTGGGGCCCGACCAGGGTGTACGTGAGGGTCTCGTCCGTCTCGACGTTCTCTATGGTGACCTTGGCCCCGAAGACGCACTTGGAGTAGGGCCCCATCACCTCCACTACCTGGGACATGCCGATCCTCATCTGCAGATCGTCTATCCGGGAGAGGATGATGGACTGGCGCTCCTTGGCGGCGTGGTACTCGGCGTTCTCGGAGAGGTCCCCGTGGGCCCTGGCCTCCTCTATGGCCTGTATCACGTTGGGCCGTTCGATGGTCTGGAGCCTCTCGAGCTCCTCCTTGAGTTTGACCATGCCTCGACGGGTTATCGGGCTGTAGCTCATGAAATCCTCGCGTATGATTGGGATTCGGGGCCGGGCCGGCGGCCTCGGTCGCCCCGGGGAAGCGCTGCGGCCGGCAAAATGATTCAACCCCGTCCAGCCCGGGGCGGGACGGGGTCCTTGAGCGCGGCGGCAGACCTTCTGTAAAAGCCGACGCAAGTATAGCAAGCGGTCCCCGGGACTGTCAAACCGAGTCGCAGAGTCGCGCTGGAGCCGGTATCGGGAGGGCGGGGCCGGTCTTGGCAGGGCGGAGCCGGACTAGGGAGGGCGGGGCTGGACTGGGCGGAGCCGGTCTCGGCAGGGCGGAGCCGTGAACGGCGGCCTGGCACGGTCCTTCCCCCCTCCGGGCTTGCGCGGTCGCTGCCCAAGCCATCCGGATGTCCGTGGCGAACTCTGCGGGACTGTCAGGGATTTAGCCGGAACGTTGCGCCCGGGGAGCTTGCAGGGACATTGCGCATGGTGGGGTTGCCGTGTTGGCATGATCGTTGCACTGTGATCTTGCAGTTGCTGTTTCTCTGGTTTCATGTCGTTGTCTGTTTTCAGACGTTGCCTTTTCTCTTGATATTCTTTGAATTCCACGGTTCTTGTCTTTCTTGCCGTTCTTTTGGACTGCGTTTCTTCTGCCCCCTCTTGGTTCTTTGCCGCGTTCCCCGTCCCCGGCCAGCCGGAATTCGGAAGTCGCCGGGCAGGGGATAGAGCCTATGGCGCGGGAAATAGAGTGTCCGCCTTGCAGCCGCCCCCCATCGTCTTGACATGCACGGACGCCCGACATCTGCAGAAAGGACTGTGAAAATTCTGAAAAAATGTCAATAAATTAAATTATTCTGACAATGTCTTTGCATCCGTCAGCAGCGAAATTATCATGCGTCAAGTAAGCGTTGCTTAAACTGACGGAAATATTCCATATACTTTCAAATTGAGGATATTACTCCGGAAATTAATCTGTACCTCAGGCAGGGGTAAGAGGCGACTGGGCTTTGAGCAGGGGCGAGTACTGAATGTGTGAGAGCTTTGGGGGAAGGGTTAGGGGCGGAGGGGGAGGGCAGGGCCAGTTTCACAGCCTAGCTCACAGTGAAGAGGGCCCATAGGGCCAGATTTAATTTCCGGGGTAATGTATTCCTGGAATTCACAGACACATTATATCTAAAAAATTTTTATATATATTATAAGATTGTGTAAAATTTATGACTTCGGTCGAATTATAGTAATGGAGTGCCATTTCAAGACTCTGAAATGTTAGGCCTCAAACTAAATATTTGACTGTTATGGTTGTTGTCGTTATCCATGTGCATTCCGACCGGAAAATTTCAGTCTCTGCAATCGGCTTGATTCCTGCTTGCGGAATTCTTTCCCGCGTGACGGGCCTGTCAAAGAAGAGTGTCTGCTGACGCGCCCCGCCCGTTCACTGCCCCCGTCTCGGAGTCAGGTCTTGTCCTGATTGAAGGGCCAAGGACTGTGACGGAGAGAGCCTTGCAGCTTTGCCGTCAGACTTCAGTGCGGGAGAGGGGATCCGTCGCACCTCCAATCCGGAGACGGACGGACTCCCCCCTGGAGCTCCGGCGAAGCCTGTTTCCACCGGCTCACGACTGTCCTGGGGCTGGCCGGCCTTGCACCGTTGTCCCGATGTCCGGCGAAGGCACGTCGCGAGACTCCCGGTTTCCGGCATGATGCCCAGCGGATGTCGATTTATGCAATTCTGGCGAAGCGGATCGCCAAAGACGGGCCGGACAGCCGGGGACTGTCTGAAGTCTGTGGCACGATGGACCGCCGGGGACGGTTCGCATGCCGGGGAGACGGGGGACAGCCGGCGGCTGTTCGGAAGCATGTGACACGAGGGACTGCCGGCGCCGGCTCGTCAAGCCGCCTGCATCTCAGTCCTTGCCGAAGACGTATCCCGTGACCTTGGCCAGTCTGAGGACCTTGTCGCCGTACCACAGCTTCGTCTTGACCTCGTTCATTCCGAGCGGGAGACTCTTCACGAATTCCGCGGCCGCCTGGAGCACGGTTCGTCCACTGGCATCCTCAAGCGTCCAGTTGCCGAAATCGAGCGGGAGAGTCCCTTCCTCCGCTGCCGCGTGGGCAAGGGTCAGGCCGTCGCCGTTCCTGCTCTCCCAGTTCTTGAAGCCCTCGGGGAGAGTGCCGTCCCTGGCCTTGCTGAACTGGAGCGGGATGAGCACCTTGGCGAGCTCTCCCTGCCCGGGCCTGGCGGGGACGGCGCCTCTCTTCTTGGATGCCATTTCCCCGACAGTCCGACCCGAGGCGTCGGCGAGATCCGTTCTCTCGAAGTCGGAGGGAAGGTTTCCGGCGAAGGCGGCGGCGTGGGCCACCGTCCAGCCGTTCCGGGCAGAGATCTCCCAGCGGTCGAATCCGGGAGGGAGAAGGCCCTTTTCAGCCGCCAGGTGGGCGAGGGTCGGGGCGTTCGGGGACGGAAGTTCCCAGCGGTCGAATCCGTCCGGGAGGGTTCCCTTGCGGAGCGCTGTCTCCGCGACCGTCTGCCCCTTAGCGTTTACGATCTCCCAGCGGTCGAAGCCGGAGGGGAGGTAGCCGTTCCTCGCCGCGACGTGGGCCAGCGGCACGCCCCGGTTGTCAAGGCGGTCCCATGCGCGGAAATCCTCCGGCAGGCGGCTCAGATGCGCGTCACCGGCATGCGGGTCCGTGCTTTCCGGGCTCCCCGGGGCCATGAATGCATCCTTGCTGGCTGAGCCCGTCCCGCCTGCGGCCGTGAAGGCCTCCTGCCTGCCGGAGGTCGCCTTGCCCATGGCCGTGCAGGTCTCCCGGCGGGCGGGGTCAGCCCCGACCATGACCGTGGCGGCCTCCTGGCGGACGTGGCCCGGCCCCACCGATGACATGCCGGCCGCCTGGCGGGCGGGGCCAGGCCCGACCATGATCGTGGCGGCATCCTGGCGGACGGGGCCCGGCCCCGCCGATGTCATGCCGGCCTCCTGGCGGGCGGGGCCAGGCCCGGCCATGACCGTGCCGGCATCCTGCCGCGCTCGGCCCACCCCGTCGGGGGACTTCCGCGCGGTCTCTGCGGGGCTGTTTCCGCTTCCGCCGCCGCCGTCCGTCTGCTCGGGGTTCCGATCGGGGAACTTCAGCCGGCCGAGGTGCTGCCTCAGGAGCCGGCTGTCCCCTGAATCGCTGACATTGAAGGTCCGCTCTCCCCTGGCGTTGGTTCTCGGGACTTCGGCGCCGGAACCAAATCCGGCTTCGCCCGGCACCGCGGCTGCGGCCTGCGGCCTGGTCCTCAGAGCCTCCGCCGAACGCCTCGAGATCTCGTGGGCCTCCGCCTCGAGTCTGGCGGCACTGTTCTTTATCGCGTCCAGCAGCAGACGACTCCGGTCCCGTCTCCTGTCGTACACGGGAGAGACGTCAAACAGGTTCAGGTGCGTCTCAGTGCCGCACCCTCTGAACCTCCTCTTAGGCACGGCTTCCTCCTTCCCAATGGCCGCGAGGGGCTCCGGCTACGTGGCGTCGGGGGTCCGCGCCAGGCATTCCGCGCCTCGGGCCAGCCCGCACGGCATTCCCTGAGTCCGGCGGGGGCTCGGATGCGACTTCCCCTGGCAGGGACAACTGTCAAGTTCAAGCCGGCGAGCCATTCGTCCTGAACCTCGTTCGCTCTACGGAAAATGTATTCCGGAGGGGCGAACGGGGCTTTCGAGAGCTGCCCCGGACAGGGCCCATGTGACGGAAGCATCGTAGACTATCTTGACATCTTACGCAAGGGAGTTGCTGGCACGATAAAAGACAATTTTGGATTTTGTCGAAATGCCATGCAAGAAGTTGAAAGATTTGTATAAATTATTATAAATGCTGAGTTGTCCGAACACGCATTTTGCGGGTTGAAACGAAGTTTTCCCGCTATTAACGGTAATATTATTTTCTGCTATTGAGGAGAAGGATACTGTATTGGCGCTACAGTCAGCCACTTTCAGGGATAAGGCAATTATTATATTCGCTCCTCTAGGAAGCGATATCGTGTGGATTTCCGGTCCGGTGGAGTATCGTGACAGTTAGGAACAGTAAAAAAATAACTAGGTGAAATCTGATGCGATAATTTAAAATCAGCTGAAGTTTCACATGTCAAGGCGCGAAACTGTATATAGCAAAAGCAATTTTATTGAATACTCAATATATAATGGCACTTAAACATTATTTTGGTTCGTCTTAATAAAGGCGTTTTATGACTTGCAAAATCTGACAAACTTGATTAGAATAAACTGTATTATTTTATAGATATCCCAACTCAGTGAAAGAG
>JAISFP010000051.1 GCA_031263525.1 Deltaproteobacteria bacterium | reverse complement strand
CGTGCCCGCCTCGGGCCAGCAGGCTCCCGAGACGATCCCGCCAGTGGTCGTGGCCGCCCCGGGCCTTGCTGGAACATTGCCGCCTTCGGGCATGGCCGCCAACCACAGAAAGTCTTCCTACCCCCCTGACTCTTTGGAGCTTTTGTCCGAACGGATGAAAAGTTTGTCCGACCGTATCTCACTGATTACGTGGGCCATTTTTATCATCATAACCATTTTCGGGCTCATCGCCAACCTTTTGCTCAACAGGATAACCGGAGTAGAAACCAGGCTGGACAACAGGATAGCCGGAGTAGAAACCGCGCTGGGCAACAGGATAGCCGGAGTAGAAACCGCGCTGGGCAACAGGATGGACAGGCTGGAAAGCAAATTCGATGCAATTTCTGAAACGCTCAAACAAATACAAATCGATAACGCTAAATGGCAGGCTTCTCTGGACATGTTGCTGAAAAATCCAGCACCGTACCGCGAGGTTCCCCAGTCTTCGGAAGCTCCCGCCGGTACAGGGGGGAGCCCCGGCCAGAATCCTCAGCCGGAATCCGCACAGGCGGAGTCGGCCCAAAAGTAAGCGGCCTAACCTCTGGCCTTCATCGATCGGCTCATGCCTCGCAACCCCTGCGCCTGCCCTCGCCTCGGGCAAAGGCACCGCCGTCGTCGCGGCTCCTCCTCGAGAAAGGCTGCCGCAGGCCTGTCCCATTCCCGGAAGCCCTGAGAAAACCGCACGGGCCGCGGCAATGCTGTCGCAAGCCCGGCATGACACTGGAAAATCCCCCGGGACACTGGAAACCTTCCAAGGCCCCAGCCTGCCCCGAGCAGTCCCTCCATGACCTCGCGAAGTCACGCAGGACCGGCCTGCCCCGGGTAGTCTCGCCATGACTTCGCGGTGTCACTGCCCGGCCTGTACCCTGGCCGCCCGGCTTGCCTGGGACAGAACGGGACAGGCGCGGGAGCCGCCGTCTCTGCCGGGGGACAGGCGGCACCGGCAGGGTTGCGGACAGGTATCTGTTCACTGACGAAAGAGGGGGAACCTACAGCAGGACCCAGATCATCCTCATTCCAGGTGCAGGACGGCCTTCCTCCCGGGCCTGGACGGCTTTCCTCCAGAGTCAGACCGGCCTTCCTTCAGGTCCAGAGCGGTCTTCCTCCAGGCCGGTGCGGTCTTCCTCCAGCTCCAGGACAGGCTAGCTCCGTGGCCAGGGCGGCCTTCCTCCAGCTCCAGGACAGGCTAGCTCCGTGGCCAGGGCGGCCTTCCTCCAGCTCCAGGACAGGCTAACTCCGTGACCAAGGCGATCAACCCGTGTATCCGTTCACTGGCAGGTGACCCTGGCCAGGGATGGAGCCTGAACTGGACCCGGAGGAAGGTCGCACTTGCCATGGAGGGAACCTGTCCTTGTCCCGGAGGAAGGCCGCCCTGCACCAGGAACGAGGATGATCCAGTTCCTACCGTGTTTCGCCTGCTTTAGCCTGCGAACAGATACAAAAAAACTTTCCCGGACCTCCGGCCTCAGAGGGAGCCGACCCCAGGACCTCCGGCCTCAGAAGGAGCCGACCCCAGGACCTCCGGCCACAGAAGGAGCCGACCCCAGGACCTCCGGCCTCCAGAGACCAGTCTCAAGGACCGCCGACCTCAGAAGGAGCCGACCCCAGGACCTCCGGCCTCCAAAGGACAGCCTCAAGGGCCGCCGGCCTCAGGGGTGCCTGCCCCCGGATCTGCGGTCACGGGGAGAGCCCGCCCCGTGACCGGCGGCCCCCCCTGCCGTCAGCTTCCCGGCCCCTCCCCTCCCGAAGGATCCGGCCCCCTCAGAAGCGAGAAACCCGCGAACAGAGTCTCCTTCTCCTCGGCCACGAGCTCGGTCTCCGCCTCGGCGTAGGGCCCCCTCCCGGACATGAGCCTCTCAGAGGTGGCGGCGGCGGTGTCCAGGGACTCCCTGGCCCTGGCCAGGAGCCCCTCCGGGGTCACTGTGTCGTTGGGCCAGGCCAGGGCCGCCCCGAACAGGGGCATGCCCGCGCCCCCCATCCTTCCGTCCGCGGCCAGGTCCGCCCCCAGCCTCTCCACGAGCCTGCCGGCCCGCGAGGGGTTCACCCTGGGCATGATGACCGCGGCCTCCCCCCGCCCGAGCCGGGAGGGCAGGTCGATCCTCCTCAGCCTCTCCTGGAGGAACCCGGCGAAGAAGCCCGGAAGCCCCCCCTCGAAGGAGACGAGGAGCAGCCCCAGAGGCTTCTCGGCCTCTAGCGTCCTGTTCATCTCGTACCTGAGCGACAGCTCGAAGTGCTCCTCCCGGTAGAAGCCGCTCTCGGGATCCAGGCAGGGGTGCGCCCCGCCATGGGCCGACCGGCCGTGCCGGCCCCCGCTCTTCCGGGCGGAGGGACCCTTCGGGACGGTTCCGCCCGTCCCCTTCACGGAAGACGCCTTGCCCACGGAGGTCCTCGCGGGGGTCGGCCCGGCATGCGGATCCTCCCGGGGCTCCCCGGACGCGGCCTTCTTCCCGGAAGACCCGGACGCGGCCTTCTTCTCGGAAACCTCGGACGTCTCGGCCTGCCTGCCGGGAGCCTCGGAGGCAGCCTTCTTCCCTGAAGCCCCGGACGCGGCCTTCCTCTCGGAAACCTCGGACGCCTCGGCCTGCCTGCCGGGAGCCTCGGAGGCAGCCTTCTTCCCGGAAGACCCGGACGCGGCCGGCTTCCCGCCGCCCCCGGACCCGGCTTTCGCTTTTCTGGCGGTGAGGTCACGGGAGTGGGCGTCCGACGGGGAGACGGGGACCTTCCGGTAGGCAGGCTCTTGGGCAGGGGGGGGTGCCGGGTCTGGGGCTGGGCCTTTTCGAACCATATCGGTGCTCCAGGGCTTCTTGCGGTTCTCTCGCACTGTCGGACCTGGGGGACCGGCGTCCCCCGGTTCCCGAAGAACCCGTGGATCCTGGGAATCCCGAGGGTCCGCGAGGAGAGGTGCTACCCGGCCGGAAGGGCAAGGCCGGGGAGGGGGCGGGCAGAACGGAAACTGGGCTGAGGACGCCCGAAGCTCCCGTCCGGCAGGACGGATCGGCGCATGAGGCAGGGCCGGAGGCCCGGAAGGCAGGGCCGTCCAGGCTGAGAACGTCTGTCAGGAAGCCAGGAAGGCCGGGGCGCAAAGGCTGGGGACATCGGTCAGGAAGCCCAGAAGGCAGGGCCGTCCAGGCTGAGAACGTCTGTCAGGAAGCCAGGAAGGCCGGGGCGCAAAGGCTGGGGAAATCGGTCAGGAAGCCCGGAAGGCCGGGCCGTCAGGCTGAGATCGTCGGTCAGGAAGCC
>JAISFP010000031.1 GCA_031263525.1 Deltaproteobacteria bacterium | reverse complement strand
CAGGTGCGGCTCCGGGGCGTGCTCCCCGGCGTCCCCGTCCTGGGACCCGGCCCCGGGCATGAGCAGGTGCGGCTCCGGGGCGTGCCCCTCGGTGTCGCCGTCCAGGGACTCGGCCCCGGACATGAGCAGGTGCGGCTCCGGGGCGTGCTCCTCGGTGTCGCCGTCCAGGGACTCGGCCCCGGACATGAGCAGGAGCGGCTCCGTGCCGTGCTCCTCGGCGTCCCCGTCCAGGGACCCGGCCACGGGCATGAACAAGAGCGGCTCCGTGCCGTGCTCCCCGGCGTCACCGTCCCGGGACCCGGCCAAGGGCATGAGCAGGATCGGTTCCGGGGAGTGCTCCTTGGCCTCACCGTCCAGGGGTCCGCCCACTGGCAGGGGCCGGAGCGGCTCCGGGCCGTGCCCCTCGATGTACCCAGCCCTGGAGTCGGCTACGGCCGGGGGCCGGAGCGGCTCCGGGCCGTCCTCCTCGGCGTCCCCGTCCCTGGACCCGGCCAAGGGCAGGGGCAGGAGGGGCTCCCCGCCGCGGTCGGCGTCGTGACCGTTCCCGGATGGCTCCGGGTTTCGGAAGGCGTCCGTTATCGCGGCCGTCTCCGGGGCATCGGTGGCCGGGGAAGCGCAGGATGTCCCGTTGCCGGCCCTCGTTTCCGGGCCGGCATCGTCTTGCCGGGAAGCGAGTTTCTGGCCGGCAGGCTCTCCCGGCAGCGCCGTCGCTGCCTGGACGTCTCCGGCAGCGGCGCAAGGTCGCATGGCACGGCACAGGGCGAGCGGCATCCACAGGAAGGCCTCCGCCAGCGACCTTGCTCGCTCGCGGGGTCCGGGGCGGCACCCAGCCGGGCCCGACTTCAGGTGTCCGATGAACGCCTTGAAGCGCCAGGCGGTCCCGAACGCCCAGAAAATCGTCAGCGCCGTAACGACGAGTGCCGCCGCGGCATTCTTCAGGCCGGGTGCCAGGTCCGTCCCGTCATGCTCACGGGCAGGCTGATCAGAAGTTGGGGGATGGTTCGGCGGAACCGGCGCGGACATGCCGTCCCGCACGAAATTCGGCCACGCCGGGATGCCGCCCGGCACCGGAGGGGCGCCGGCCTCGCCGGTCGCTGTCAGGTGGAGCGCGAGAGCTGCCCCGCCTGGCGCGGAGTCCACGTCACGGAGGGCGTCAGGCTGAGAAGCAGGCCGAAGGGGAGCCTCTCCGATGCCTCCCGGCACAGTCTGGGCCGGGGCCTGCCCTCCGGCTGGAGCCTCACCGGAATCAGCGGGGGGAGCGGCAGGCACCGCCCCCTGTGTCGGCCCTCCCGACGCCCGGATCACCGGAGCCGCGGCATGGGGTGCCGGCGCATCGCCGGCGACGGGGCCAAGCCCGCCGGAGGGCTTGGGCGAGGTTTCCTCCGCGAGCCATGGAGTCTCAGCGGCCTCGCCCTTCTGGCCCTGGCCGGACGGACCCTCGCTCCAGGCCGCCTGGCGCTCGCCGGCCTGATCCTGAGACGCCAGGTTTCCGTCAGCAGACGCTTCTGCCTTCAGGACCCCGGACACCATTCCCCCTGCCGCCTGAACCGCCGCTTCTTGGGTCTGAGCCGCCTGAACCACCGCTTCTTGGGCCTGAGCAGTCTGAACCGCCGCATCTTGAGCCTGAGCAGCCTGAACCACCGCGTCTTGGGTCTGAGCAGCCTGGCTCCCGTCAGCGGATGCTTCTGCCTGCAGGACCCCGGACACCGGTCCCCCTGCCGCCTGAACCACCGCGTCTCGGGACTGAGCAGCCTGGTTCCTGTCCGCGAAAGCTTCCGCCTTCAGGACCTCGGACACCGTTCCCCCGTCCGCCTGAATCACCGCGTCTTGGTACTGAGCAGCCTGGTTCCCGTCCGCGGAGGCCTCCGCCTTCAGGAGCCCGTCTCCGGGAACCTTGGATGCCAGGATCTCGGAGGCCGCCGTCCCGTCTGCCGGAATCACGCCAACATGGCGTGCTGCCTTGCCCTTCCCTTCCGGAAGAGACTCGGCATTCTCGGCCTTGTCGCGAGCAATTTGTGCCAGGAGAACCGATCTCCTTCCTTCCGCCAGAACGGAAGCCACGCCCCCGGCGGGGTAGGACTCTGTCACCTTCCCGCCTGTGCCGAAGAGGATGGGGGCGACGGCGGGCAGTCCCTCCAGGAGGCCGTCGGCGTCTCCTGACAGGGGGTGCCCGGTCCCGGGGTCCGTGCCGGCCGTCGCCATGCCCTCCCCGGCCGCCGTCATGTCAGACGCGGACGGGATCTTCACGCCGCCCGCGTCAGGCTTCTCCGCCGGGTCGGTGACGGTCGCCGGGCCCGCGAGGCCGGACGCTGGATGTCCCGCAGTCTCAATGGTGGACGGAGGGGCCGGCGAGGCCCATGACGCGGCGTGGCGGCCTGTCATCTCCTCGACAGAGACCGGGCCCGGGCCTGCGGGCGCGGGCGTGGCGGAAGCAAGGCCATCCGGAAGATTCGCGGGAGCCTTGCCAGCGGAGGCCGGTGCGCCGGTCTTCCTTCTCTTCCTCTTCCCTGTCGCCTTCCTCTTCGCCTTCACGTTCCCGGTATCCCTGTCCGAGAGACCGGACCCGGAGTCGCCGGTGACGGTCGGCGGGCCCGCGAGGCCGGACGTAGGATGTCCCGCAGGCTCAATGGTGGACGGGGGGGCCGGCGAGGCCCATGACGCGGCATGGCGGCCTGTCATCTCCTCGACAGAGACCGGGCCCGGGCCTGCGTGCGGGGGCGTGGCGGAAGCAAGGCCATCCGGAAGATTCTCGGGAGCCTTGCCAGAGGAAGCCGGTGCGCCGGTCTTCCTTCTCTTCCTCTTCCCTGTCGCCTTCCTCTTCGCCTTCACGTTCCCGGTATCCCTGTCCGAGAGACCGGACCCGGAGTCGCCGTTGACGTAGACGGGGTCCGAGCGGCCGGCGGAACCGCGGGGGAGTCCAGGGGCGAGCTCGGGCCGGGAGCTCGGCGCGGCTCCTCCCAGCGGCGAATCGTCCGAGGACAGGATGGCCCCGTGCTGGGGCGGGTGGGCCGCCGGGCCCTTCGCTTTCCTGGCCGCGGCGTCCGGAGGGATGACGGCCGTGGCCATTATTATGAGGATGGAGGCTGCGAGGCAGCAGCCGAGCGCGGCGGGCGGGCTGAGTCTTTTCGAGGGGGTCATGTGAGGCTTTCGTAGATGCCGAGTATTTCGTCGGGAAGGGAGCCGGCTGGCGGCATGGAGGAGAGTGGGGGCGCCCGCGGCCGCGTCCTTCGGGAGCGGCGGCCGGGCAGGGCCCGGGCATTCACGGAGAAGTGAACAGGCACAATGTTGAATCAGATTGTCGGCACATCTTTCCTGGGCAAGGATGGAAGAGCCTGGCCGAACGGCCAACACTTGGCATCCCCTACACTGACTGCGGCGGTCTCTCCGGCTTCTGCCGAGGCAGAATCTCCAGGCTCTGCCGAGGCCGAATCTCCAGGCTCTGCCGAGGCCGAATCTCCAGGCTCTGCCGAGGCCGAATCTCCAGGCTCTGCCGAGGCCGAATCTTCAGGCTCTCAGGAGAGGCCGCATCTTCATCCGCTTCGTCACGAGCTGGCAAAAGCAGCGTTTTGCCTGTCCCGAAGATTAGCCCTTGCCTGTCCTGCATGAGGACATGGCGAGGGCCAGCATGGATCCGGAGCGTGCTCCGGCGCGCTGCCCGCTTGAGGGGACACCCGTGGACCGGGGGCTGGGGGATGCTGAGGGACTGCCGGTGATGCCGGACGGGAAGTCTGCTCGGAGGCAGACGCCGGTCGACCGAAGGCCCTCCCGGCAGGCGCGGCTTTCAGCCGTGCCCGTCCGGAAGATCCCGGCGCTGTTGCTGTCAGTGGGATGGAAGCTGACGGCCGGCCACCGGCTGGGGACGATGTCGCCCGGCCCGTGACCGCTATGTGCTACTTGTTGAACATGATGAATTCGACTCTGGCCGCAAGGCGGAAAGGCGTTAAAGGGGGAGCCTGCCCGAAAGGCGAGGGCGGGCCCCGGGCTTGGACCTGCCGGCCCGCTGGACGGCCTGTCCATGGGTGCCTCCAAAACACCCGGGCAGGCCGTCCCGGAAGACGGCCTGTCCCGCGTGCGCCTGAGAACACCCGGCGCGGGAAGGCCGTCCCGGGGGGACGGCAAATGAGGACGGTGAGGCGGCCAGCCGTCTCGCCCGGGGAGCTCGCGCGCCCAGGTCCGACGGAAAAAATCTATGCTGTTGACGTGAAAGTCGGAGACAGGGAGGACCGTCTCCGCGTGAATGAGTGAGGTCGCCGCCGGTGGCGGCCGGGCCGGATCCAGTCTCTCCGCAGGACTGCGGGCTGCCGGGGATCCGGCTCAGGTGTCTGCCGGGCGCGTGCCGGGCGTCACCGTTCCCCGTTCGACTGAGGTGCCCGGACTGCCGCGAGCCGTGAAATTTCCAGAGGAGTTTCATGGGCGGGAGAGGGGCTGGCACGAGCGAAGGGGTTTCGCCGGAGCAAGACCGGCGGGGCAGGGCGGCTGTCGCAACGGCCCGCCTGTGCCGCCCTCGAGCCTGGGCGGCTATGTTAGAGAATAAGTCTTCTCCGGAAGGGAGTCAAGGGGGTGCCTGAAAATAATTTGAAATTTTTCTCATGCCATATCGACATCTTTGCAAATAATTGATGTTCATGTTACGGACAGCTGATGTTCATGTTGAATAGAATTCATGACATTTCCATAATGTTTCTGAAAACATAAGGACTGATGAAACATGTGGAAATATTATTGCAAAAACTGAGATAGATAGACGGATCGTTCTGCACAGATGTCCACAACTCTGGCATTCTGTATTTCTGGTGGCTTAATTCATGGCAAATTATACTTTGTTGTAGCGAATTGTTCTCGATTCGCATTTCGTGACTCCTGTTTTCCGGGGCTGTTCCCGTGTAGTTCTCATTGCCGTTCCGGACTGGCATCTCAAGGCGGCAGGCTGGCTTCCGGTGTCTGGCAGGGCCGGCTAGGCTGACAGGACGCGTCTGTTTCCCGTTCGGGGCAGACAGGCGCGCTGCGGACCTGCGGCATGGAGGTGCCGTGACGGGGGATGACGGGGAACGTGGCGGGCAGCCGAATCCGTGACGTGCCGGCACGGCCGGCGGCCTCCCGGAGGCTCAGCTCTCCAGGCGGGCGAAGAAGTCCTCGTCCGGCGCCATGAGCGTCAGGTGCCGGTGGACGCGGACTCCCAGCCCGCTCTCGAGCACGGCGAGCGCCATGGCCTCCGCGTCCATCGCCGTGATCCTCGTTCCGCACGTCTCCAGGGCGTCCTCCGCGTCCTTAGCCAGGCCGTGCGGCGCGAAGAGCGCCGCGGGCCGGTTGCCCTTCGTCTCCGAGGCGAGGGTCACGTCGGCGGACGTGGCCTGCCTCTTGGCCACGGTCAGGATGCGGCGGTGCTCGCCGGGGGCCAGCTCCTGCGCGATGATGACGGATAGCTTGGACAGGGGCCGGATCTTCATTGCCAGGATTATGTTCTCGATCTTCGCCTGGAGGGCGAACTCGTGCAGGCGCACCGCCTCCTCCGCGGGCTCCCAGGGCACCACCGGCGGGGCGGGGGGAGGCGCGTCCGCCGCGTCCTGCTCCGCAGAGTCCTGCCCCGCCGAGTCCTCGGGGGCCGGGTCGTTTTCGGCCGCTTCCAGGCGCGCCTTGTCCAGGGCGGCCTTGCGGCGCCTGCAGGACGCCATGATCTCGGGGGTGATGTTATCAATGCCGCTGGAGATGAGGGTCCGGCCCGCGTCGGTTATTCTGTAGACGCCCCGGCTCGGGCGCTCCAGGAGGCCAGCATCCCTGAGGGCCTTGAGCGCGTTCGCGACGGGGGTCTCAATCGGGAAGCCCAGGATTTCGGGCTGCCTCTCATCCGGGCTGGAGGCGGCGGCGGCCTTGCGGAGGAGGGCATGGATGGCCTGGATCATGTAGAGCTTCTTGGTGCGGTTGAGCTCGGCCAGGACGGAGAGCAGCGCGGCCAGGAGGCGGCCCTGCGCGGGCTGCTCGTTGGGCCTGGCGTTAAGCGCGAAAGGCCAGCCCGGCCACCGCTCGGCCGGGGCTGGGGACGCGGCCGGCGGCACGTGTCCGGCCACGGAACCGGCTCCGTCACCCTCCAGGGGGAGGACGGCCCGGCCGTGCCCGGCGGGCTCCTCCGCGCCGGGGGTGCCGTCCGCAGGGATCCCCCCGTCGTCCTGGCCGGGGCCGGGCTCCCCGTCGTTCTGGCCGGGGCCGCTGTCCCCGTCGTCCGAGATGATCTCGAAGTCGTCCTCGTCGTCGTCGGGGGGGGTGTAGCCGCCGGCAGCGATCTCCAGGGACCTCAGGAAGTCGGAGTTTATCTCGACGGGGGCCTTGGCGTAGAGCTCCCTGCCGGCGTCGGTGATCTTGAAGACCGCCTTCCTCACGCGGGCCAGGAGGCCGGCGTTCACCATGGAGCGCGTGGCGAGGGTGGTCTCGGTCTTCACCCACTTCTTGAACTTGAAGGACTGGCGGGTCCAGGTGGGCATGCCGGCGCTCAGGAGCAGATCGAAGACGTCGAAGCGGAGCGGCTTCTCGGGCGACTCGCCCCGACGGCCCATGACGGCCAGGACGGCGGCGGTTATCTGCGGCCTCTTGGGGAGGCGGTTCACGCCCAGGCCGTTCGTGAAGGGCCAGCAGGCCGGCAGGACGGAGAGGTCCGGGGGCTGGGCTGGAACGTCGCCGGAATCCCCGGTGTCCGGCGATTCGGCGGAAGCCTCGTCCGGCGATTCCCCGGAAGCCTCGTCCGGGGGGTCCGTCTCGGGAAAGGCTGCCGCCGGGCCGGTCGGGGGGGGGAACTTCTTGAAGCCGCGCCGCCCGCCGCGGGGGTCGGGCCCGAGGCGGGCCGAGGAGGGCGTCGTGGCGAGCGGTGCCTGGCTCAGGAGCGTCTCCTCGGGGTTATCGGAATGGAGCACCTCGTAGGCGCTCCTGGTGGCCCGGAAGCGGCCGCGGGTCGCGCGCCTCACGAAGTCGGCGGCCTCGAGGCGGTCCAGGGCCTCGTAGAGGAAGTCGCAGATAGCCTTGCTGCCGGGCTCGCCGGCAGCTCTCATGGCGTCGCCGACCGGGTCCTTCAAGGACACGAGCTTCACCATGGCGGCCTTGTACGTGACGCCGTGGGGCGAGCACATGAGCTTCAGCAGGGGGAGCAGGATGATGTCCGTGCGGTATGATTTGACGGTATTCATCAGTCGTTGTCCTCGGTGGACGTGCCTCCGGCGGGCCTGCGGGGGGGCCTGCCGCGCCTGCGGGCGTTCTTGACGGTACCGCTGGGGTCCGGGACCGGTCCGCAGGCGGCGGGGCTTGGGGCGTCCGGGCCCTCCCCGGACTTCGGGTCCGTCCCGTCCTGGTCCGTCCCGTCCTGGCTCGTCCCGTTCTGGTCCGGCCCGTCCTGCGTAGAGTCCCGGACGGGGTCGGAGAAAAAGTCCGGGTCGATCTGCCTGAGCGCCAGGACCCTGACGGGCTTGATCCCCACGCCGAGCGAGACCATGAGTTCCGCAACGTCGTGGGGGCCCACGGCCTTCACCCTCGGCTCGACAGCGTCGAACTTGCGTATCGCCTTGTCGCGGAAGCTCCCCGTGGCGAAGAGCGCCCAGTTGCGGTCGTCCCGGTACTCCATGGAGTAGGCGAACTCCATGAGCTCGGCCAGGCGGCCGGCACCGTCGGAGGCCGCTATGTCAAAGTAGGGGAGGCAGTCGCCGCCGTCCGCCGGGCCGGGCTCTCCGGCGAGGGCGTCCCTGGCGGCCAGGGCGCGGGCGAGCTCGCCGGCGAGGCGGCCGAATCCCTTCCGGCTCAGGGTGGCGACGCGCCCGGCCGTCAGCTTGACCGCCTTCGTCCATGCCGCCTTCTCGACCCGGTCCAGGGAGAGCCTGGCTGCCGCCCCGGCCTTGGCCTTGTTGAAGGCCGGGAATCTTCTCAGGTACGCCACGTCCAGGTTGTCGGGCATCTCCCCGACCACCCTCTTCCCCTCCTCGGTGAGCCGTCCGTGGAAGGTCAGGGGCCCGCGCTTCTTCAGAAGTCCCGCCTCCATGAGGTCCTTTGCTGCGGCGCCCAGGATATTGGCCAGGTTCACCTGGTGCGTGTCGGGCGGGGGAAGCTGGGCGGCCTTTCTCTTGGCGGCGACGATTTCCATGACGGGCTTGGCCATGTTCGTGGAGTTTGCCTGGGCGTGGCCTGCCAGGGCGTCCGCGGCCATGAGGATGGGCAGGTAGACCTCGGATACCTTGACCGATGTCGGCTCCGACGAGGGGGCCGGCCTGGGGGCGACGGGCTCCCCGGTGAAGGGGCGGGGGGAGAGGCTGCCGAGGGGAGTAAGCTTCCGACAGGCCGTGTCAGGGGCCGGGGGCGCTTCGAGAGGCGCGTCCGCGTCCGGGACGGGGCGCATGATCTCAAGCCTGGGCGCGGAGGCCCAGCTGGGAGCGGCCCGCACTGACAGGGGGGTCGCGCCGGAGGCTGCGGGAGGGGGCGGCGGTGCGGGCCGGCCGGGCTCGCGCGAGAACGAGTTCGCGGGCGCGGGAGGGGGCGGCGGCGCGGGCCGGTCGGGCTCGCGTGAGAACGAGTTCGCGGGCGCGGGAGGGGGCGGCGGCGCGGTCCGGTGAGGCTCGCGCGAGAACAAGTTCGCGGGCGTGAACGGATGCACCCCCAGCTTTTCCGGGGGGTTGGGGGGGGGAGGCCCGAGCTCGGGCCGGACGCGCCCTGGCTCCTTCACTGGCGGGGCCCAGGGCGGGATGGGCCGCTGCGACGGCGCCGGGGGCGAGGCAGGCAGAGGCTCGGTCTCCCCCTCGTCCATGGGCAGGGGCGCGGCGGACCTTGCTGGCTCGGTTTTCCCCTCGTCCGCGGGCAGGGGCGCGGCGGATCTTGCGGACGGGGAGGTCTCGGTCTCCCCCTCGTCCGTGGGCAGGGGCGCGTCGGACCGTGCGGACTCGGTCTTCCCCTCGTCCGTGGGCAGGGGCGCTGCGGACCTTGCGGGCTCGGTTCTCCCCTCGTCCGTGGGCAGGGGCGCTGCGGACCTTGCGGACGGGGAGGTCTCGGTCTCACCTGCGCCCGGGGGCCAGGGCGTGGAGGGCCGTGAGGACGGGGCGGGCTCGGGCCCGGGCTTGCCCGCGCCAGCGAGAAAGGGCTGGATTCGCAACTCAGGCGGGAGGGGGGTGGCGGAAGGGTCTTGCTCCCCCTCGTCAATGGTGAAGGGCTGGACGGTCAGCCCTGGCGGGAGGCGTTTGACGGCTTGGCTGGCCCGGATCTTGGGCCTGGGCACCCCCGTGTCTCCAGGAAAGGGCGAGACGGCCAGCTCGGGAGGGAGGGGGTTGACGGCAGAGCCGGGCTCCTCGTCGTCCTGGAGCCAGGGTTCTGCGGTCCGTGCAAACGGGGAGGACTCGGGCTCCTCGTCGTCCTGGAGCCAAGGCTCGTCGTACCGTGCGGAAGGGGAGGTCTCGGGCTCCTCGTCGTCCTGGAGCCAGGGCTCGTCGTACCGTGCGGACGGGGAGGTCTCGGGCTCCTCGTCGTCCGGGGTCCAGGGCTCGTCGTACCGTGCTGACGGGGAGGTATCGGGCTCCTCGTCGTCCGGGGTCCAGGGCTCGGCGTTACGTGCTGACGGGGAGGACTCGGGCTCCTCGTCGTCCTGGGTCCAGGGCTCGTCGTACCGTGCGGACGGGGATGTCTCGGGCTCCTCGTCGTCCGGGGTCCAGGGCTCGGCGTTCCGTGCGGGCGGGGAGGAAGGTCCTGGCTCGGGAGCCAACACGTCCGTGAGAAAGGACTGGACGGCCAGCTCCGGCGGGAGGGCGGGAAGGGCAGACTCGGGCTTGGGCACGTCCGAAGGAAAGGACTGGACGGAGGGCTCGGCGTTCCGTGCGGGCGGGGAGGTCTCGGGCTCCTCGTCGTCCGGGGTCCAGGGCGCGGCGGTCCCTGCGGACGGGGAGGAAGGTCCTGACTCGGGAGCCAACACGTCCGTGAGAAAGGACTGGACGGCCAGCTTCGGCGGGAGGGCAGACTTCGGCTTGGGCTCGTCCGGAGTCTGGCCCCAGGGCGAGAAGGGACGTATTGCCAGGGAGGGGGGGAGCGAGGCGGCAGGCTTGGAAGGCGCGGGCTGGCTAGCGGTCTGGGCCCAGGGCGAGATGGGCAGTACCGACATGAGAGTCCCGGCGGAGGGGGCGGAAGGCACGGGCTCGGACGGGGGCACGGGCTCCCCCTCGGCCGGGTGCCGGGGCTGGCCGGCACTCTCGGAAGGGTCTTCCGCGTAGGGAGTATCGAACGGGTCCTCGTAGGTCTCGTCCGGGTCTTCCCCGAAGAGAGTCTTGGACGGATCCTCCTCGTAGCGAGTCACTGATGGGTCCTCCTTGTAGGGAGTCTCGGACGCGTCGGGCCCTGGCTCGGTCTCGTCCGGGTCCCAGGGCTGGCCGTCACTTCCGTTCTGGTCTCCTATATAGGGAGTATCGAACGGGTCCTCGTAGGAAGTCTCGTCCGGGTCTTCCTTCTCGTAGGGAATCTCGGACAGGCCGGGCTCGGGCTCGTCCGGGGGCAAGGCCGGGTCGGCAGGTGCGGGCGGGGTTCCCTTGGCTTTGGGGGCGGGAGTGCCCGGGCCGGGCAACCTCACGGAAGGGGCTCCGGGCTGCACGGACAGGTAGGAACGGGCGGCCAGCTCTGGGGCAGGCCCGGCCTCTGCGGGCTCCGGGGCCTCCTTGACCAGGGCGTCCCCGTCCCCCTCTCCGGGAAGGCGCGAGGGCTGACGGACACGCTTCGCCCTGGGCGGCTTGGGGAGTTTCTTCTGCATGAAGGCCAGGCTCATGCGTCCCCGGTCGGTAATCGAGTAGCTGCCGGTGGAGAGCGACGTCAGGAGCCCCGTGTCCTTAAGGTGGTGGCAGGCCTGGCGGATCCGGGCCTGGACGGCGAGTCCAGCCTTGGAGAGAGGATCGGCGTCCGGAATCCAGTCGGGGTAAAGGAGGCCGACTGGCTCCAGCAGGTTAGACGTGCAGACGGTCTTGTTCCTGGAAGCTACCGAAAGGACGGATGCCAGTACTTGTTCGAACAGGGGCTCTGCCATGTTGCTCCTGAGGGAGGGCCCGTGGCCGTGGGCCAGTCCTGGGGCTCCTCAGCCTGGGAGGGAGAGTAGACTGAGACAGTAGTGTACACCAGAGATGGGCTGCAAGCAAATTTTTTAGTGAAGTCAGGGAGGATGGGGAGACTGGAGGGGCGGACGGGCAGGGCGGAGAGGGAGGGAGGCGGCTGGAAGAGAGGGGCGGGGGCCGGGAGGCGCGGAGAATGGCTCTACAGGTGAGACATGGGAAGGCGGCGGGCTGAGACGGAAGGGCGGGGGAAGGCGGCGGGCGGAGGCGTAAGAAGCCTGATGGATGAAGATAAATATGAAGATGATGGTGATGAAGGAGTTTGAAGAGGAGGGCTGGAGACGGACGGAAAGGGTCTGACAGGGCTGGTTGCCTTCAGCAAATGAAGACATGTGGAATGTGGACGGGCATGGAGGCATAAGTTTTGCATGCGACCGGTCGACTGCCTGGCCGGCTTCATGCGCATGGTCAAATTGGCGGTAGTATTACCCGTTTAATCAAATGTCGGAATCTTCTTCCATATTTTAGTAGCGGTTTATAGCGTGCAGATACCAGGACTGGAGTTTTTTCCGACATTTCAACCACTGGGCTGATAGCCAAATTCCGACATTTGATTAAACGGGTAATATATAAGAAAGCCTTACTAAGACTAAAAAGATGACTCGTAGCTAGAATATAATCTAATTGGACCAGGAGATATTCCCGATATAAGCAGTTTGCTGGGGTTTGTCGAGTATGCCGGCCTGCCCAGGCCATGACTGAAACCCAACTTTCGCTATCCGTACACGGGCAGGCCGTCCCGGCCCCGGAGGCAGGCCGTCACGGATCCGGAGGCAGGCCGTCACGGACCCGGACCCAGGCCGTCACGGACCCGGACCCAGGCCGTCACGGACCCGGACCCAGGCCGTCACGGACCCGGAGCCAGGCCGTCACGGACCCGGAGCCAGGCCGTCACGGACCCGGACCCAGGCCGTCACGGACCCGGACCCAGGCCGTCACGGACCCGGACCCAGGCCGTCACGGACCCGGACCCAGGC
>JAISFP010000490.1 GCA_031263525.1 Deltaproteobacteria bacterium | reverse complement strand
CGCCGCCTCCGGATCCGCCGGAACCGCCAGACTTTCGGAGCCCCCCGAACACTCCGAGCCTTCCGAACCCTCCGTCGCCTCCGGATCCGCCGGAACCACTGGACTTTCGGATCCTTCCGAACCCTCCGCCGCCTCCAGATCCGCCGGAACCACTGGACTTTCGGAGCCTTCCGAGCCCTCCGAACCCTCCGAGTCTTCCAAACCCTCCGCCCCCTCCGAGCTCTCCGAGCCGTCCGGATTCCAGACGGAGGACGATCTGCCGGAGGACGACGGTCAGGCGGCGCACATAGAACTCCGTCCCGAGTACCTGTTCCCTGGAGGCCCTGCCCTCCCGCCCGGCTTCACGCGCCCTGACCCCTTCAAGACGTCGGTCCTGGAGCGCTGGACCGGCGAGTGGGGCTGGGGCCCGGAGAGGCTGGCGAGGCTTCTCGCCTACGACTCATGGTCCGAGAGGGAGAGGCTCATGCAGGGGAACGCCATGCTTCTCCTGCTGTTCAGAGTCTACATGCAGATTTCCAACCAGCTCATGACCCTCTTCCCCGACCAGGTGAACGCCCAGGACGAGGAGCTCACCCCCTTCATGGCCAGGATCATGGGCAGGCAGAGGGGGCTGGAAGCCACTGTGGATCTCCTGCCCTCCCAGTTCCACCGCGACGGGCTCTCCAAGAACCTGGCCATCCACCGGAACGAGGCCAAAGGGTGCTGGTCGGTCTACGCCACGGCCTCCCCCGACCCTTCCGGGATGACGGAGGCAAGGAGGGAGGGGGATCTGGTCTACGAGGCCGAGAGGGCCGTGAAGGCCGCGGCGTGGCTGGTCCGGAACGGGCTGTGCGGGGAGGGGTTCCAGGTCTCGCTGGATCCGGGGACGGAGTCCGTGGACCCCGCCTCCTTCCTGGATCTCCTGGACGCCATGGCGGGCATCTTCCCGCCCGTGACATTCCGGACGCTCGACCCGGACAGGATCTGGCTCGTGGGGGCCCAGGGGCCGGTGCTCCTGGCCTTCAACTTCGAGAGCCCCTCCGAGGCCTCGAAGACCGTCACCATGGACGCCGTCTTCCGCACCGGCTGGGGTGAAATCCGCCACGAGTGGCTGGACGTGGGTGAAATGTCCTCCGAGGCTGACAAGTGCATGGCCCTGGCGTCGCTCCTCTCCGGCACATGCGGGGTGGCGGACGCCTCGAACCTTGTCCAGTGGGGATCCGGCCCGGCGGGGGCCCTCAGGAGGGCCTTCTCCAACGTGAAGGCGGCCCTCGCGGCCTCCCTCGCCCGGGCCCAGGCCATGAGCGGAACCCCCAGAAGCCTGATTGACCTTTAGGTTTGCGCCTGAATGGCCTCTATCTTTAGTATCCGTTCACCGGCATTAGTTGCGGTGAACGAGAGCTCGGCCCGCATTTAAGCTTGACGTACGGCCTGCATCTCATTTTTGGTAAGGCGGCCTCGTTGCCGGCCTCGGTGTCGCGGGGCTTCCCGCCTGTGGCGGGGGCACCCCTTCGGGAACGCGGGCGGGCGCGAGGTGGTGCGTCCTCCCGCGGGCCCTGGTGGTTTGGGGCCTTGCCGGTCAGCCGCGGCATGGTGGCCGGAAGGCGTGTCGGTCGGTCTGGGGCCGGCCCCCGTGAGGAGGCGGGCCGCAGGGATTGAAGTTCCCCGGACACCGTGGGTTCCGCTCGCACCTCGAGCGGACGCGTGTTCCGGGAAAGTTCGGCCCGGGAAGGGTTCAGTCGACGTCTCGGTCAGGACCCTGGCCCGTCAGGCCGGGCCGGGCCGGGCAGGGGCCTGGCGGGGAAGCGGGCTCCCACGCACGCCGTCGGACCGGTTCATCTGCCGGTAACTGTTCAGGTGCCACTCTATTCTGTCCCTTTTCGGAGCAAGAGAGCCCAGATGAGGAACTCTTAGAGTTTAAGAGTCAACAACGGATACTTTAAGTAGTGGAGAAATATTTCTGTAGAGGGCATTTTGGTTGGAAAGGCCCCCCTGTTGAACTCCCCTTGCGGGGGCACCTGAACAGTTCGAGTGCCGATTAGTTGCGACACCACCATTAGATGTCAGGAGCTGGCTAACAGTGTCGGGCCGAGTCGTCTTGTCGGGCAAACTCCTCCTCGCGGGGAAAGACGTGCTGGCGAGCCTGTCCATAGCCGTCTTGAGACTTCCCAGCACGCTCAGTTTTCGTGGCAGATGGCATGTGCTATGCTGCCTGCAAACGCAAGGGCGGCCAGCCGAACGGTAGCCCAATGCTTCAGAGCTAGCGTTTGGATGGCCCGCCCACGGGGGCTACCTGGTCAGGAGCCGGACGGAACGTCTGGGGAGGATGCCGGGGGCTTCAGTTCGGTCGTTGGACTTGGGAGCTGTTCCGTCCGGCTGGTTGCCGAAGGGAGATTTGAATTGGCGGCCTCACCGCTTGCGGGATTTTCCTCAGCCTGGATTACATTATAATTAATTTTCAGGCCTTGAAATATCCCTATTATAGCTGAGTCCAATCTTGCTATGTCAGCCTGCATTTTTGCAATAATTTGAGTTTGAGTGTCAAATTTAGTATCCAATGCATTAATTCTGTTGCTTACATTACTCTCTAAGGAAGAAATTCTGTTGTTTAAATTAATCTCGACGGAAGAAATTCTGTTGGATAAAAGTGTGTACATAAAGACAAAAATTGCAATACATAAGCCGACAAGTGAAATTCAAATTATCACCAAAGTGTTTGTACTTTCAAGCCTATAGGAAAGATTTTTCTGCTCGTTGGCCTGCACCTTAAGTTCAGCGGAAATATCATTCAGGACACGCGAAACCTCATCCTGTCGCTTGGACATCGCATCCTGTTGCATGGTCATCTCATCCTGTCGCTTGGTCATCTCATCCTGTCGCTTGGTCAACTCATCCTGTCGCTTGGTCATCTCATCCAGCCGCTTGGATATCTCGTCCAGTCGATTGAATATCTATTCCGTTTGATTGGGTGACCTGCCGTATGGCTCAGTCATTTCGGGAGTCTGGTGGCCAGCATCTGCCTGATCATTGTTCTGAGCCTGGGCAACAGCCGGGGATAACATGAGAACCAAGCCGATTATAACTATGGCGAACATAAACATTGTGAGGTGAGCGTATTTCGTTTTCCACTTAGAAGTTTCCACGTGATAATCCTTGTCTGTGGCTGTCCGAACCTCTGGCTCCGTTATCCAGGGAGCCTGATTCCCTCCGGCGGCTAGGTTCTGGAGGGGGGCGAACTTCTTTGAGGTCAAGAGCCGTCGGGCATCTACAAATATTGCTGAATAACATCGCCCTGCCCTAGCTCTGGGTTCCGGGTGAAACATCGGGGTGACACCCAAGGCTAACAGATGCAGGAAACAACATTAAGGCTGTCCACTTCCTAAATGGGACAGTAACATAAAAATTAATTTGACGCAAAATTTCTGAAGATCGGATGACCTGTCACGAGAACAACCGGGAGTCATGGCAGGCGTTCTAAAGTCATTGTAACCAACTTAAGCCAGATGCCGTACGATTGACAGAGATAATTGGATCAAATTCGCATTTTCGCTGACATT
>JAISFP010000489.1 GCA_031263525.1 Deltaproteobacteria bacterium | reverse complement strand
CGCGATGTGCCTCCAACTCTTTTTCCAGTACTCCCATCACGGATGGGCCGGACTCCGGTTTCCCCGCTTGTCAGGCTTCTCGGACAGTGAGAACCTTCGTTTTGAAGTATTACCCGTTTAATCAAATGTCGGAATTTTGGCTGTCAGCCTATGGGTGGAAAGACTGGGAAACAGCCCAGCCCTGCTATCTCCCCGTCATGATTCGCTCTGAAACATGGAAGAAGATTCCGACATTTAATTAAACGGGCAATACTCTCATTTCCCAGGCGCTCCTTGTCCCCGACGCTCCTTTCCCCGACTCTCTTCTGCTTGACGCGCCCTTCCCCGACGTTCATGTACCGCTTTCCCGCTTCTCCGGTCTTGCCTTCCGTCTGGGCTTCCTGGACTTATTCGGATTTTCCCGGAGTTTCACCAGATCATGCGCCTTGCCGGGATCTGCGGCTATTCGGAAGACGCCAGACTGCTTCATGAGCCGTGGCGTCCAGCCGGCATGGCCATATCTGACCCGAAGGACCTGACCTGAGGTGTCTCGCCCCACGGGAGGACATGGCAGGCGGCGTCGCCATCTTTGCTTATGCGCGGAAGAGGAGATGACGGGGGGCGGCTTGACGCCCGTGACGGAGCAGGTGCCGGGATCAGCGACAGAGAGCGTCGCGGTGACGCTGGCGTCAGCGTAAGCCGTTTTTCCGGAAAAATGGTCCTGACTGTAATTATGAATCTGCAGGCTTGCGGCGCGGACGTCTTGACGGTCACGCGCCTTCTATTTCGGGAATTCCAGGGAGTCCAGGTAGGGCTCGCAGATTTCCTTCACGGCGCTGTCCTCGCGAAGCGCGAAATCCTTGAAGCTCGCCTCCTGGGCAGAGCCGCCGGTCAGGCAGACAAGCGTGACCAGGGTCTCGCCCCTGGCGACCGAGCGCTGGACGTACAGGACGGAAAACGATCCGTCGGAACCCTCCGGCCTCGCCACGGACGACACGTCGATGTCGGCGGCAGGAAGCCCGCGGTAGACGAAGGCCCTCGCGCCAGAGTACGAGCCGTTCATGTTGGAACGGATGGCCCCGCCCACGGCGCCGAAGAAGGTGTCCGGGCCCTCCTGCTCCAGGGTCTCCAGGCCGCCCTTGCTGATGCCCTCGAGCGTCACGGACAGCTCGAAGTACCTGGCCTTCTTTGAGTCCTCTCCCTTGGCTATCTCTATTCTCTCCGGCCTGCCGGCGCCGGGGGTCGCCTTCCCGGATCCCTCGAACCATGACGGGTACTTGACCGTGAACGCGGGTGCCGAGGACGGGAGGCCGGCCTCGGAGCTGGAGAAGGTCTTCCATCCGGCCTGTCCGAGGGCGGGCGCAGGAACGAGCATGGCGAAACAGAGAAAGACGGCAAGCGAAATGGCGGAAAGTAGCGCCGGGAGGACCGGCGGCGCCGGCCTCGTGGCCGCTGCTGTGGGTCTCATGGGATCCTCCTCTAAAGGCTCAGCCTCGGGGCGCGGTCGCCGGACAAGGTTTTGCCTCGTCGGCGAGCGATCAGCCTACCTTCTAGGGCCTGGGTAGTCAAGGCGGTACGCGGTCTCCCGCGGTCTCGAAGGTCAGCTGCCGGTCGTTGCGTGAGGCTCCCCGGCTCACGGACAGCCTCCCCGTTCGCCCGGGAGCGGCTGAAGCAGTCTCTGACAGCCCAGTTTCCTGAGCCGGGCGAGCCGAGGTCAAATGTCGTTTCCTGGACGTCTTTCCGTCTCCGTCTGTTCTCGATTTTACCTGTCCGGAGGAAGACGATGCTCACGGTCTCCAAGCATGCCTGCCAGGCCAGGTCCATTGGCATCTGTGCGGCCTTCCGGTCGATGCTCGCGGTCTTCAATCCGGCCTTCCAGGCCAGGTCCATGGGCATCTGAGTGGCCTTCCGACCGATGCTCGCGGTCTCCAGGCCGGCCTTCCAGGGGCCAGGTCCATGGGCGTCTGTGTGACCTTCCCGCCAGCGCTAGCTGTCTCCAGGCCGGCCTTCCAGGCCAGGTTCATGGGCACCGGCGTGCCCTTCCGGGAGAGGCTCATTGATACCTTGGCACCCTCCGGGCCATGCGCATGGGCTCCAGGCCGCCCTTCCAGGTCAGGTTCATGGGCATCGGCGTGCCCTTCCGGGAGAAGCTCATTGATACCATGGCACCCTCCGGGCCATGCGCAAGGGTTCCAGGCCGCCCTTCCAGGTCAGGTTCATGGGCACCATGGCAGCCTAACGGGGGAGGTTCAAGGGTGCCGTGGTAACCTCAGGGCCATGCCCATGGGCTAAATGACGGCGTTCTTGGCCGGGGCCGTGAGTTCCATGCAGACGTTCCCGGCCATGTCCACGGAAACCGCTGCGGCCTTCCAGGCCGTGATCGGCGGCTTCGTGCCGGCCTTCCTCCGTGCCTGGCCGGGGCGTCGCCGATCGTGAGACAGGCTCTTCGGCTCTCTTCGGTTTCCGGCGGGCCGGGCGGCTTCCTGCCCGAGAGAGCGGGAGTTCCGGGGTCCTCCGGACAGGCGAGGGGCACGTCCCGCCGGCTTGCCCGTGAACGGACGGGCCTGGCGCACGTCGGACGCGAGCGCCTCCGGGGGAGGACGGGGGCCTTGACCTGCGGATTGTCGCGGACAGCTCTGCATGTCTTATGGTTTTATGTTCTAAACAATCGACAGAACGGTGAGTTGTCGCGGTGGGATCGTGAGATGCAGTTCGGCATGACGCCGGGCAGGCCGTCTTCAGGGGGCGGCTCCGGAACGAGGCTTTCCCCAGGCTTGCCAGGGCTGCGGCGCGGCAGGCCCTGTCCGCCCTGAGGTGCTGAGGGGGGGGCTGAGGCGGCCTACCTGGCTAACTCGAGGGAGTCCAGGAAGGGGGCGCAGACCCCCCGGACTGCGGGGAAGTCCATGAGGGAGAAGTTGTCCCTCCTGGCGTCGCGGAGGGGGTCAGGCACCGCGCATATGGCGCTCACGATGACGTCCCCTTGCATGAGGTAGCGCCTGATGAAGAGGTAGGCAGTCCCGCCCCGCGTCCCGCCTGGGTCGGCCTCGGACGTGTACATGACGTCCCCGCCCCTGGCGCCGTGCTGCGCGAGAGGACCCGATCCTCGGAACATGCCCCCAGACGCCGCCGCCAGCCTCTCGCCGGTCTCCCTCCAGAAGGGGGCGGCCCCCGCTCCGGCGAGGCGGGCCTTCTCGTCCTCGGGGAAGATTTCGGCCACGGCGTAGAGGTATACCGTGCCTCCGGTCACGGAGTCGGGGCGGGAGGCAATGTCCGTCCTGAAAGGCAGCCCCCGGCCTGCCGGTACTGCCATGACGGCCTGATCCCCCGGGTTTCCGGGGTCTTCCGCGCCTTCCTGGCCTCCGCCGTCCCACGGGCCGTCCGTTCCGTAAGCCGGGCCGGTGGCGGCCCTCTCGAACCATGGTGGGTAGCTCACGGTGAACGCCGGGCCCGGCGCGTCCGGGATGTCCAGGCGGCTCTCGAAGACCGGCCATCCTGGCTTCCCGCACGATGCCGCGAGGAGTGCCAGCAGGGCCAGGGCGGCAACGGTCAGGACGGGCGCGGGGGGGGAGGGCTTCACGGGGTCTCGGGCCCTCCTTCAAATCGGCTGGGCTGCATGAGGTGTGTTGAGGAGTGACAGCCCGTTGGCATGCGGGCCGTCATCTGAGCCTTTTGCGGAATCAGGGCTCGGCCGAAGGGCCGGGCGGGGTGCCCCTGCGCTCCCTGGCCCGTGACGCCGGGCCTCCGGGCTCGGGGCATCTCCGGACTTTCGGCTATCCGGAAGGGAGGACGGGCGTGAAGGACGCAGGACGGGAAGGCGGGGGTGGCTTGCTGGAGAAGGACGGCATCTGACCGGGCTTTCCGGCGGCCGGGGAGTCCGGGACCGGAGAAGGAGGCAGAGCCGGGGCCAAGTCGACGGCCTGTGCGGCAGGGGCAGGGAGGGGGGAGGGGAGCGTTCGGCCCGTGGGCCGGGACGGGGGGGCAGAAATCGGCAGGGGATCCGGGATGGGGCGGGACGCGTCCGGTCGGGGGGACGTGACGCACAGGGTCGCGTCACGCTGGGGGTCCGTTGCGGGTGGCGCCGCGTCAGGCCGGGGTTCGGAGACGGGAAGGGCCACGTTCGGCAGGGGAGCCGTTGCGGGTAGCGCCGCGTCAGGGCGGAGGTCAGAGACGGGCAGGGCCACGTTCGACCGGGGGTCCGTTGCGGGTACCGCCGCGTCAGGGCGGAGGGCCGGCAGGGGGCTCATGGTTCGGGGTCCTCGGGGCATATGCCTGGACGGGCGGTCGGAAGGCATCAGGGAGGCGGCAGGTCTCTTGAACTGGGTCCTCGGCTGGGGAGGCAGGCAAGCGGTAGGCGGGGGATCGCCGGGCCGGCGCCCCGGAGCCGGTCGGAAGGGGCGGTCACCCTTCGCGGGAGCTGACGGGAGGCAGCGGGTATGCCTGTCCGAAGATACGGAAGAGCCGACGAGGCGGTTCCCTCGGACGGGGGCAGGTGCCTGAGATCGAGTTCCCCAGCTGCCTGAGCTTGAGTTCCTGCGGCTGCCTCGTCGCAGGAAACGAACTTTGTTAATTTTATCACCAAAATCATATCGGTGTAACCTTGCCCCCGGAAAATGAACAGGGGACAAGGTTTGCGGCATGTCCGCCTGCCAGGGGCAGCTGCGGAAAATGACCCCGGCGAGTCTCCGGCACTTCCGCCCCGGCGGTCGAGGGCCCGCGCCGGGGTCTCGGATTCTTTTCGGATTCGCTACGGAGGGACCCAGCGTCTCCGGAACGGTTCATGGCATCCTCTGGACACCCACCACGTCGGTCGGATCGTGGCCCCGGACGAATCCTGGCGTCACGGCCGGTGCCGGAGCCCTTCCTGTTCTGGCAGCCGGCAGTGAGCCGTGGCCGAAAGACGTTCTTGAAAGGCGGGCACATGAACTGTCCGGGGACTCCGGACATGTCAGCCGGCCGCTTCGGCCAGGCGCCTCACCTCTCTGGTCCGAGGTGTCGGTAGTTGCTGAGTTGCGGGAGGTCAGTGGGAGCGGGAGTGCCGTGTTCCGGCACGGAGGCAGGCGGGTGTCCTGTGGGTGCCGAGTGCCGGGAGGGAGGCCCGCAGGGTTCCGGGAGTGTCGGGCGTCGGGACGGAAGAACGCAGGTGGCCGGGGGTGCCGGGCAAAGTGACAAGGTCATTGGCGGCAGGGAGCGGTCCGTCCCTGTCAGGGAATTCCAGCGACTCGAAGACCGGCTTGCGGTATTCAGAAAATGCCGGGTTGTCACGGGACGTGCAGCCTTCTGTCCGCGTCTCGCCGGAAGGGAAGAAGGCGAAGCAGCTGACGACAAGCACAGCCCCGTCCTCCTCGGCGGCCCCGCGGGCGGCACCCAGCCTGTCCCGCGACCCCCGTGCGGGATCGGCAGTGTCGTAGGTCCTTGTGAAGAACATGTCCGCGGCCCTGCGTCCGCGGAAGAAGAAACTCTCAAAACCGTCGAAGACTCCCCCGTTTTGCGACGCAAGAATGGACCCGAGGTCCTGCCGGAAGGCCTCGCCGCCGTCAGCACCGATTTAGGGGAGCTTCTCCCGGAGCGTCGGCATGCGGGTAACGGCAATGTACACAGATGTCCCCTTGCCTGCGTAGCTGAGTGTGAAGCCCTGGAGCAGGCTCCGCGCACTGGCTCGCCATCCCTGGCCGGAAGAGGGGAGACGGGATCCTCCGTGAAGACGGGAGGGCAGCGGAGGGTGAAGGCCGGCCCGCCGCCGGGAACGGGGGCGCCGCTGTCGTAGAGCGGCCATGGCGTCTGCGGGTAAGCCGCGGAGGAGAGGATGGGGAGGATGAGGATGGGAAAAAGCATGATGCCCGCATGGGCGGAGGCCTGGTTGCGTCTCAAGGGGCGTCCCATCAGGTTCATGGGAGGTTAAAGAGACAGGTTAGATGCAGGGAAGAGAAAGATGCGAGGCAGCTTTGAGGCATAGGGGAGCATGGATGCCGGCGATGAAAGGGGGTTGGGAATGAAGCAGTCACTCGTGGCCGCGGGTGCGGGGTGTCCTTTGCGGGCGAGAGGCCGGGAGGGAGCGGCAGGCAGCTGCCGTGGGGCCGCGTGCCTCTCCGAGCCGACGCGGTCAGTCTCCTTCCAAGCCGGGCCGGGCAGAGGACGGCAGGCCACATTCCGGGACGTGCGGGTTGACAAGGGACGTGGCTCTTTGGACCCCGGCACCTGCAAGAGTATATGTTGCCTGACACGGAAAACGGTGCTTTCTGAAACGGGAGTCGACAGGATACGACTAAAATGGATACTGACTTTTCGAAGATGAGGGAGCCTTTGGAGCAGGTTAGTTCCGGACCGGTTGCCGACGCTGGATTCAAAAGGACGATGAAGGAACGTCAGTCATTATGTGGTGTTATTTCAAGCGTTTGAACAGGATCGAGTCGGCAAAAGGCAGGAAGCTCTCCCGCAGAAAGGGGTTCTCGCGGGAGGAGTAGCCCCGTGCCTGTGCCTCGGCGGACGGGAACCCGTAGACGCTTCCCAGGAGAACGTGCGCTTCTCCGGCTATCACGGCACGGACCGCGCTGAAGGCCCTGACACCTCCAGGCCGGCCCGGGGCGGGGAGCCCGGAGAAGAAAAGGTCAGCCGAGGCCTTGCCCCTGAAGGTGAACTGCCTGGCCCCGTCGAAGACAGCCCCGTGTCCCATGGCCATGTCGTTTCCCACCCCGTCCCAGTGCTCCAGGGCTGCCTGCCCCCCCTCCTCTGCCGCCCATGCCGGGGCGAGGACCATCCCCAGAGTGAGGGTGGCCGCCCTGCCGGGCACGCCTGCCTTGAGATGGAACTCCCTGAGGGTGACAAGGAGGGATGATGCGTCCAGGGAGGTCTGGCCTGGAGGAGGCAGGGCCGCGAAGCCGGGGGGGACGCGTACGGTGAAGGGGGTGGCGAGGTCCGGGTACGTCTCTGTGGTGTCGAAGAGGGTCCAGCCGTCCGTCGCGGCCTCCTGCGAGGCCAGGGCCGGAGAGGAGAGGAGCCGGGAGATGAAGCGGGGCGGGTTCAAGCTCTTCCTCCTCTGTTGCGGCGGGTCCTGTGCAGGACCTGGCGTGGGCCGGGTCGGATTGCCTCGGGGCGAAAGGCGTGATGGTTCTTGCCGGAAGCGGGAGTGGAGCCTGGTCGTGAGACGCCGGTTCTGCATGGGGACGCGGTTTCGGATTGACATGCCGGCTGGGGCGCCCCTGCCTTGTGCGGCCTTGCCGGCGGGAGGGAAAGTCTCTGTGTTGCCGTACGGGGGGGAGCGAATCCGGGCGGTGTTGCCGTCCAGGATGGTGCGAACCCGGCCGGTTGCCGTACAGGCGAGGCGAACTCTGGCGGAGTTGCAGTCGGGGTCCTCAGTTCCGCTCATCGATCGAGTTGAAGACCGGTTGTCAGAAGGGGAAGGGGAAGAGGGGGATGGCGTTCGCGGTGAGGGCCATGGCGATGGCAGATAGCGCTGGAGGGCGAGATGCTTGTGCGGGAGACCCATGGAAGGGTCTGGGGCGGGCCTCATGGCCAAGCATATTGCGGAATGGCAAGTTCGAGGGCGGGGCGGGGGCCGAGGTCAGCCTCTGAACCTTAGCGTCCGCAGGCTCTTCATGCAGGACGCGTCGGCCACGGGGCTTCTCGGCGAGTCCTCGCCCCATCCTGCCGCGAACTTGCCGTGGGCGGCAAAGGAGCAGTCCACCAGCATGAACCCATCGCCCTTCAGCACGGCGCGGAGGTCGCCAAGGACGACGTTGTCCTCCACGGCTCTCGAGTAGAACATGTCCACCACCTGGTCGCCGCCCGAGCCTGACATGACAGACCTCGTGAAAATGCCCCTGGCCTGGGCCGCGAGCCACCTCCCCATGCCGTCCCAGTACTTCGCGAGCGCGCCCTGTTCCGTTGGCGGCCTTCTGTCAGGGGTCCAGTCGTAGCGGTGGATCATGAGGATGGCCACCACGCCGATGTCCGGATCCTCGTCAGCGAAGCTCTGAACCTGGTACCAGCCGCCATTTACGATGTGTTCTGATGGGGGATCCCGCTTGAAGCCTGGCGGGAAGCGAATGGTGAAGGCGGGGCCATCGTAAGGAGGCGTGATCTCCGCGCTGTCGAAGATCTCCCAGCCGTCCTGCCCGGAAGCCGGGAGCGCGGCGGCCAGGGAGACCAGGATTGCGGCCAGCGGGATGATCCGGTACCTGTTCATGAGCTTCTCCTTGGCGGGGGGAGGGCGGTGGTCGTCTGGTGAGGATGTGGCGTCGCCGGGCTTCTTGCGGCTTTACCAGAAAACCTTGGAAATCATCTGAAATACTTTGACAATCTCGCTAATTCTTTAAAATTTCGCGAATACTCAGTAATTATCCGGCATCTCGGACCCTCCGATTTCCTGTCAAACCCTTCGCTTCCCTCCAGTATCCTCCGTTTTTATCCCAAATCCTTCGTTTTCATCCCGGACCCTCGGCTTTCCTGCCGGACCCTCCGCTTTCCTGCCAAACCCTCAGTTTTCCTTCCGGACCCTCAGCTTTCTGAGCAAATTCTTCGCTTTCCTCCCGCACCTTCCGCTTTCCTCCAGTACCCTCAGCTTTCCTCATTAAACATCCGTTTTCCTCTCAAACTCTTCGTCTTCCTAACGAATCTTTAATTTTTTCCGGATTTTCGCATTTCTCTCGAATCCTTCAGTTTACTTCAGAATCTTCCATTTTTCTTCCGGATCCTCGACATTCCTCCCGGACCCTCCGTTAGACTCCCGAACTCTCAGAAACATCCAAAATTTTCGATCGCATGAGATTTCAGCAGACTCCCGGCTTACATGGTCACCTCTCCTTAAAAACGAACGTCTCGAGGCTGCGCATGCAGAAGGCTCCGGGGATGTGGCCGTAGACGCCGTCAGTGCCCCAGCCCTTCTCGTTTGCCTCGCCTGTGGAGAAGGTGCAGGAGGCCAGGACGAAGCCCTCCCCCCTGGGGTATGCCCTCATGGCCCCGAGCGCCTTCTGCCCGCGGGCAAGCGATCTGGTGAAGAACATGTCCACGGCAGGAAGGGCGTCAGCAGTGGCGCCGGCATGCCGGAGGAATTTCGCGCCTGTCTTTTCCGCGAGCTCCCTCCCGATTCCGTCCCAGTACCTCCCGGCGGCGCCCGGGTCCGCAGGAGGCGCCCCGCCTGGGCCCGGGGCGTAGAGGAGGATGTGGAGGTCCGAGAAGGGCCCCGCGCCGGCGCCGCCGAGCGAGAATTCCGCCACCGCGCTCCACGGCCCCTCCGGAGGGGTGTCTGTCAGGGTCTTCAAGTTGAAGTTTGGGGGGTAGCGGACGGTGAACCCGGGGCCCTGGTAGGGCGGGGTGACCGAGGAGCTGTCGAAGAGCGGCCACTCCTCCTGGACTGCTGGGGCTTGGTCCTGGACGGCGGGGGTATCGGCCGGGGCCGAGACCGTGGCAAGCGCCAGCGCGGCCAGGCCGCAGATGATTGCCGGAACGGCTGCGCGGGGGAAATGCTTCAAGGCTCGATCTCCTTAACTTAGGGCGGGGGGGCTGTGATACGTCAGGCAGGGGGCGGTCGGTCGGCGGCAAGGCTGCCTCGGGATGCGGGGGGCCTAGCCCTTTATCTCCAGGGTCCTCATGCTGGGCATGCAGGCGGTCTTGCCGGCGGGGTCGTCCGCGCCGGGCTTGCCGAACTCGTCGGACTCAGCTGCCGGGACGCCGAACGCGCAACCGATTGTGAAGTACCACTCCCCCATGGGGACGACGAACAGCCCGATCAGCTCGACCAGGTTGTCAGTTTCCGGCGCCTCCCTCGCGAAGTAGAGCTCGGCGGTGAGCCTGCCGTTCACGTTCCCCCAGCCGGACCGCAGGAACCGGGCGCCCGCCACCGCCAGGTCGTTGCCCATCTCGTCCCAGAACTCCTGGGTGGGGGGCGTCGGGGGCCTCTTGCCCTCGGGCCACATGGACCGGGAGAAGCTCAGGAAGGCCAGGTTGCCGTCAGGGGAGCCGGGGAGGATGAAGTCCAGGAAGTCGCCCCAGTTCCCGTCCTCTCCGGGCTCCGCGGATGGCTGGCGGGCGAAGCCTGGAGGAATCCTTATGGTGAAGGCGGGACCGGTGTAGGGCGGGGAGATCTCCTGGGAGTCGAAGAGCTGCCAGTCCTCCTGGCAGAGGGCGGGGGACGCTGGCGCGAGGGTTGCGGACGCCAGGACGAGGAGAAGCCCGGGCAGGAGGAAGGGGACGGTGCTGTGCCGGAGGCAGCGGCATGCGACAAGCTGCTGGATGTTTGGTCTCATCAGGACTCCTGAGGCTGCGGAGGTGCCGGGCGCGACCGGTGCCCGACCGGCTCAAGGACTTGGGGGAATTTCCCTGGGAGCTCTCCGGGGAGGGCAAGGATCCTCGCCGGGGCCGGCGAGGGCCGGGGCAGAGGGGACGGCCAAGGCTGGGACAGAGGAGACGGCCATGGCCGGGCAGGGCCGACGAGGGGCGGCAGTGCCATGGGAGCGTTGTAGCAACATCGTCAGGGCAACTGGGGGAGGCGGGCGACGGAACGGTCCCGGATCTGCGACGTCCGGCGTCCTGCGGTCCATGGGTTCCGGGACCAGAGCTTCCCGGATTCGGGTACCCCCGAGGCGGGGATCGGCACCGGTGGTGGAAGGCGGCAGGCGGGTCCTGGAGCCCGGACCGTCCGGCACAGGGGGGAGGATCGGGCGGTCGCCTGCCAGGCCGTCCGCGCCTGTCGGGAGGAAGTTTCATTGTGACACAGAATGCTAAAAAACAAAACAGCGCATAATCACTTCATAATCACTTAACAATATGGTCAAATGGGTTGATAGGATATGGTTTAAGCCTTTGTAAATTTCTTTTCAGCATTGCTCAGATTGACCTGACCAGGATATCCCTGTTCCTTCCGTCCAGTCTCGCCTGCCCTCACAGGCAGGTTTACGTTCCGAAGGAGGGCCGTTCTTCGGCTTCATGCATCAGTACCGGCGAGTTAGGAAGCTTTCCGGGCTCAGGGTCATCCTGAAGGGCACGGGAGGCCCGGGAGGCGCGGAACGGTAGGCTAGGGGCCGGGCAGGATGCCGAATGTTTCGGGCGGCGGGCTGGACAGGGAAGTGACGGACGGTCCAGAAGGGCTGCGATGGCCACTGAAGGCCCCAAAGTCCAGGACTGGCATGGAAGGGCTGTCCCACGCTGTCTCGGGCGGACCTGGGCGGCTCCGGAAATGACCTGGAGATGTCCGCGAAGGTCCGGCCTGGACAAGAAATGGCGTGGACAGGTCACTGAAGTGCCGGGACAGGTCGAAGAAAGGCCGGTGCCGGGCCCAGCCTTGATGGCCTGTTCCTGACGGATACGGAAAGGGACGGAATGGTCCTGGGTGGGCACGGTCAAAGATCAGCAGTATCCGTTCATGGGTGGAAGCCGCGCTGTTGCCCACCGTCACAAGCCCGCTCCTCCACAGAGATCATGCTGGCCAGTCCCCGGGCCAGCGGCAAGCTCCTCGTCAGGACCAGGGTGCTCATCTTCATGCCCGGCCCAGTTCCTTCGTTATGCCCGGCCCGGTTCCTTCGTTGCACCAGTCCGCTCTAACCCGTGACGGGGCAGGCCGTCCTTAGGTACAAGTTCTGCTCCGGTAGCGAAAAGATACGCGGAGGTTCGACTGGCAGCGGGTGCTTCGGAGCGGCTGGGGGCGGCGGAGGACCCCCTTTGCGTCAGGGCGAATGAAAAGGCGGCTCCCGGCATGCGACAATCACGCTGTGTTTCCGGGGCGGGAGAGGCTCCCGGAGACAGGGTCGCCGCATGCTGAGAGCCGCCTGGATGTCAGTGGCGGATGACGGACTGCCGGGGGACGGAGCGGCGTCCGTTTTCAAGGATGACGCGGCGTGGCCGGATCATGCATTTCGACAGGTCTTCCTCACCCGTTGCAGTGGCTGGCCGTCCGGCGAGAGCAGGGACCTGGCCGACGCCCGAGCTTCCTCCTCATCCTTTTTCTCGAGGCGGGGGATGATTATCGTCCTGCTGACGATTTTAAATAATACAGCCGAAGACTATGATGCCCAGGATGAAGAGCATCACCTTGTCACAGTTGTTCATGACACCCTCCTTTTCCAATGGATCAGTCCAGAAAAACCACATCAAAATTTCAAAAAATGAATAAATGCAGGGAAGCCGCCACGTAGTCCGACCCGATGCGCTGGAACATGGCCACCAAAAGCGAGCCGACGAAAGTCCTCTCGAAGGAGCATGTCACCACGTTAGCGTATAGACTTGAAGCTCCCTCTCCAGGGCTACAGGCCTCCGGCCAGGGAAACATGGTGCGGGGCAACTTCCCGCCTTTGAGAGCGTAGCACGGAATTGGGTAGGAACTGCATCCAAATTTTTCCGATCATGCAAGAAATCACCCTGGGCTCGGAGGGAGGTGCCCTGAGTTGGGAGGGAGGCGGCCCCGGTCCGGCGGCTCCGGTCCCTGCTGAAGGCTCATGACGGCCTGGAGGGAGGCCACCCTGAGCCTGGAGGGAGTCTCCCCCTGTTTCGGAAGTGAACGGAGACGGCCAGGAGGTCCAGTGTTGGCCCCGGAAACGCCCGGACTGGCCTGGAAGGCCCGTCACAGATGGGTGAGGAGGGTACTGGGTGGCCCCGGAAAGGCCGGGAGTGTCCGTTCGGGAGCTGAGGCCGCGCTCCTCCCCTCGGTACGAGCCTGCTCCCCCATCCAGTTATCATGCAGGCAAGCACCCAGCAGAGGGGCAAGCTCATCCCTCGGAAAAAGCTGGTCACCATCAGGTGCCGTGGCAGCTCGTTAACGGCATCTGTAGCTCTCATACGTGACGGGGCTTGCTGGCCCATGGGACCAGGCCTGCTTCGGTAGTTAAAATTTACATCACGGTTCGACCGGTCGCGGGTGCGCCAGCGTGGCTGGCGCGGGGTAAGGGGAGCATATTTACGTCAGGGCTAATGAAGAGGCGGCTCCCGGCCTGCGACAATCACACTGTGTTTCCGGGGCGGGAGAGGCTCCCGGAGACAGGGTCGCCGCAGGCTGAGAGCCGCCTTGACGTCAGGTGGAGGATGACAGGTTGCCCGACGAAGGAGCGGCCTCCGCTTTCACGGAGGTCGCTTCATGGCCAGGCTCATGCGCTTCGCCCGGCCTTCCTCCTCCGCTGCAGTGGCTGGCCGTCGGGCGAGATCAGGGAACTGGCCGACGCACGAGCCTCATCCGCATCTTTTTTCTCGAGGCGGGGGATGATTATCATCCTGCTGATGATTGTGAAAACACAGCCGGTGATTATGATGCCCAGGATGAATAGCATCGCCACGTCATAGACGTCCATGACATCCTCCTTTTCCAAATGGATTCAGTCCGGCGTAAGCCAGGTCAAAAGCAGAGCTCCGATGAGAGCCAGCGAGGTCACTATGTATGCTCTCAAGTTGCCCTGGATCATTGCCGCCACAAGCGAGCCGGCAGTCGTCGTTTCGCAGACGACTTTCAGCACGTTGAGGAAACCCCTGTTCCTCACCGTGAAAGATGCCTTGTTCTCGGGGCGGGAAGCTTCCCCAGCCTTTCCGGCATCCTCCACGGGGAGCATGGCGTAGCCCAGGGTGTCCCCGCATCGGGGGCATCGCCTAGCACGAGATGATACAGGATATCCGCAGGCTGGGCAAGGTATTAGTATCGGCATTGTGGTTCCAAGACACGAGGCGGCCCGCCCCGTATGAAACTGAGATGTTCTGGAGGACCCGGGGACGCCTCCGGAGCGGATCCGGCTGGCGAGGTTCGGGCATGGGCAGTTAACGGGGGTCAGGCTGGGGTCGATCACCTTGGGCGCTACTGCTCCTAGACCCCTGAATACGGGGCAGGTACTGAGGCCGATGGGTATCGGCGTGTGAGCGGGGTTCATGACATGACTCTTCTGATGTGCAGTGTCACGGCCTTCAGAGAATCCTGCTCGAAATGGAGGGATCTGTATTCCTTGGAATCCGATCAAGCCTTGAATCGCTTTGATCTCTGAGGGAGGCACCCAGGCCCATGATGCAGGCGGCCCCAATCTTTGTTGAAGGGAAGCCATCAACCTGGAGGGAGGCCGCTCGGGGCCGTGAAGGAGTCTCCCCAGCATTATCGCTGAATGGGTGCGGCCATGAGGACCCGTGCTGGCCCCGAAAAGTCCTGGCTGGGTGTGGGATGCCCGGACTGGCCCGGAAGGTCTGTTCCAGGCGGTTGAGAGGGGGCCCTGGGCGGCCTCGAAAAGGCAATGAGTACCCCAGTCTGTCCGGGAAACAAGAGTTGGACTGGTCTCCCGAAGGCCGGGATCAGCCTTGAAGGCCCGGTTCAGGAGGTCATGGAAGGGCACAGGGAGCCACGAAACGGCCCGAGCCGGTCGGAAAGGTCGGAGGCTGAGCCGGAAGTCCAGTGAGTCCAGGAAGGGGAGGCAGATTAACTTCACTGCCAGGTCCCCTCGCATGAAGAAGCCCTCCACCATCGCCTCGCCTGCGGGACGCTCGGTGGAACAGGAGAGGCGGATCCTGGCGCGGCCCTTGAGCACGGCGCGCTGTATGAGGAATTCCTCAGCGGGCTTAACTACAGCACTGGCTGACGCCGTGGTGAAGTCCATGTCGGCGCCGGGCAGCCTCCTGTAGACGATTGGTCTCGCTCCCGAGGAGGCACCGTCCAGCCGGGAGGCTATGCTGGAGGAGACGCGGTTCCAGAAGGCCCCGGGGCTCGAGCTCCCGAGGGCCTGGAACTCTCCCGCGTCCAGCTCGTCCAGGAAAGCCTCCAGCCTGAAGTGCTCGGAACAGTCCGGTCCAGGCCCCTCTGCCACCGTGAGCCTGATAGGGAGCCGGCGCTCCCACGGGACGACCAGATCGCCCGACTGCCGGAACGACGGGGGGAAACTCACGGTGAATCCGGGTACCGGAAAGGGCAGGTGGGACTCGGCGCTCCGGAAGGGGAGCCAGCCCGCCTGCCCCCAGGCGGACATGGCCGGCGCCAGGAGAGACGCGAGGGTGAGCGCCGCGAGCGTCAGGAGGGGCGTGAGGATGGCCCTGGGAACGGAATGGGAGGCCGGCGGAGTCGAGGCCGGAGGCTCCGAAATCGCCGGCGACGAGTGGGTCGCCGGAGGCGAAGGGGTCGGGGGTGTCACGACAGTTGAGGAATGGGAAAAGATGTTAATTGACATGAGATCGTATGCCAAAGATTAGTCGCGGATAAGGAAATCGCTCTTTTTTCTAGAGGGCCGGAGCGGGAGCGGTCCCGGCAAGCAGGCGGCGAGGAGTTTCCTGCGGGGGGGGGGGGGGGCCTAAGGTGTCAGTGGGCCCCGCCGTCTTGAGGGAATGAGTGGCCAAGGGGCGCGGGGGGGCG
>JAISFP010000228.1 GCA_031263525.1 Deltaproteobacteria bacterium | reverse complement strand
TCTTGACTGGCTTTTCCCGTCCCCGGCCTGGCAGGCCCTTTTTCCGTTCGCTTCTTGACTGGCTTTTCCCGTCCCCGGCCTGGCAGGCCCTTTTTCCGGTCCCTTCTTGACAGGCTTTTCCCGTCCCCGGACTGGCAGGCCATTTTTCCTTCCTCCATCTTGAAAGGCTTTTTCCGTCCCCGGCCTGGCTGCCACTTTTCCTGTTCCCTGCCCGGCAGGCCTTTTTCCTTTCCGGGCCTGAAAGATCCTCTCCATTCCTTACCGGAGAGGCCTTCCGCGCCCCCGTCTCGGGGAAGCACCCTTCCCCGGGCCCCGTCCCGCCCGCTCCGACGCGGGCATTCCGCCCCCCCTTGCCGGCCTGTCCTGCGTTTCCTGGGGGATTCGTTAAATGCCGGGCTCACCGAAGCCTGGGACATGGGGCCGCCAACCGCTTGCCGCCCTTCGGCCGGGCCCGGCCCCATGTCCCAGCCCTCCTGAAGCCTGGCGCTGCGGGGACGGCCCCGCGATACGACCCATGCCTCAGCGCCTCCGAGGCAGCGTACCCCGTCGGCACCGAGGCATCCTGCCCCGCCTGCCCTGAGGCTCCCAGTCCAGGAGGTGCCGAGGCATCCTGCCCCGGTAGCCCTGAGGCTCCCTGTCCAGGAGACGCCGAGGCATCCTGCCCCTGTAGCCCTGAGGCTCCCTGTCCAGGAGGCATCGAGGCATCCCGCCCCGGTTGCCCTGAGGCTCCCAGTTTCGGAGGCATCGAGGCAACGTGCCCCGGCGGCGTCGGGGCATCCCTGCGCCGGGCCACGTGTCCTGCCGCGCGGGAAGTCGCGGGACATGTCCCGGGACGCCTGAAAGGGCTTTAAAAAAATGAACCTGATCCGCCAGGCCGTCAGACGGCCGGTCTTCACGACCATGGGGATGCTCATAGTTCTCGTGGTGGGGCTGTTCTCGCTCATCCGCATCCCCCTGGACCTGATGCCGGAGCTAACGTTCCCCATCATATCGGTCCGGACCACCTATGAGAACGCCGCCCCCATAGACGTGGAGGAGCAGATAACCAAGCCCCTGGAGAGGGCGCTCGCGGCCGTGCCGGGGGTGGAGGAGCTCTCGTCCACCTCGGCCGAGGGGTCCAGCTCCATATTCATAGAGTTCAACTGGGGCGTGAGCCTTGACGAGGCGACCAACGACATACGGGACCGCATCGACCGAGTGATATCCAGGCTCCCCGACGAGGTGGACCGCCCCGCCATCCAGAAGTTCGACACGGCCATGAGGCCCATCATGTTCCTGGGGGTGGAGTCCAGCTTCCATCCCGTGGACCTGAAGGCCTACATCGAGGACGAGATATCATACCGCCTGGAGCGGTCGCCCGGCGTCGCCTCCGCCTCCCCCTTCGGGGGGCTGGACCGGGAGTTCAGGGTGGAGCTCGACCACTCCAAGGTGAAGGCTCTGGGCGTGGACCTTGCCGGGCTGGTGACCGGCATCGTCGGCGAGAACGTGACCGAGGCCGGGGGGGACCTCGACAGGGGCCGCATGTCGGTGGCCGTCCGCACCAGGGGCGAGTTCGCGACCCTGGACGACCTGGGGAGCGTGCTCGTCGCCCGCACCGAGCAGGGGGACGTGAGGCTCCGCGACATAGCCGACATCTCCGACACCTGGGAGAAGATCGTCCGCATCACCCGCGTGAACTCCAACGAGGGGCAGTTCATGGGGGTCTTCAAGCAGTCCGGGGCGAACACGGTCGACGTGGCGTCCACGGCCCTGAACGCCATCGGGGAGATTAACCGGACCCTCGCGAACGTCCGCATCGAGCCCCTCTTCGACTCCTCCGTCTACATAAAGCAGGCCATCTGGACGGTGGCCGAGTCCGCGGCCCTGGGCGGGCTGCTCGCGGTGCTGGTCATCTTTTTCTTCCTCCAGCACGTGAAGAGCACCCTGGTCCTGTCGCTGTCCATCCCCGTGTCCATCGTGGCGACCTTCCTGGCGATGTACGCCTTCGGCCTCACCCTGAACATCGTGACCCTGGGGGCCCTTGCCCTGGGCACCGGGATGCTGGTCGACAACTCCATCGTGGTCCTGGACAACATCTTCCGCCTGCGGAGCGGGGGCATGGGGGCAGAGGAGGCCGCCGTGGAGGGCACGGGCGAGGTGGGGGGCGCCATACTGGCCTCCACGCTCACGACCCTCTCGGTCTTCGCGCCGCTTGCGTTCCTGACCGGCCTTGCCGGGGTCATGTTCAGGCCCTTCGCGCTCACCATCTGCTTCGCCCTGGCGGCGTCCTACCTGGTCGCCATGACCGTGGTGCCCATGCTCGCCAGGCACATGCTCACCACCCCGGAGGGCAGGGTCGCCCGGGCCGGCCGGGCCGTCGGGCTGCCGGTCGGCGGGTCGGGCGGGGGAGGCCCCCTCACGGGCGGCCCGGCGGACGGCGCCCCGGCCGCGCCCGCGGTCCCCCGCTTCGGGGAGCCCAGGTGGTTCAGGGGCTTCTTCAAGGCCGTGGACGAGTTCTACGTGTCCGGGCTCACCTGGTCTCTCGCCAACCCCTGGAAGGTGATAGTCATAGGCTTCGCCGTGACCGCGCTCTCCCTGGCCGTGGTCACCCAGGTAGGCCGGGAGTTCATGCCCCGCACCGACGAGTCCGCCTTCAGGGTCTACCTGACCATGGAGCCCGGGACCAGGGTGGAGAGGACCTCCGAGACACTCCAGGCCATAGAGGCCATCATCGTCAGGGAGGTCCCGGAGATCCGCGCGTCCAGCTCCGACATTGGGGGATCCGGGGGCTTCTCCGGCCGGGGGAGCCACAAGGGGGAGTTCCAGGTGCGCCTGGTCCCCGTGAAGAACCGAAAGCGCTCCGTCTTCGAGATCATGGACCACGTGAGGCCGCTCGTCTCGAACATTCCCGGCACCGAGGTGCGGCTCCGGGCCGAGCAGTCCTTCCTGGCCCGCGGGGCCGGCGGCGACCGCATCGAGATAGAGCTCCGCGGCAACGACCTGGAGGAGGCCGGGAGGCTCACCCGGGCCATGCGTGCCATAGTCGAGAACGTGCCGGGGGTCACCGACGTGTACCTCTCCAACGAGGACGCCGCCCCGGAGGAGCTCATAGTCATAGACCGCGACCGCGCGGCCGACGCGGGGCTCAAGGTCGCCGACGTCTCGGCCCTGGTGAAGACGGCGGTGGGCGGGACCGTGGCGGGGGCGTTCCGCGTGGAGGGCAAGGAGTACGACATAAGGGTCAAGCTCAAGGATTCCGAGCGCCTCTCCGTGGAGGAGATAATGTCCCTCCCCGTGGTCAACTCCAGGGGCCAGAAGGCGGTGCTGGCCAACGTGGCGCGTGCGGTCTCGGGCACGGGCCCGGCGGCGGTCACCCGGCGCAACCAGGCCAGGGTGTTCACCCTCTACGCCGACAACACCGACAGGGCCCTCGGGGACGTCCTCCGCGACATAGACGCGGAGCTGAAGACCCTCCCCATGGGCCGCGACTTCAGCTACACCTTCACCGGCGAGGCGGAGGACCTGGAGGAGACCTTCTCGGGGCTCAAGATGGTCCTCATAATGTCGGTCTTCCTGGTCTACATGGTCATGGCCTGCCAGTTCGAGCAGCTGAAGGGGCCCTTCGTGGTCATGTTCGCGCTCCCCTTCGCGGCCATAGGCGTCGCCTGGGCGCACTTCCTGACCGGGATATCCTTCAACATCAACTCCTTCATCGGCGTCATCATGCTCGCCGGGATCGTCATCAACAACTCCATCATCCTGGTCGACCACGCCAACCTCATACGCCGCAGGGACGGAGTCCCCCTGGTCCCCGCCCTGATCGAGACCGGTCGCAGGCGGCTCAGGCCCATCATGATGACCACGCTCACCACGGTCCTGGGCCTCATACCCATGGCCTGGGGCATCGGGGAGGGCGGCGAGGCCCAGATCCCCCTGGGCCGCTCGGTCATAGGCGGGCTCTCCACCTCGACGCTCATCACCCTCTTCCTCGTGCCCTGCGTGTACCTGCTCATGTTCCGCGGCGAGGAGAAGCGGGCCGTGGCGAAGGCCGCGCGGGAGGCCGCCGCCGGCGGCGAGGGCCGGGCCCTGCCGGGGCTGGGCGAGCCGGCGCCCGCGGGCGCCGGGGACCGGAGCGAGGCGTAGGGGCCGGGCAGGCCGCCTGGGCCTGGGAGACCGGGAAAGCCGGTCGGCCATGATGGCCAGGCAGACCGGCAAGGTCAGTGCCAGGATGGCCATGATGGCCAGGCAGGAGTCGGCAGGGCCAGTGCCATGTTGGCCAGGCAGGAGTCGGCAGGGCCAGTGCCATGATGGCCAGGCTGGGGAGGCCAGAAGGGCGGTCAAGCCCAGGAATGCCAGCCTGCCCAGGAGCGCAGGGAGTCCGGGTTGCCGTGAAGGCCAGGAGACCGGGAGTCCTGCGGCGGCTGCCTGGCAGCCCGGCTGACTCTCGGAAGGGCCAAAGGCAAGGTTTTCGTGCGAAACGGCCCCCCGGAGCGCCTGAGAGGCGTTCCGGGGGGCCGGCATTTCGAAGGGGCCCTTGCAGGATGGCTCCGGGCGGCCTGGACACTCGTCGTTCGGGGGGCTTGGCTTGGCGGCAGGGCGGAGAGTTCGGCGGAACGGTCTGGTCCGGATACCCTCCGGAACTTTTGCCCCGTGTCCGTGTACCGATCTTGCGGGGAAGCTGGGCTTTACAGTACAATCCCTGGGCGGTCGCCATGCGGCCAGCTAGGAGGCGCACGGTGCCGGACGACAGCCATGATCGCGGGAAGGACGCCCTTGGACTGGGCCCAGAGACGGAAGGGGCCGGCGGCAAGGAGCCACGGGACGAAGCGGGGCTCACCTACAGCGACGCCGGGGTGGACATAACCGCCGGAGACGACGCGGTGAGCCTCATCAGGCCGCTCGCCGAGTCCACTCGCCTGCCGGGGGTCATGTCGGGCATCGGGGGCTTCTCCGGCCTCTTCGACCTGAAAGCCCTGGACTTCGACGACCCCCTTCTGGTCTCCTCGACGGACGGGGTCGGCACGAAGCTCAAGCTCGCCTTCATGGCCGACAGGCACGACACCGTGGGGATCGACCTGGTCGCCATGAGCGTGAACGACATCCTGGTCCAGGGGGCTAAGCCCCTCTTCTTTCTCGACTACCTTGCCACCTCGCGGCTTGTCCCGGAAAAGGTCAGGGACATCGTCTCCGGCGTGGCCAGGGGATGCAGGGAGGCCGGCTGCGCCCTTCTCGGCGGCGAGACAGCCGAGATGCCGGGCTTCTACGCCGAGGGCGAGTACGATCTGGCGGGCTTCGCGGTGGGCGCGGTGGACAGGGACAGGGTCGTCGACGGGTCCCGTGTCCAGCCCGGCGACGTGATACTGGGCATCGCCAGCTCCGGGCTCCACTCCAACGGCTACAGCCTTGTCCGCAGGATAGTATTCGACAGGCTGGGCCTGAAGATTGATTCCCCTCTCCTTGACTCCACGGTTGCCGACGTGCTCCTTGAGCCCACCCGCATCTACGTGAAGCCGGTTCTGGAACTTCTCGGGAGACGCGAGTTCTCTTCCGCCGTCCACGGCATGGTGCATGTGACCGGGGGAGGCTTCCTGGAAAACATTCCCCGCGCCATCGGAAAGTCCGAGTGGCTGCAGCCAGCCATCTTCCCGACGTCCTGGGAGGTGCCCGAGATCTTCAGGTTCCTCCAGGAGGTGGGCGGCGTGGACGAGCTGGAGATGTTCCGGACCTTCAACATGGGCGTGGGCTTCATAATCATTATCGATCCCGCGTTTTCCCAGAAGGCCGTGAAACTCTTGAAAGGCCGCGGACTGGTTTCCTGGGAGATAGGGAAGGTGTCCGAGAGACAGACGTCAGACAAAGTCGTCTTCATTCTCCGGCAAAGTTAGACGGCAAAGAAGTCAGGAGAATTCAGCCGTATCCCGCGACATCCAGCCGCAGCCCTGATCCCCGCAAACTGGCGGACCTGCATAGCTCTGGCCCTCAAGCCACGGCGTTTTGTCCTTTGCGGCGACGATGCTTTTGTCGCAAAATATCCTGCAAATCTGTTGAAACGAGCTGTCCTGAGCCGGCATTGACGTGGCAGGGTGCCTGATCGCTTCCGTTCTGTTCATTGTCAAGTGGCCCTCGTGCGCCAGCTCGTGACCCACGCCCCGGGGAGACCGCACGGGGCCTGGCCAATGACGGCATCCGTGCTATTCCCGACGCAGGCGAGCCGGCCCTTCGGGATGAGGGGCTATGCGCGAAATCTGAAAGAAAATGAGTCATGTAGGTCAGATAACTTGGCCGCTTGCTGTCGAAATGGCCTCTGTTCCCCCCGGCACCCGGCCTGGGAAGGGGGCCGTGATTTCCAGGCGGCAGGCCGGGGAAGGGGGCCGTGATCTCCAGGCGGCAGGCCGGGGAAGGGGGCCGGGATCTCCAGGCGCAGGCTCGGGAAGGGGCCGTGATTTCCAGGCGGCAGACCGGGGAAGGGTGCCGTGATCTCCAGGCGGCAGACCGGGGAGGGGTGCCGTGATCTCCAGGCGGTAGTCCGGGGAAGGGTGCCGTGATCTCCAGGCACCAGGCTGGGGAAGGGGGCCGTGATTTCCAGACGGCAGACCGGGGAAGGGGGCCGTGATCTCCAGGCGGCAGACCGGGGAGGGGGGCAGTGATCTCAAGGCATCCGGCCAGGGAAGGGGGCCGTGATCTCAAGGCACCCGGCCAAGGAAAGGGGGCCGTGATCTCCATGCGGCAGACCGGAGAAGGGGGCCGTGAGCCGCATGTCTCGCGCCACAGGGACTTCCCCGTGCCGCGATTTCTCAGGCCTGCGGTCTCACAGACTCTTCACTTTCCTCTTGCCCCTGTACCAGCCTCCCGTGGATCAAGTTCATTTTGATTTCTGCTTTCCGATGTGCATGAAATACTCACCATGATGTATCTGCATGTGTGCCACGGTTCTGAATAAGCCTTTCTCATGAAGCGCTTCCGCAAGTATCCGCCACCTGCCTGTTGAGCGGTCAAGTCATGGTCGGGGACCACCAGGAAAAGTTGCCTCAGAGGGCCCATTAATGTAATGTCTTTTATTTCTGCCTGCGGCAGTCCACTTCAGGGACCTTGCGTTCCCGGAACGCGCGTCCGCCCCGAGTCCGCTCGGAAATTCATCGTGTCCGGGCGCTTCAGGCCCTGCGGGCCAGCTTACTCTTTGAGGAGGCCCCCTGCCGGCGAACCCGCCTTCCCAGCCGTCGCGGCCGTCCTGGAAGCCCGTCTTCCTGGCGCGGCTCCGCAGGGCGAACCTCTCGGATGTGTCCGGGCCATGACGGGGCGGCCAGCCCCGGACTGGACTCCCGGTACGCAGGGAGTCGGCCTCAAGGCAAGCTCTGAAGACATATGGCGTCGTCAGGCTCAAATGCCGGCTGCATCTCGTGCTGCCTTTGCGCATCTGAACTGAGACACCACTGAAAGACCCTAACCATGAAGATAGCAGTCCTGTGCTCCGGAAGGGGCTCCAATCTCAAGGCCATCCTCGAGGCGAAGGCCAGGGGGGAGCTCCCCCATGCGGACTTCCGCGCTGTGGTGAGCGACCAGGAGGGCGCGGGGGCCCTGGACACGGCCAGGGAGCACGGGATAGACGCCCTGACTGTCCCGAGCTCCGGGTACCGGGGGGACCGCCCCGGCTTCGAGAGGAAGCTTCTGGAGACGCTCGCGCCTTACGGGGCGGAGCTCGCTGTGCTGGCCGGCTTCCAGAGGGTACTGGGCAGGATCTTCCTGGACGCCTTCCCGGCCGGGGTCATGAACATCCATCCTGCGCTCCTGCCCAGTTTCCCCGGCCACATGGTGTGGTCCAACGAGACATCCTACGGGGTGAAGCTCGCGGGGGCAACGGTCCATTTCGTTGACGAGGGAGTGGACTCCGGGCCTATAATATGCCAGGGGGCAGTCCCGGTCCTGGAGACGGACGGCCCTGACGAGCTCTCCGCGAGGATCCTGAAGGTGGAGCACCGGATCTTCCCGGCGGCCCTGGGCTGGGTAACCTCCGGCAGGGTTAGCCTTGCCGGACGAACCTCGAGGCTTTCCGGCTTCAACCCAGGTGTGGAGGATACGGCGGCGAGCTTCGTGTGGCCGCCCCTCGGCGCGTGACGGAACCTGCGCGTCACTGCGGCATTCAGTGATCCCGCGCCGCAGACGTGAGTCATGGCGGTTCGCAGACCCGTCGGTTCCGGCTCCGGCAGTTCCGCAATCTCCTCTCACCGGGGCGTTCAGGTGCGCCGTGACCTTGCGGTCCTGCCTGCAGCCAGTATTAACGCATTTTTTTCTTTTTCGTTTTCCAGATTTTTCTGCCTTTCTGTTTCCGCTTTTTCCACCAGCCTGACCGGTGATTATCCGAGTTTCCGTTTATTCTTCTTACGTTTCCGTTTATTTTTCTTGCGTTTCCGTATCTTTCTCGACATTTCAAATTATTATTGTTTTCAATTTTAATGGTTTTCAATTTAAATGGTTCAGATTTTTCCTTTGATTTCATAACGATTAATTATTATTTTTTTTTTAGAATTTTAACTTTGTAAGTTATTTTATCTGTTAATCTTTTTTAATTCTTCCCATCTTAAGCTTCCATGTCCAACCGACTGTCCCTATCTTCTTTAACCAGCTTGTCTCCTCTTTTTTTGAATTTCGATTTTTTCAACCAGATGTTTTTATGTATCACCATCTCTTAATCTCTCTGTTTTAGAATGTTATCAAAATTTCATTATTTTAATTTGCCGCCTTTCTGTCTTTTCGATTTCCATATTTCTGTTTCTCCTCCTCTCCGCCTCCAAGCCTCTTAGCCTCTCGCCATCAAGCCTCTTTGCCTTCCGGAATCCAGGTCCAAGGAGCCGCCTTAAGCCATGCCCCAGATTGCAGGCAGCAGAACCTTCCCCGCGCCCAAGCCATTCCTCAAGTGGGCCGGAGGGAAGCGGCAGCTCCTCCCTCACATACTCGCGAACCTTCCCGACGGCTGGGAGGACATGGTATACCACGAGCCATTCCTGGGAGGGGGGGCAGTGCTCTTCGAGCTGTCGCCGGGCAGCGCGGTGGTGAGCGACGCCAACTCCGAGCTCATGAACGCCTACAAGGCGCTGAGCAGGGACCCCTCCAAGGTGATAGCCTGCCTGAAGGAACTCAGGAAGGATCTCTCGCCCGAACGTTTCTACGAGGTGAGGGGCATGGACCGCCTTCCGGGTTTCCGGAGGCTCCCGTCCCACGAGCGCGCCGCGAGGCTCATCTACCTGAACCGTACCTGCTACAACGGCCTCTACCGCGTGAACGCCCTGGGCCATTTCAACGTGCCGCTGGGCAGGTACGCCGCCCCCAGGGTGCTGGACGAGGAGGGCCTGAGGGCCGTTGCCCGGTACCTCCGGAAGGCCAAGGTACGGCTCCTGTCCGAGGACTTCGGGCACGTCGCGATGGTTGCCGGGGAGGGGAGCTTCGTCTACTTCGACCCCCCCTACCACGGTTCTTCAGAGACATTCACCCACTACCAGAGCGCGGGCTTTTCCGAGGACGAGCAGATTAGGCTGAAGGCCCTCTTCGAGGAGCTGACCAGGAAGGGGGCCAAGTGCCTTCTGAGCAACGCCGACACGCCGTTCATACGCGATCTCTATAAGAGGAGGGGCTTCAGGATCGTCGACGTCCAGGCCATGCGGGCCATCAACTCAAAGGCCGACGGACGCGGCAGGGTGGGGGAGGTCCTGGTCAGGAACTACTGACTGGCGGCCTGCCGGGCACGGCCTGGTGCATAGCGGTCCTGGCGGGGCGGCCTGGCTGGTCCTGGCAGGTGCGTCATGGTCCGGGCGAGTCGGCCTGGCTGAAACGTGCGGCCGGAATTCGGCGCTGGACGTAAGGCCTGCTGTTCCGGAGGTGCAGGAAGGAAAGTCTGATCTCAAGTCACGGAAAATTATTAACATCCTGAACAGACAGTCTGCATGCCATAAGGGATAGCAATGGTAATAATTAATAATGGAAAAATTGAAGAACAGATATTTTGAAGGCAATATGGAATACCGAATGGAAAGAAATAATAATCGAATATGTTTTTATAAGTTGTTCAAATATCTATCAGGACAAGCAATTTGATTGAATCACAGTCGGAAGAGGATAAGGAGAGCAGCATGTCCCGCGAGAGGGTGTCGGTAGACGAGGCCTGGAAGAACATCTTCGAGGAGCACTCCGTCCCGGAAAGGACGCGGGGGGACGGGGTGTTCCTCATAGATGCCAGGGAGATCAACCGCCATCACGAGGCGAGGCTCATGGCCAAGTTCGACACCTCGGCCGTGCTGCCCGAGCCGTTCAAGGAATGCGGGCTCTCGATTCTGCCCGTGGGGAGGGGCCGCTACGCCCTGGGAAGGTTCAGAAGCTACTGCCCGGTGCCCGCCTTTGCGGGATCGCCCAGGTCCCTCCCGGAAGCCATGGAGCTGGAGACCCTGACCCCGGCCAACCTCTACAGCGAGGCCGCGGCAGTCCTCTTCGCCTGGAACGCGGGTCTCGTGACCGAGCTGTGCGGGGGGAAGCGGGCGGCGCTCACCGTGAACGGCAGGATGTCGTCCGGGACCTTCCCCTTCCGGATAGGGACGGGGCCCGCCGGCGGGGGGAAGGGGAAGGACCGCAGGAGCCCATCGGGGGAGAGGGCGCAGGGCAGGTGGTCCGGGAAGTCCGCCTCGAAGGCGGCGGAGATGGCGGGCTTGAGGCCCAGGTGTCTGTGGGAGGAGCCGTCCGTCGCGGTCGCGGCAGGCGTCCCGGGCCAGGTGGAGCTCCAGGTGGAGAACGCCCAGGTCGAGATAGACGCCGGCTTCGAGACCGAGGACGCCTTCTACGTCCTGGAGGCCAAGAGCGTAATGTCGGGGGAGCTCCTGGTGAGGCAGCTCTACTACCCCTGGCGGCTGTGGGGGGCCAGGATCCGGAAGCCGGTGATCCCCGTGTTCATGGTCCTCTCCAACGACATCTACAGCTTCTACGTCTATGCCTTCGACGACCCCGGCCGCTACGACTCCATCCGCCTGGAAAGGACGCTTTCCTTCCGCCTGGGCCAGCCCAGCCCGAGGGGAGACCTTGACGCCCTCACAAGGGGGGCCGCGAGCCTCCCGCCGGAGGGCGTGCCGTTCCCCCAGGCCGACTCCCTCGAGAGGGTGGTGGACCTGCTGGGGGTGCTGACGGACGGCGACCTGCTCCCGGACGAGCTGACACTGCGCTACGGGTTCGACCGCCGCCAGACCTCCTACTACCTGGCCGCCTGCGCCTGGCTCGGCCTGGTCGAGAAGGAGGGCGGCTTTGCCGGCCACGGAGGGGCCTGGTCGCTTTCGGAGGAGGGCTTGCGGGCCATGGCGCTCCCCCCCGAGGAGAAGAGGCTGGCCCTGGCGGCTGCTGTCCTGGGCCGTCCGGTCTTCCGGGAGGTCTGGCGCATGTCCTTCGACAGCGGATCGATTCCGGGGGACGCGGATGTGGCTCCCATAGTCGCCCGCGACGGGACCGGCATGGCGCCGTCCACCGCCGAGAGGCGCTCTCGGACCGTGCGCTCCTGGATAGGGACCATCATGAGCTGGGCTTCTGGCTGAGAGCTTGGTCGGACTCCGGGCTGAGAGCTTGGCAGGGCTTCGTGTTGAGAGCTTGGCAGGGCTTCGGGCCGGGATCTTGGCCGGGCTTCGGGCTGAGAGTTTGGCAGAATTACGGAGAGCGTTCTGGCCGGCCATTTTTCTGTAGCTTCCGCATTTGCCTCAGATTGGACTTTCGGAATCAATTTCGACTAAAATTTGTCTAAGGTTTCAGGAGGGGCTTTCTGTCGGGCCAAAGGCTTCGAGCCTCCTCGCGCTCCTCTGCACAGTGCCAGGCTGCCGCTTGCGGGATGTGCGTTCCGTCCGGATGAAAGCGGGGCCGAAGACGCGCGGGAGACTCCCCTCAGTGTTTTGACCATGATACGTGGAGCGAGTTCCATGAGCACGGGTGTCTGGACGGCATTATCGCCGGAAGGTGACGCCCGAAGGAATTCAAGCCGTGTCCAAAAAGAAAAGGAAGGGCAGGAACAGGAGCCGGAAGCCGCTGAAGGGCGCGAGACCTGCACGGGCTGCGGCGCCTGGTGTCGGACTGCCTGAGGTTATGGATACCGGTCTCGTCCATTCGGGTGCTACGGTGCCTGGTGCCGGACTGCTTGCGGTGAAGGAGGCCGGTCCAGTCCAGTCGTGGGCGGCGGTGTCGGGCCCTGGACTGCCGTCTGTGAAGGACGCCGGTCTTGGGCAGTTGGCGGCAGCTGCGCCGGGTCCTTCGTTGTTGCATGTGAAGGATGCCGTTCCTGGCACGGCTGATACTGCGGCGGTGTCACGTTCCGGTTCGACTCTCTCGGCAGCGGAACAGGACAGCGACTTGCGGGCCGGCCCGGCCGGACCCGAGGACCCGCAGTTCTGGGCTGACGCTACTGTAAAGCTGGATGCGTCTCTTCCGGAAGTTGTCGCGAGGCCTCCGGAAGCGCCTCTCCCGGAAGACGTGACGAAGCCGCCGGACGGAGTTCCGTTCCCCCAGGCGAACTCGCTGGGGAGGGTGGTGAATCTCCTGGGAGCGCTAATGGAAGGGGAGCTGTTCCCTGAAGAGGTGGCCAGACGCTACCGTTTCGACAGGAGGCAGGCAAGTTATTACCTTTCCGCATGCGCGTGGCTAGGCCTTGCGGAGAGAGGAGGTGAGTCGGGTGGGCCATGGAGGCTCACTTCGGACGGCGTCCGTGCTATGTCTCTCCCTGAAGCTGAGATGAGGCTTGCGGTAGCGGAGGCGATCGTGAGCAGGCCGGTATTCAACGAGATCTGGAGTTTTGCCTGCGTTACGGGCAAAGTACCGGGAAATAATCATGTGACATGGACAATGGCGATGGACGCTCCTGGGATGTCAGCGTCAACGCAGGAACGTCGTTCGACGACAGTTAAATCCTGGATATTGACTCTTCTGGACTGGTTTCCTGTATGACTGTCAGCTGAATCCCAAGTTACGCAAAGATTGCCAGTAGAAAATATTGTGACTTGCAGTTGACAGATTGAATGTATCGAGAACATGTCTTACATAGAGGGTTGACTATTTTGAACTATAATACAGAATTTTCTGGAAAGTAACCTATTCTGCCGCCTATGGCTGATTCCTTCTCGTATGATTTCAGGGCTGAAGCTGGAGGATTCTATGGGGCGGACCGTTGCCGGCCTGATGTTCTCCACGGGGTGCTTTAGGACGATTTCGAAAGGCTGGGATTGGGAGACCGGGAAAGACGGTGCCCTGTCCGCGCTGCGTACCGAAACGGAAAGATGCACGGCGATTTCTGCGGCTGGGACATGGCAGTGTTAAGGGGGTGCTTATACCGATTATGGATTAACAATGCATGAAAGCCAAAAATAATATGGTTGTCAGGTATGAGGAGTGCCAGAACATATCGTGCATCCTTATCCTATTTTTTGTATTAGCCCTTGAGACGAACGGTTCCTGGACGCTTCACGCGGGATTATTTTACACTTGGACTGACGGAATTCCTGGAAAGGTATGTACATGTGCTGAAGCCTAGCAACGTATTGGCCAGGTTATGATTCGTGAGCCCCTCAACCGCTCCCGGATATCAGCCAGAACCATCTTCAGCCGCGCCACAACATGGTTCGAAAGCAACTCCGCCGATCCAGCAGTCCGGACCCATCCTCAGCGCCCGGACATGAGCAGTGCTTTATTCCGTTGAGGGGTGGATGTCATATCAAGATCCTTCCTGTTCCTCTTCTTTCCTCATAATCCTCTTTCGTCCTCGTCCTCCTCCTTCTCCTCCTCCTCATCATCATCATCATCATCATCATCATCTTCTTCTTCTTCTTCTTCTTCTTCTTCTTCTTCTTCACCCTCGTCTTCATCTTTCTCGTTTAAATCATTATTACCAGTTCAGTTAAATGTTAGAATTTTGGCAATCGGTCCATGGGTGAAAAATCCGATCGAATCCCATGTCTGGTATCTCATTGCCATGATTCGCTCCCATAATGTGGGAGAAGATTTCAACATTTTATAATATTTATCCGGAAGCGTAATATATTCGGTTGCCTTACCTTGACCTGCTTCCCACTTTCTGTGGGTACTCCTTTTGAAAACTATGTCTTTTTTCCAGTTTTTAGCCTGTACGGCCTGACTGTAGATCGACCAGGGGCCGCTTCGTGCCTGCAGGCAGAGTCATGTCGCTATTCGGCGGCATTTCCGTCTCAACCCGCGTTCCCGGATCTCATGGGATATTTTTTCAGCCCGGTCGCGAGCCGGCAGGTCCGGACGGGAACAACTTGACCGACTCCAGGGCTTGGGCCGCGGGCCTTCCGGGGGCGGAGAGACCGGCACGGACGACAAGCGCGGCCTGCGGGGTTCCCGTTCTCCGGCAAAGCCCCGTGCCCGCATGTCGGGCCCGGAGACGGTCCGGGGATCCATATGGACGATATTGACCGTGACCTGGCAATTGGTGATAATTCGGATTGTCTTCTGCCCATCCGGGCGCGGATATCGCTAACGGGAACCCGAAAGCATAACGGGGACTCGTATCGGACATGGGTTTCCGTTGGATCTGAATTTGCTATGTGTTCCGCAGGGCCGCAGGCCCGGGGAGGCCCGGGCCGGCGATTCCGGGATCGCGCGGGGCATGGGCTTCCGGCTCCCTCTTTCGAGGCGGCTTCCCCTGCCCGGGGAGGCTTCCCTGTGGTGACAGCATGAAGACATACAAACGACGCCCCGCCCTCCCTGCGGCCATTGTGCTGGCCGCGGCGGCGGCTCTCCTCGTGTTCCCCGGATGCGGCGGGAAGAGGGGCGGGGTACAGCCGCTGGCAGTGGCCGTGGCCGGAACTGCCGTGAAGTACGTGGGCGCTCCCTACAGGAGCGGCGGGAGATCCCCCAAGGGGTTCGACTGCAGCGGGCTGGCCTGGTTCGTGTTCCGCCAGCACGGCATAGAGCTCCCCGACAGTTCCCTCAAGCAGTCGCGCTCCGGCAAGAAGATCGACCGTGACGAGCTGGTCCCGGGCGATCTTGTCTTCTTCAGGTCCGGACGCACCGTTGACCACGTGGGGGTCTACGTGGGCGACGGGTACATGGTCCACGCACCCGGCAAGGGCAAGAAGGTCCGCCGGGCCAACCTGGACGACAAGTACTACCGCCAGCATTACGTGACCGCCAGGCGCTACATCTGATTCGGCGGACCGCCGGGGCGACCTCCCGCGACATCCGGTCAGGAGGCATGCTGGGGGCGACTCCTGCAGGCCTGACGGCTGGAACGCCGGAGCCACAAATTGGAGGGGCCGCGTTTCGGGACGGCATGATGTCGTCCCGGAACGCGGCCCCTTCCTTGTTCCGAGTCAGATTCCCGGCAGTTGCCTGTTCGTCAGTTTGCCAGCGGCCCCCTTGCCTGTTGGTCAGTTTGCCAGCGGCCCCGTTGCCTGTTCGTCAGCTCCCCAGCGGCCCCGTTGCCAGTTCGCCAGTTCCTTTGCCGCCCCGTTGACGGTTCGTCAGTTCCCCTGCCGACCGCTCCCGGTCCGCCTGTTCCCCTGCCGGCCCGAGTCCGGTTTCCAAGTTTCCCAGCCGCCCTGTTGACGGTTCGCCTGCTCCCCTGCAGCGGTGACGTGTCGGCAGGCCAGGATGGCAAGGATGCCCTGGCAACGGCGGCCCGCTCCCGGATCAGGGCCCTTGCCGGGAGCCGGGACAGTCGGGGCGCGGGACGTGTCCTTCAGTTTCAGGGCGCTGAAAGGTTCGCGGCAGGGATCCCGAAGGCGGATCTTACTGCTGCTGTATGGCGAAGAATTCCACCGAGTTTCCTCCCGAATACCCGTTCGCGGACGAGTTGTCCCTGTAGCCCTGGGAGGTCACGGCCACGTAGCGTCCGTCCGGGCTCACGCCCAGGCCCACCGGGGCAGGGGAGACGTCCTCGGATCCCGTCACCTGCCAGGTGCCCGTGTCCACCCGGACCAGCTTGAAGGAGCCGTGGACGGACGTGAAGAGGGTGCCCCCGTCCGGGGTGACGGCCACCGTCCTGGGCCTTATGCCCACGTTGATCCTCTCCCCCTTAGGGCCGGGCACGTCGCGGCCGGGCGAGTCCGCCACGCTCGCCAGGGCCTCCGCGAGGCCGACGCGGATGACCACGCCCTGCCTGGAGTCGCTGGCGTAGAGCAGGTCCTTCACGGGATCTATCACCAGGTGGCGGGGAGACGGGCTGAAGGAGGTGAAGGCCCCCATGTGGGCGCCGTCAGGGATGGAGAACACCGCTATGCCGGTTCCGGCCATGCGGCCCACCAGGAGGCGCGAGCCGTCGGGGGAGAAGACCGTGCCGCGCAGGCAGCGCCCGCAGTTGTTGTCGCGGTTGCCTGTGATGTTCCTGGTGTTCAGGCGCGCCCCGTCCACCAGGTGCCTCACGTAGGCGAAGTCCTGCGGGTCCTGGGAGCTGATGTCTATGAGCCCCACGGTGTTGTCTCCCCAGTGGGTGACGGCCAGGAACTTCCCGTCCGGGGAGGCGGCCACCATCTTGGGCAGGGGCCCCGTGGGCATGACCCGGACGATGGCGTCCGTGCCGGTGTCGATGATGGCCATGGCGGAGGGGTCCGAGGCGTTCTTGTCGAAGTCGCGGCGGTAGTACGGCACCCAGAAGTAGCGTCCCCCGTGCGAGAAGGTCCCCTCCACAGGCTTCCCGGAGAAGACGTTCAGCAGTTCCGGCTTCCTGGCGTGATAGTAGACGTAGTCGAAGAGCGTGGTCTCGCCGTCCTTGAAGAGGCTGGCGTCCTGGGCGGTGAAGGTGTGGGATATGGCCTTGATGAGCCTCAGGTCCGGAACGGAGTAGACCAGGGTCTCCAGGCCCTCCAGGGCGTTGATGTACACCTTCTGCCCGTCCGGGTGGAAGTTCACTGACTTGGGAGAGCTTATGTGGGGATCGTCAGCGGACATGGGCCTCACCTTGACCCCGCCCCGGAAGGAGTACAGCTGGCCGGCGGGCACGAGCCCGGAACCTGCGGCGGGATGGCCGGCAGGCGCTGGGTCGGCGGACCTGGGCGCCGCCAGGACGCAAGCAGCGGTCAGGAAGGACGTCGTCAGGGCCGCAATCAAGGCCGTCAGGCAGGTCGGGCAGAACGTTCTCTTCCGGGGAGCCATGGGCATCCTCCTGGGGGGGGGGCCGAATGCCTGCCTCGGACTTGCTCCGGGCCGGCATACCGGGACGGTTCGGGGGTTACGGGGGGTTCGGGACGGGGGTGCCTGTCGGGGGCGCGTGGCGCACGGACTCAAGGCAGGGAAGGTCGGGGAGGGGGGATGGCGGCACCGCAGGTGGCCCGCCTGGACCGGTCCAGCCGGCGGGGTTTCAGGATCGAATCCGGAATCTGGACCCTAGTGCGCCTCTCGAGACGGCAGGACGGGACTGTGCCCGGAACCAGACGTTTGAAGTTGCGGGGCGGGGCGGGACCGGATGCGGCTGCAGGCATGGACCAGGCAACATGAAACTGGATGGCGGGACTGCACTGGCCGGCAGGCCGGGACCAGGCAGCATGAAACTGCAGGGCGGGACTGTACGGGACTGAAGGCCGGGACTGAATCAGGCGATGGGACAGTCTCCCGTTTCCGGGGCGGGCTAGAATGTCCCGATTATATCGGAACAGCGTTTGAAGTCAACATGATCGGTTCGTCAAAACAAAGGCCGGGCAGGAGCGGAACGGCATTTGGAGTTAGGGGGAATTGTTTGCCTTCCGGAAGGACAGGATTCAAAGGCCTGTCCGGCAAAGCGGAAGTTCAAGGAGCATGAAGCCGGAGTCCGTGTCCGGTTCCTTGCCGCCTGGGCATGGCGCGGAAGCTACGGCGCAATGTGCGCGGCAAGGCTTGAAAGGCAAGGGGATACGTCAGGCAATTTGGGCAGAAAAAACCCTCCCGGCAAAAGTGACGGGAGGGTCGGGGGCAAGGCGGCGGAATCGGACGGGCCGGGGCCGGTCCCGCCGCTACCAGACCGAGGCGGCGAGGCCGTTTTGGCCCGTGGTCTTCACCGTGCTCCCCTGGCTCGCGCTGTCGAAGAGGTAGGTGGTAGAGCCGTCCGCCCTGTGCCGCACGGCGAACCTGAAGCCCGGAAGGCTGTTGGTGGAGTTCACGTACAGCGAGAGGGCCCCGTAGTAGACGTTCGAGTCCTTCACGAGCCCCCCCTGGGTGGCAAGCGAGGCGTAGGTGTCTATGTATGTGCCGCTCTCGGCGAAGAAGGCCTCCTGCGAGAGGGCTATGGAGCGGTATGCCGCCATGGCGGCGCTGTCCTGGGCCCCCTTCCTGTACTTGGCGTAGTGGGGGATGGCGATGGAGGAAAGGATGCCGATGATGGAGACGACGATCAGGAGCTCTATCAGGGTGAAGCCGTCGCGGGCGGCGTCCGCGAGCGTGTTTCCGTCAGTCTTGTGAAGCATGGTGGGCCTCTTTTTCTTGACCGTGTTTGGTGCGTTTAGGGTGGCCGGACCTGAGCTTGCGGGTCAGGCCATGGGTGGTGCTTGGCGAGTGGCGGCATCCCGACCGTGTGCCGGGCCGCTGACGCACCCCTGGCGGGGTGCGCCTGCGTGCGCGGTCCGGTGCCGCCTCCGGCTGATCCCGGAGCTTGGCCAGGGACGGCTCGGCAGGGCTGTCGCTGGCGATCTGTGGCGGCGGGGCCCCCCGGAGGGGTGCCTTTGTATCCCGGGCTGCCGGTGCCGGATCCCATCTCACTGGATGGCACGGGCGTCGCGGGGACGGCGGAGAGCTGAAAGCGTTGGGAAGTTAGCTCCAGCTCTTGGCCATGCCTTAGAATATAGTGGTCGGGGGAAGTCATGTCAATATTTTTTACGGCATTTAGGAAATGAAACTTTTCGAGATTTATATGGCTTTTTTTATGATGTTCTTTTTATATCATACAATTATTATATGAATTATATAAAAAAGTTTTGAAAATTTGTCTGAAAATAAAACGAAAATTATGCTAAAGTGAATCAGAAAATCAACTCGAAAATTTCTCCGAAAGATGTTGTGACAGCTGTTACGCTGTCGCGAGAAATGATGTAAAGCTGTTGCGAAAGTTCAAGCGAAAGTCGGAACGAAACTTGATACGAAAACTGATGCGAAAGCTGTTGCGAAAACTGGTACGAAGGTGCCTGGCCTTCATGAAATGCACAGACTTAAGTGAGGTGATGCTGAACCGAAATTTCATTTCGGATCGATTTCTCATCCAACGTGACTAGATGGCATCAACAATGTATAATGACTACTTTTTTAAAAATTATAACTTTATAAATTATCATTTATGTTAGATAGTTAACAAATTAAAGAAATAATTATTTCCAAGCAATATAATATGCATAATTTTATTATTTTGATTTTATGGACAGGTATTACACCATTGTATTTTCTAATATTTTTTAAGGATATTATTTCATGGCAATATTTAATGAAATGATATAAGGGAAAAGCATTTAGATTTTAAGCCCAGCAGTTTGGCATGGTCAGTCCTCAACTTCAGGCAGCATCACGCTGTCGTTCCGTTCAGGCATTATGTTTATGCAATGCTCATACGTGATTCGTAAACTGCGATTCGTAGCTGTTCCGACAGGGAGCTTAAGGATGTCGGTGTCCCAATTAAAATTTCATTAATCCAGAGGAGTGCCGTGTGAACATGTCTTTCTTCAAAAGCGAACCGGCTAATGCCAGTTGCCTGAAACGCTGGCTGTACGGCTGGGACGTACGGGAAAGCGTCAGTTCAAGGGGCTGGCTTCCGGGGCGATAAATTTTATAACGTGAGAACGTAAGCTGATTGTTCGTTTTGAAAGCCTCAATCCGTGAAGTTACGGCATAACTGACCCGTGATTTCTTTTTCGGGATCCTTTGGTGACGAGTCTGTATGCTTTTTGAGATAGTTCTCTCATAACTTGAGTTCCGTGAACCGGCCAGTGCACGGAAAGATAGCAGGGATCAAAGGTGATGTCCATCCCCTTGAGACGGGTGGCGTCCCGACGACAGCGGCTGACTTTCTAGCTGGCCGGAACGTTTTGCGGGAAACTGCCTGGGGAAGGCTTGCAGGAGGCATTGAGGAGGGGCAGTTCCAGGATGGGAATGGCATTGTCCGGGGTCAGCTTCCCGTTGCTTCTGCCTTCGTCAGGATGGCATGGGCTGACGCACTTT
>JAISFP010000392.1 GCA_031263525.1 Deltaproteobacteria bacterium | reverse complement strand
CTTCTTCCATGTTTTAGAGCGAACCATGACGAGGAGATAGCAGGGCTGGGCTGTTTCCCAGTCTTTCCACCCATAGGCTGACAGCCAAAATTCCGACATTTAATTAAACGGGTAATATTACCCCGTAAATTAAATCTGGCCCTCTGGCAGGTGCAAGAGGCGAGAGGGCTTTGGGCAGGGGCGAGTACTGAATGAGTGAGAGCTTTGGGGGAAGGGGTAGGGGCGGATGAGGAGGACAGGGCCAGTTTCACGGACTAGCTCTTAGTGAAAAGGGCCCAAAGGGCCAGATTTAAATTCCGGGATAATAACAACCGCCCCGCCCAGATTCAGCCGGAATTCGGAAAGAACGGAAAGGTCAGAAATTCATAAATCTGATTGTTCTCAATGTCAGGTACTGGATGGGCCGGCCAGGTGCCAAACGGAATGAGGTTTGGAACGTCAGGCATCTTCCGACGGACCGAGGGCGGAAGCGACAGGGAGCTTCCGACGGACCGAGGGCGGAAGCGACAGGAAGCTTAAGGTGGATGGAGGAATGGAGCAATCGCCACGTTCTACCGGTCAGGTGGCAGAATTAGCTCCAGAAATGATTTTCCAAAGACAAAAATTCGTGATAATCTGAAAGATCTATCCTTATGAGAGATTAGGCGATTTTCTCAAGAAAGATTAGACAATCGACAAATTACAAATTCTAATGTTCTTCAATTAAAAGCATCATAAACAATGACCTTGTCAAAATGTATTTGTGAAATCAATCAATTTTTAGGCAAGAACAATCATGAGCCGAAGCAGTTGACTGACCCTTAGAGGAATCACATGCAGGTCCAGCAGGAAGCCGGTTACCGAAAAACTCCATGACCCTCAACCGATGCCCCGAAGGATGATACGATGGCCAAAGTCACCCGCCTGAGAGCGGACGAAATTCTTGTGGCGCTGGGTCTCGCCCCGACGAGGGCCAGGGCGCAGGCGCTCGTCATGGCCGGGAGGGCGTACCTCCCGGACGGATCGCGCGTGCCCAAGGCCGGGTCCACGTACCCGGAAGGGACCGTGATGACGATCTCCGAAGGAAAGCTCTACGCGAGCCGAGGCGGCGACAAGCTGAAAGGTGCCCTGGACGATCTGGGCATAGACCCGGCTGGGTGGAAATGTCTGGATCTGGGGGCCTCCACCGGAGGCTTCACGGACTGCCTGCTGAAGTCGGGTGCCGCTTCCGTCTGCGCCGTGGACGTCGGACGGGGGCTCCTGGACGTCCGGCTCCGCGAGGATCCGAGGGTCATGGTGGTCGAGGGCCAGAACGCGAGGGAGCTCGGAGCGTCCAGGACTCCGGAGGAACTCGGTGGCCCCTTCGATCTGGCGGTCATGGATCTCTCCTTCATCTCGCTCACCCTGGTGATAGGCCCGGCGGCCGGCTTCGTCAGGAACGGCGGCGGAATCCTTGCCATGGTGAAGCCGCAGTTCGAGTCCGGAAGGGGCCCTGCCGTGAAGAAGGGCGTGGTGCGCGATCCAGCGGCCATAAGGGCCGCAGTGGACAGGGTGGCAGACTTCGCGGCCGGGCTTGACCCCCCGCTGGAAAAGGCTGGCGAGGCGCCGTCCCGTGTCCTGGGGCCCAAGGGGAACCAGGAGGTGTTCCTCCATCTCGTGAAGGTGCAGACGACCGGCGGCATACAGGACGGCGACGATGCCATGCCTGCTCCTGCCTGATACGGTCCTGCATTATGCATGATCTACATTCCTGGAAAAAATTTTTATATGCACCCTATGGACCTATGAACCTATTACCCCGGAAATTAAATCTGGCCCTCAGGTATCCTTTACAGGGCGAGATTGTGAAAGGGCAAGGACAGGAGCGGGAGGGCTTCGGGGCGGGGTCGAGGCAGACAGGGGCGAGGGGCGGGAGGGCTTTAGGACGGGGGCGAGTGCTGAAAGGGTGAGAGTTTAGAGGGAAGGTTTAGGGCCGGAGGGGGGAGAGCAGGGCCAGTTTCACGGCCTAGCTCACCGAGAAGAGGAACCCGAAGGTCAGATTCAATTTCCGAGGTAATGTGAACCTATGAACCTATGCAACGCTTGCGACTCACGCATGGCAGGTTAGTTCCAGGGCACGGGAGGAGCGGAAAAATTTTTCTGGAGTCCGTATGGAACAAAAAAACCCCCTGCCCTTCAGGGGCCCAGGGGTTCTCGCAGGTGTGATCCTGGCTTGTCAGAAGTCACAGCCCTCCGGCTCGGCGTCCGGTCGGGACAGGGGCGGACGGCGAAGGGGCTACGGCAGGAGCTCGTAGTTGTCGGAGTGGGATGCGTTCGCGAGGTTCTTGAGCGCCCTCTCGAGGAGGATCTCGTGGTGGCCCAGCCCCGAGTACCCGAAGGTTCCACGGATGGCCCCCGCCACGAACTGCGAGGCGCGGTCCACGGCCACGGGCAGGCTGTCCCCCTGCAGGAGGCTTCCGGTCAGGACGCTCGAGAAGATGTCGCCAGTCCCGTGATACTGGGTGGGCACGACAGGGCGGCCCGCCAGCCAGAAGCGTCCGTCCTCGCGGTTGTAGGCGGCTACCGCGCTCACCTCCTCTCGGCCCGCCAGGGGGAGGCTGGTGATGACGGGCATGGCCGGACCCAGATCGGAGAGCGCCTTCAGCCAGTCCTTGGCCTCCGAGGGCGTGAGCCTCTCGGGGACCGGGCGACCGAGCATCAGGGCCGCCTCGGTGATGTTGGGGGTTATCACCTGGGCCTTGGCGCAGAGCTTGCTCATCTCTCCCACCATCTCTGGGGGCATCGAGGCGTAGAGCTTGCCGTAGTCGGCCATCACGGGGTCCACCACCACCAGGGTGTCGTCCGTCTTGAAGCGGTCGACGAAGCCCCGGACGATGTCCGCCTGGCGCACGGAGCCCAGGAATCCCGAGTAGACGGCGTCGAAACGGAGGCCCAGGCGCTCCCAGTGGCCGATGAAGGCCGGGAGCTCCTCCGTCAGGTCGAAGAGCGTGAAGCCCTCGATGCCCGTGTGCGACGAGAGTATCGCGGTGGGCACGGGGCACACCTCGAAGCCCATCGTGCTCAGGATAGGTATGACCACGGTGAGGGAGCACCTCCCGAAGCCGGACAGGTCGTGGATCGCGGCCACGCGGGGCAGCGGGTTCTTCATCACTCCTCCTTGTCTTCCGCGGGGGCGCTGCCCCCGGGTCCGTCCTCCGGCTGGGCGGGCGGACGCCAGCGGAAGTAGAGTCCGCCCACGCCGGCCAGCCCTATGAGAATCATGAGGCATCCGGAGAACACCAGCATGACGAACACGTGCGGCCCTTCCGTGAGTGAGAAGGCGGTGCGGAGGGTCCACACGCCGGCAGGGGTGAACACGACGGCCATGAGCAGGCAGAGCACCGCTTTTGTCATGGAAGACCTTTTCAAGGAAATCTTGCCCGTGAACGACGGAGCCATCGCGGCAGGAGGGCCGGAAGTCCGCCACGGGCCGCGCGGAAAGTCCGGCGGAAGGGCCGTGACGGGCTTTAAATTCGGGGCAATACCCGCAGGACCGATCAGAAATTATAGCATGAAAAAAACAGGCCGGGACGGATCCCGGCCTGTTAAGGAATTATACCGGCACCGGCCGGGGGGAGCAGGAAGCCTACTCCACCTCGGTGATGGTGATGGCGTTGACCTCGCAGGCCTCGACGCAGGTCTCGCAGCCCACGCACTCGTCCACGTTGACGGGAACGGCGACCCCGTCCTTGATCTCGTAGACTTCCACCGGACAGGCATCCTTGCAGTTGCCGTCGCCGTTGCAGAGGCTGGCGTCGATCTTTATTGTGTAACCCATGTTGTCATCTACCTCTCGACTGAGTTGGTTGGCGGTGCAGAAGCGGTCCTGGCAGGTCCGCGCCCGAAAGCCCCCCGCCCACCGCCAGGCTGACACAGGGAGCCCCTTAAGTTTTCCACTGTATAGCTTAATTCGTCAAAATTGGCAAGTGTTTTTTTGACAGATGCGGCCAGGTTGCGCGGGTTTCGGAGACTCTTACGGGAACTGTCAAAGTTCTTCCTGACGGCACGCGCCCGAACGCGCCATGCCCCCCTGACCCGTTACGGCAGGCCCCCGCCCGAAACGACCTGGCCCGTCACGCACGCGGAAGCTCAGGAACCGCGTCTGGTCCGCTCCCGGCCCGCAAGAATGTCATTGACCCGGCCTTTCAAGGGGCACTGAGCCGGGCTAGGGCCGCTGAGCCGGGCGAAGGGCCGCGAAGCCGGCTGACTGGCCACGAAACCGAAACCGGCTGACGGACCGGAAGCTCCGCAGGCCCCCTCCCCCCGGAAACCTCCGGAAAACTCCACGTAGATCCGAAAAAGCTCCTAATGCTCTGAAAATGGATAGGAAAGCGCCTCAACGGTCCCCGAAAGCTCTTCCGAAGCCCCGGAAAGACACGGCAGGCATGGGAAGACCTTTCGGACTCGGCAGGATGGACAAACCGGACTTCCAGTCCCTGAAATAGGGCGAAAAGTTACAGAAATGCACGAAATGTGCCGGACATGGCCATGATCCGCGAAAACTGCCCTTCCGTGCCCTGGAAAAAGCCCATGGTTCTAACGTGCAAATTTTTTCACAAGTATGCTTATGAATCCCGCAAGACGCTTCCAGGCGGCAACTTCGAAAGAATCCTGAAAAGCCAGGCCGGCAAGCTCGCCGGCACCGTCCGAGGCGTCAGACGCCATGGACGTGGAGACCAGAAGGGCGCAAGGGCTGAAGGAATGCCGGCGCTGGAAGCGGAATCCGCATCGCAATCCCCGTCGGCTCGGGGCAGGAAATCGTCGGAACGGCCAGGCATGGGACATGCCCTTGAGATCGTGGGCCTGGGGGGATGCCGGAACGACCGCTGGCCTGGGAGCAGGCCGGTACGACCGCTGGCTTGGGAACAGGCCGGAACGACCGTTGGCCTGGGGGGATGCCGGTGCGACCGCTGGCCTGGGAGCAGGCCGGTACGACCGCTGGCTTGGGAACAGGGCGGAACGACCGCTGGCCTGGGAGCAGGCCGGTCCGACCGCTGGCCTGGGAACAGGCCGGTACGACCTCTTGCATTGGAGAAGGTCGGAACGACCTCTGGCATGGGAGAAGGTCGGAACGACCGCTGGCATGGGAGCAGGCCGGACGGCCCGGACCAGGGACACACTGGTGCTGCCGCAGCCAGGGCAGTCGCCTTGGGACAAGCCGGAACCGCCGCCCGCCAAGGGACGAGGCTATACGTCTGCTGGCCGGGGGACACGGCTGTACGGGTCGGGAGACAAGGCGGCAGGGCCGCAGACCTGGGGTCATGCCGGAACTGCCGCTGGGCTGGGCGACGGAGACAGGGCGTGACCTGATGACGGGGCTGCTGGCTCAGCTGGAACTGCCAAATTTATAAAAGGCCAAATTTGCAGGGTTCCCGGAACTTAACTGCAGCATTTACAATTTGTCCAGCACTGGCTGAAACTTGCCCGGCGCCGCGCCCCCCCGCACGACCGTACAGGCTCATGGGCGGGCCGGGGAGCACCCGAAAACCGGGCGCGGCTTCCCGGACAGCCGAAAACGGGGACACGGCAACGCAAAAAACCGCCCCGTGGGCGGGCGGCATTCTTGCAAAAACGAAATTTTCGCGGGACGGTCGACCGGAACCCGGCCATCCTGGGCGGCTAGGCCGCGGCCTGGCCCTCCGGGGCGGCGGCCTCGAGCGGGTAGACGCTCACCTTCTTGCGGCTGGCGCCCATGCGCTCGAACTTCACGACCCCGTCTATGAGGGCGTAGAGGGTGTAGTCGCGACCGATCCCCACGTTGGTACCCGGGTGAATCTTGGTGCCGAGCTGGCGCATGATGATGTTGCCGGCGCGCACGGCCTGGCCGCCGTAACGCTTGACGCCTCTCCGCTTGCCTACCGTGTCCCGTCCGTTGTGGCTGGAGCCACCTGCCTTCTTGTGAGCCATGGCGCTTTCTCCTTAACTTCTACTCGTCCGGGGTGGTCTGCTCGGGGGACGTCTCCGGCTCGGAGGAGGCCTCCGGCTCGGGGGAGGCCTCCGGCTCGGAGGAGGTCGCCTGCTCGGCGGACGTCTCCGGCTCGGCGGACAGCTCCTGCTCGGGGGACGACTCCGGCTCGGAGGCCTCCTCCAGCCTGGGAGCGAGTCCCGCTTCGCCTATGGACGTGACGAGGACCTCGGTGAGGTCCTGGCGGTGGCCCTTGAGCTTGTGGTAGCCCTTGCGGCGCTTCTTCTTGAAAACCCGGATCTTCGGGCCCCTCAGGAGCCGCGTCACCTTGCCGGTGACGGTGATTCCGGAAAGGAGGCCGGGGCCGGCCTTGACGCCGGACTCGTCCTTGACCAGGATGACCCGGCCCAGGACGATCTCCTGGCCCGGCTCGGCGGTCAGGCGGTTGACCTGGACGCTCTGGCCCACAGAGACCTGATACTGGCGACCGCCCTCTTCGACTATTGCATACATTTGGGACAGCTCCTTCGAGGAGAAAGAATGGAAGGGAGATACTAGCCGCAAACGCCCCGGCTGTCAACACGTGTTGACGTCCCGCGCCTGCCAGCCCCCCCGGCGATGGCCCCGAGGGTCCGAAAGAGGCGGGAAACCCGCCTGGAAGGCGGGGCCGGGGTGTCCTCCCCGTTCCGGACTGCCGGGGCCCGGACCAGACGGAAGAGCCTCGCGTGACCTCGCCGGTACCGCCGTGAAGGCGACCGCCCCGCAGGCCAGAGCGTCACGTGGTCATCCCCGGAAGTTCCGAGACCCCAGTTGCCCAGGAACGGAGCCGGGGATCGCGACCGGGGGGCCGAGGTCCGGGGACCGTGGCAGGGGGGCCGAGGTCCGGGGACCGTGGCCAGGGGTCCGGGGACCGTGGCAGGGGGTCCGGGGTTCAGGGACCGTGGCAGGGGGTCCGGGGTTCAGGGACCGTGGCAGGGGGGCCGGGGTTCAGGGACCGTGGCAGGGGGGCCGGGGTGCAGGGACCGTGGCCGGGGGGCCGGGGTTCAGGGACCGTGGCCGGGGGGCCGGGATTCGGGGCCCGTGGCCGGGGGGCCGGGGTCCGGGGACCGTGGCCGGGGGGCCGGGGTCCGGGGACCGTGGCCGGGGGGCCGAGGTCCGGGGACCGTGGCCGGGGGGGCTTGGGCCGGAGACGGGGGCCGATGACCCGCCACGTCCTACTTGACCACGAGGTTAATGAGCTTGTCGGGGACGTAGATCTTCTTCACGAGCTCCTTGCCCTCGATCCACTTCATGACGGTGGGGCTCGCGAGCACCAGGGGGTCGATCTCCTCGGCGGTGAGGCCGACGGCCAGGGTCAGCTTGTCGCGGACCTTGCCGTTCACCTGGACGACGTACTCCACCTCGGGGCGGCGTATCTTCTCCTCGTCGTAGGAGGGCCAGGAGGAGTCGAAGACGGAGCCGGAGTTCCCCAGCTGCTCCCAGAGCTCCTCGGCCAGGTGGGGGGCGAAGGGGGAGACGAGCCTCGCCAGCACCCCCGAGATCTCCCTGTTGCGGATCCTGTTCTTGGTCAGGTGGTTGACCAGCTCCATCATGCGGGCCAGTGCGGTGTTGTAGGAGAAGCGCTCGATGTCCTGGCCGACAGCCCTGACAGTGGAGTTGAGCCAGAACAGGGTCTCCGAGCCCTCCGGGGGTGCCTGGTCCAGCGGCCCGGCCTCGGGGGAGCAGGCGGCCATCAGGCGGTCCAGGAAGCCCTTCATGGCCTTGACGCCCCCGTCCCGGAAGTCGCCGCCCTCCAGGTAGGCACCCATGAACATCAGGTACACCCGGAAGGCGTCCGCGCCGTAGAGGCCGACGTATTCGTCGGGGTTCACGATGTTGCCCTTGGACTTGCTCATCTTGGCCCCGTCCTTGACTATGATGCCGTGGGCCACGAAGCGCCTGTAGGGCTCGGAGAACTCCAGGAAGCCGGCCTTGTTGAGGGCCTTGCACAGCCAGCGGCTGTAGAGGAGGTGGAGGACCGCGTGCTCGTTGCCGCCCACGTAGAGATCCACGGGGAGCCACTTCCGGGTTCGCTCCGGGTCGAAGGGCCTGTCCGAGAACTCCGTCGAGGGGTAGCGGTAGAAGTACCATGCCGAGCACAGGAAGTTGTCCGAGACGTCGGTCTCGCGGACGGAGGGCGCCCCGCACTCGGGGCAGGTCGTGTTGTAGAACTCGGCGTGGCGCTTCAGGGGCGAGCTCCCGGACCCGTCCGGCCGGAAGTCCTCTATGTAGGGGAGCAGCACGGGCAGGTCCTTCTCCGGGACCGGGACCGCGCCGCACTTGGGGCAGTATATGACCGGTATGGGCGGGCCCCAGTAGCGCTGGCGGCTCACGCACCAGTCGCGGAGCCGGTACATGGTCTTGAACTCTGCCCTGCCCTCCCCGGCAAGCATCTCGACAATGGCGGGCATGCCCTCGCTCTTGGCCTCCAGGCCGTCGAACTTCCCTGAGTTCATGAGCCTGCCCTCGCCGGAGTAGGCCTCCTCCTGGATGTCCGGGGCGCCCGGGGGGGCGGAGACCACCTGGACTATGGGGAGCGAGAACTTCCTCGCGAACTCGTGGTCACGCGCGTCGTGGGCGGGCACGGCCATTATGGCCCCCGTGCCGTAGCCCATGAGCACGTAGTCGGCGGCCCAGACGGGGATCCTAGCCCCGTTAACGGGGTTTATGGCGTAGGCCCCCGTGAAGACCCCCGTCTTCTCGCGCAGCTCGTCCTGGCGGTCGGTCTCGCTTATGGACGCGGCGCGCCTGCGGTACTCGGCCAGGTCAGCCACGCGCTCGGGCGCGGTTATCTCGTCCAGCACCGGGTGCTCGGGGGAGACCACCATGTAGGTGGCCCCGAACAGGGTGTCCGGGCGGGTGGTGAAGACCCGGAGCTCCGGGCCTCCCTCTATCCGGAAGGCCACGTCCGCCCCGGAGCTCCGCCCTATCCACTGGCGCTGGGCCACCTTGGTGCGCTCGGACCAGTCCATGCGGTCCAGCTCGTCCAGGAGCTCGTCCTTGAAGGCCGTGGTCCTGAAGAACCACTGCTCCATGTCCCTCTTCTCCACCTTGGAGGAGCACCGCTCGCAGAGCTCGTCAATGACCTGCTCCTTCGCGAGCACGGTCTTGCAGCCCGGGCACCAGTTCACCTGCCCCCGGTCCCTGTAGGCGAAGCCGTTTTTCAGGAGCGTCACGAACATCCACTGGGTCCAGCGGTAATACTCCGGGACGGTGGTGTCAACCTGGCGGCTCCAGTCCACCATGAGGCCTATGCGCTTCAGCTGGTCCTCGCGGAAGTGGGCAATGTTCTTCGGCACCATCTCGGCGGGGTGCCTGCCCTGCTTCAGGGCGAAGTTCTCTGAGTGCATGCCGAAGGCGTCGAAGCCCAGCGGCTCGAAGACGTCGTAGCCCAGGAGCCTCCGGTAGCGGCCCTGGATGTCGGATCCCACGAAAGCGAAGACGTTCCCCACGTGGAGGCCCTCCGCCGACGGGTACGGGAACATCATGAGGTTGTAGAAGGGCCTCTCGGCCTTGTCCAGGTCGACCCTGTAGGTCCCGTCCCTCTCCCAGCGGTCGCGCCACTTGGCCTCGACGGCCTTGGGATCGTACTTTGCCATTTTGGGGAATCCTCCGCGTCTCCGGTGCGCTCTGCCCCGGCCTTTCGACCGGACCAACCAAATTAGTGGAAAGCGGCCCGCAAGTCAAGGGAGACGCGGCCCCGGGCTGCCTGCGGAAAGCGCCTCCCCCTGCCCCGGAGAGCGGCCAGGAAAGCGCTTCTCCGGCCCCCGAAAGCGGCCCGGAAAGCGCCTCCCCGGACCCGGAAGGCGACCGGCCGCAGATTCGGACGGGCGAGATGCGGAGGGAGGCGGACTTCGGGCCCGAAGCGGCCGTGCGGGGAGGAAGGCGGAGAGGACTGAGCGCCTTGTCACGGCAAGCCTGCCACCTCAAAACATGCAAGCCTATGCATCATACGGTGTCAAAAATGAACTAAGGTGCTGAGAATTTAAAATGCATGTAACGGTTCAGGTGCCCCTCCAAGAGGAGCCCAACAGGAGGACCTTCCCGACCCAAATGCCCTATCCAGAAACTTCCCCCCCACATGAAGTATCCACTGTTGACTCTTCAACTTTTAGGGATCCTCATCATGGTTCTCTTCCTCCGAAAAGTGCCTCAATAGAGTGGCACCTGAACAGTGACAATTACGGTTAGTTATAGCCCAGCCCGGACATCATCGACGACTCCGCCTGGAGCCACCTTAGCCAACTCTAGAAGAAGGTTAAAATCTATATAAACGAATTATATTGGAATTATTTCTATATTTAGTATTTGCTTTGACAACTTAGTTCTATAGCATTCACCATGACAAGGTGATATGGCACCCGCCGAGCTTTCCATGGCCTACCCGGGGACGGGGGAACCATTTTAGCCCCAAAATGGCTCAATGCCCTCTCACAGAGGGGTCGGAGCTGCCTCTAGAGCCTCCCTGAGGGGGCACCTGAACAGTAGTGAAGAAGACTCCCGTGAAGTCCGTCGGCGGCCTATGCCCCGTGACCTGCCCGACAGCCCGCAGACTTGTTCTCCGGCAGCATCCACGACCGATTCCCTGTCGAGAAGAGAAAGGCGGTCCGGAAGGCAGGCCGAAGTTCAGGCGATCGCAATCCATTGGCATTGTGACCGACCATGCCCGGAACCAAAGTTCACACGGGCAGAGTTGGGAATCTAGACAGCCGATTATAAAAGTACTGCCACTTTTAAAAAATTATAAGCGTCTAATCATCCACATCCCAATGATAATGGAAACATTTCTCCACATCCCACTGAGAATGGACACATGGCCATATTTAATATACAAACTCATATTATGAGATGTCTTAATGCAATAAATCAAAAACGATAAAACAGAACAGTAAAAAATTGTGGACAATTCATGTTTCTGACAATTTTCGAAAATCTCACTCGATTGTCAGGGCGGAGGACAGCCGTCGATCACGGAAACCCTGGTGCAGCTCCTGACACAGTGCCAGATACAGCTACAGGCGGAGACGCAGGGCCTAGTCCAAGACGAATCGACTGATGTCAAACGTCCCATGCAACAGTCTAATGCCAGAGCCTGATACGGGGACAGGCTCCAGGCAACAGTAAAAATTTAAATACAGTGTTTAAATAATCTCATAGAACAGGAAATAAATATAATTTTAACACTTCAACAATCCTTGTTTAACATGACTTAAAGATAATATTATATAAATATTAAAAAAAAGTATCGAATACAATGTTGTTTGATGTTGATGTAAAAAATAATTTGAACCATGTAATATGTTTTGACTTCCGGGAATACCAGTCACTGAATAAATACTAGTACTGCAATCTTCATATATATGGCGGAAAAAGCCAAAGACGCGGACGTGCAGGCCAAGCAAGCGTCAACCAATCTCCATATCAGAAAAGAACTGGGGGATGAAACTGAAACAGTGCTCCATGAATTGCAAATGCACCACTCCGACTGGTCCGAGGCGGTTCTTAATTATCCGCAACTCGGCCATGTTTTCCAGTTCAGAACTGCCGGCGCAGGTGTCGTCGTTTCTATGCACGAGACCAACGACATCTGCATAATTTTCAATGATGCACAAGTCAGCGAAGTCCGGTAGCCCCGCAACATCCCAGGATAACTCGTCAAGCCGCAGGGAGCACAGGACGGCGAGCTGCATGGTCTTCGCGATGCTCTTCAACGAGGCCAGAAGCTCGTCTTTCCAGTCTTCCAGATCGCTTGCGGTTCCGCCCCCCTCCTCGTCCCCGCCCGTCGAGACTTCCCGATCGTTTGCGGCACAGCACTCCTCGTCATCGTCCGTCAAGCCTTCCCGATCACCTGCGGAGACGGACCCATCCTCGTCATCGTCCGTCAAGCCTTCCAGATCGCCTGCGGAGACGGACCCATCCTCATCATCGTCCGTCAAGCCTTCCCGATCGGCTGCGGCACAGCCCTCCTCGTCACCCTCCCCTCCCGTCGAGCCTTCCCGATCGTTTGCGGCACAGCCATCCTCGTCATCGTCCGTCGAGCCTTCCCGATCGCCTGCGGGTCCGTTATCCTCGCAAGTTGTGGAGGGCATGAGCTGCAGGCAGTCCACTACAATGAGCCTCAAAGGCGGAAGCCCGCGAATGTCGATGTCACGCGCGATCGCTGCCGCTGTCGCCTCAATTTCCCGCGGAGTCACCCTCTCGCCTGAAATGTCGGCCACGTGAAAGGAAGCTGACCGAAGCTGGCGCATTGCCTGATCTAGAAGCTGGCGCTCGCGAGACGAGGCGCCGTCGGAGACGATCTTCCGGAAATCCAGACGGGCCATCTGGCATATGATGCGCAACAGCGTCTGGCTACGGCTTCTCTCCGTGCTGAAGTAAAGGACCGAGCAGGCCGGCATGTCACGGTGGTCCTCGCGGAACCTGGGAATAGCCGCGCTGACCGCGATGTTCATGGCGAGGGCGTCGGCACCAGTTTCGGAGAGTCCGCCCAGGACGATCAGCTCCGACTTCTGGATGCCTCCAATCAGCCTGTCCAGCTCCCGGAAGCCCGCGGGAAGGTCGAACGGGCTGCCCAGGGACTCGCGAAGCCGCTTCAGGGTGTCAGGGACGGCCATGACCCTGTCCGGCAGGCTGAGCCGCTTTCCCCTGGACAACCTGTCCTGCATGCCCTTGACCATCTCTTCAACGTCTTTCAGGAGTCCGTCATTCAAGAGCCGGTCTTTCAGCAGCCTGTCCCCGGACTCCGGAACGTCCGCGACCGCATCCAGATTCTTCCCGAACTTGAGCATGATCCGTCTCTTTGCAGAACTGTCCGCCACCATCATCGCGTAGCTTCTGACGTCGGTGTGGAAAGCCGCTGCCTCCTTCAGTTCCTCCAGGTACCTCCTGCCGCCAGCCGACTCGTAGGCGCCCCTGTCGCTGAGCTCGTCGGAAAGCGACCGGATGTCGACGGGCTGGCCCCGTGAGTACATGTCCATCAAGGCGAAGCATATCTCCCGGTGCGCATCAAGCAGGAAGTCGCCAGGGCCGACCCCCATCCCCGCGAAGTCATCCAGGTCAAGCTCATTCCCGCCGATGAGGTTGCCCAGGAGGACCTTTTCCGTCTTCAGGTCCAGCTCGAAATAAGCGGAGGAATAATTTTCAGATAGATGCTTGTCTGACATGACATTCCTGACATTGACGGTACTTCTGGGACTGACGGACGTAACGGATGCCGTCAATATCCAAAACCGGAAACGCGGAAACTGTCCGCCTGCTGCCCAGCGCAAACGGTTTCGGCACGGGGGCGGACATGCTTAAAGTCACGGAGCAGGACCGTGAGGGAGACAGACGAAGGACGGCGGGCCGCGAGAAATAAAGACTGAGGGCCGCGAGAAATAAAGATGGAGGGCCGCGAGAAATAAAGACGGAGGCGGAGGACGGAGGACCGTGGCGGAGGCGGATGGCGGACCGTGAGAAAGGCGGACAGGACGGCGCGACTGAACCTGTCCGGCTTCACTGCCGCATGCGTTCTGCCGGAAAAGCCCCCCGTGTCCCGCCAGCCGAGTCCGTCACGACGTCGAGCGCTTACGATCGCAGGCGTCGCGTCCCGCCGGATGCCCGGGACGCCTCCATGAGCATGTCAGTAAGCGCCGCCTTCGGCGTCTTCAACGGACTCATAGGCCGCAGGCTTGAAGCAGCAGCACTCTTTCGCGAAATGCAGATGCACCACCCCCGTGGGCCCGTTGCGGTGCTTCTTCAGCTGAAGCTCGCCAAGGCCCTGGTATTCCGGCTTGTCGGGATGCAGGACCTCCTTGCGCAGGATGAAGGCCACGAGGTCCGCGTCCTGCTCGATGGCGCCGGAGTCGCGGAGATCGGACATCTCAGGGGCGCCCTCGTCGCTCCTCTTGAGCTGCGAGCAGCACAGGACCGCGATGTCCAGCTCCTTCGCTAGGCTCTTGAGGGCCCCGGACATCTCGGCCACCTCCCGCTCGCGGTTGCGGTTGCGGTTCTCCGTGGGGTCGGGGTTCAGGAGCTGGAGGTAGTCCACGACTATGAGCCCCAGGGGCGGGAGACGGTGCCTCTCCAGGTTGCGCTGGAGCCTCTTGGCCTTGGCCCTCAGCTCCATCGGGTTCATCTTCTTGCCGGAGGTGTCGTCTATGTATACCGGCGCCTGCTGGAGCTGCTGCATGGCCGAGGTGAGATGCGTGAGCTCCTCCGACTTGAGCGCCCCGGAACGCATCTTCAGAAGATCCAGCTCGCTCATCTGGCACAGGATTCGCATCATTATCTGCTCCAGGCTCATCTCCATGCTGAAGAACATGACGGAGTAGGCAGGCATTTCCCTGAAGGCTTCCCTGCGCCAGGGGAGCGCGGCGTTCATCGCCAGGTTGAGGGTGATGGCCGTCTTGCCCATGCCCGGACGCCCTCCGAGGACAATGAGATCCGACTTCTGGAAACCGCCGGTGAGCCGGTCGAGATACTTGAAGCCTGTGGGCACGCCGGACAGGCGGCCCTCGAGCGCCGCAAGCTCCATTATGCGCTCCTGTATCGCCATCAGCTTGTCCGGGAGATAAATGATGCTTCCCTTGAATCTCCTGTCCCGGATGCCGAAGATCTCCTCCTCAACGTCGTTCAGGAGAGAGTCCACCGACTCGGGACCCTCCGAGCACTTTTCAGCTATCTCCATGGCCGCGACGCCGAGACTGCGGAGCGCCGCCCGGTCCACCACGATCTTCGCGTAGCGGGAAGCCTGGTAATAGCCTATCGCGTGGTCCTCCAGTTCCGCCAGGTACGCCTCGCCTCCCACGGACTCGTAGGTGTTCCTTTTCCGGAGCCTATCGGAGAGTGTCAGGCTGTCGATGGAGTCGTCGCGGTTGTAGAGCTCCGCTATGGCCGTGAAGATCTCCTTGTGGGCGTCCCTGTAGAAGTCTTCGGGGCGGAGGCCCACCTCGAGCACGTCCGCGATGTTCTCCCCGCCGCCGCGGATGAGAGTCCCGAGGAGGACCTTCTCGGTCTTCAGGTCCAGCTCGGTGAACTGCTGCGGAGCGTGACCGGACGACGCGGGGGGAAGCGTCCTTCCGGCATGGCTCGCGGACGGGAAGTTGGCGGCGTTTTCCGATGAATCGCGGGGCGGGGGCATCCTGTCACCTTGAGGCGGTCGGCATGGGGCGGGGCCCCGTGCCGAAAATGACGTGAAGGAACGGAAGGGGGGCGCCCCCCTGAAGCTGGGGGCAACTGTCCCGAATGCCAGGACGGGACGCCCTGAAGGCAGAGGATCCCGACAGCTTCATGCCGGCTTATCCACGGCCCGGCCTGAAACCTGCGGGACACTTCAATGGCAGTCGGAAGGGAGGCAGCCCCGGAAGAGGTGGCCGCCAAGCTGGCGGAGGGACGACAGCCCCGGAAGACGGGGACCTCCGGGCCCCAAGGCACACGACCCGGCGGGAGGCCGACCGTCACGGAGGCCAGGAGGGAACTCTGGGAATGCGGAGGGGGCACACCGAACGACTGCCCAGAAAGCAGGGAGGGTTCGCCAGGAGAGCCGGAAGCGGGGGGACGCCCCGAAAGGCCGTGGCCCTGAAGCGGGGGGACGCCCCGAAAGCAGGGTGCCGAAACGGGGTGGACGCCCCGAAAGGCCGTGGCCCTGAAGCGGGTGGACGCCCCGAAAGCACGGTGCCGAAACGGGGTGGATGTCCCGAAAGGCCGTGGCCCGGAAGCGGGGGGACCCCCCGAAGGCAGGGTGCCTAAACGGTGTTGTTTACCCGAAAGGCCGTGGCCCGTTGGCGGGGGACGACCCGAAAGCACGGTGCCGAAACGGGGTGGATGTCCCGAAAGGACGTGACCCGGAGGCGGGGAACGCCCCCGAAAGCACGGTACCCGAACACGTGCCTAAAGCCCGGCAAAACGTCACCTCACGGCCGGGACGCACC
>JAISFP010000368.1 GCA_031263525.1 Deltaproteobacteria bacterium | reverse complement strand
CGGACATCTTCTGTGCAGGCGGCCCCCCGGAAAGGCGTCTCCAGGCCGGGGGCCAGTGCCGGACATCTTCTGGGCTGGCGGCCCCGGAACGGCGTCTCCAGGCCGGCGGACAGTGTCGGACATCTTCTGTGCTGGCGGCCCCGGAAAGGCGTCTCCAGGACGGGGAGGCCAGTGCCGAACATCGCCTGGGCTGGCAGGCAGCCCCGGAAAGGCGTCTCCAGGCCGGGAGGCCAGTGCCGGACATCGCCTGGGCTGGCAGGCAGCTGCGGAAAGGCGTCTCCAGGCCGGGAGGCCAGTGCCGAACGTCTCCTGGACCGGCGGCCCTGAATGGCGTCTCCAGGCCGGCGGCTGGGGTCGGACATCATCTGGACCGGCGGCCATGAAAGAGCATCTCCAGGCGGGGGCCAGTGCCGGACATCATCTGGACCGGCGGCCCCGGAAGCGTATCTCCAGGCCGGGCGGCCAGTGTCGGACATCTCCTGGACTGGCGGCCCCGGAAGCGCATATCCAGGCCGGCGGCCAGTGTCGGACGTCTCCTTGACTGACGGCCCGGAACATGCCTCTCCTGGCCTGGGGCCCGGATAAGGCCTCTTCGGGCCTGGCATCCGCGTCACGGGACGGACTCTCAGGTGTCCGTCCGTCCGACCGAGCCGGGCCTCGCGGCCTCCCCGAAAGGCGCCTCGCGCCTCATTTTTTCTTCTTCAGGATCTCCTCGAGGTCCCTCACGTGCTGCTCGGCACGGGACTTGTAGCGGGCACCGCCGGGGAGCTTCGCCACCTCGCCGTAGTGGAAGGAGGCGTCCTTGACGTCCCCGGTCTGGTTGAAGTACTCGCCCAGGAGCCAGTGGCCCTTGACGGCGTCCCCCTTGCGGGAGAAGTACAGCCCCGCCATCTCGAGGGCCCTGGGGTAGAGGGTGCCGGCGGCCTCCACGGCCTGGTCGTAGGCCCTGGCGGCCTCGGCCTCCCTCCCGAGCATCTCGTAGGCGCGGGCCAGGCCCAGGATGGTCTGAGGGGTGGAGTCGCCGCGCCGGCGGGCCTCCGAGTAGAGCTTCACGGCCTCGTCGGGCTTGCGGCGCTCGTAGGCCAGGTCGCCCGCGTCGGAGAGGTACTCGCCGTTGCCGGGGGAGATCTCCAGCGCCTGGGTGTAGAACTTGTCCGCCTGGGTGAGGTTCTTGGAGCGCTGGGCCAGGACGCCCAGGGCGTGGAGCGCCGAGGCGTCCCTGGGGTTGTCCTTGAGCCTCGTGTTCATGACGCTCCGGACGCGGGCCGGGTCGCCCGTGATGGCCATCACCCTGTCGCGCATGGCCATGTAGATGGGATCCGGGGGCGCCGGGGGCGCCTCCTGCTGGTCCGCGAAGGTGGACGCCAGCCGGGAGGGGATCCCGGGGTGGGTGGACATGTAAGTGGGGATTTTGCTGGAAAGGGAGAAGCTCTTGTCGTTCATGATGCGGAACGCCCCGTACATGTCGCGGGGGTTGTATCCCGCCTTGATCATGTACTGGCGCCCCTTGCGGTCGGCCTCGGACTCGTCCGCCCTGGAGTTGGCCAGCATCGACTGCATGGCCGCCCCGGAGGATCCGAGCATCAGGGCCTGGCCCAGGGCCGCTCCGCTCCCCCCGCCCTGGGACATGATGAGCGCCCCGGCTATCATGCCCGCGAAGCCGGCTATGGAGGAGACCTGGTTCTTCTCGGCGCGGAGGGCGAAGTGCCTGGAGGTGATGTGGGCTATCTCGTGGGCCAGGATGGCCGCCATCTGGCCCTCGTTCTCCAGGCTGTTTATCGTCTCCGTGTGCATGTACACGTATCCGCCGGGCACGGCGAAGGCGTTGAGCGAGTTGCTGAAGACCAGTGAGAACGTGAAGGGCACTGACTGGGGGCCGGCGGCCCTCAGGAGCTTCTGGCAGACCCGCATGAAGTACTGCACGACGTAGGGGTCGGTGAAGATTGCCCCCTGGCTGGCAATCTCCATGTGGACCTGGCGGCCCAGCTCTATCTCCTCCTGCTGGGTGACGGCATGGGCCGTCCCGGGGAGGAGGCCGGCGAGAGTGATGGATCCGCCCAGGCCCTGGTGGCCGGAGGTCACGGGCCGGCCGTCGCGGGAGGGATCTCCTCCCGGACCGTTGGAGGCCGGCCCGAAGAGGGCGAAGGCCGAAAGGGCGATGAAGGCCGCGAGGCAGGCCGCGGTCTTGCGGCCGGCCGGGGGGCGGGCGCCCCCGGGTGGAGTGGGGACCGCAGGTGCCATTTTAACCCCCGTGCAGGCGTCCCGTGACCCTGGGGCCCGGGCGGACGCGTCAGTGTCCGGGCGCCGGGAAGCGTCCGAAAATTTTGGAAACGGCACCCTGGGGGCGCCACGGTGCAATGATATCACATTCGGGGGTGTCATGTGGATATCCGCAGCCGGAGCCGTTGCCCCGGATCGGTCCTCGCGGGAGGGAGGGCAGGGGGGCGGTTTCCGTTTCGACAGGATATCCTGACCTCTTGACGAGGCGGGAGCCCTGGCCCTCCCCCTCCTCCGCCCGGCGGCCTTACGTGCCCGACACGGAGGACCTCTTCGACCTCCAGCCGACCACAGGCCACGCCGACATCCCAGTCTGGGCGGAAGTCCTGGCCGCGACGACATCGACGGACGACAGACCCGACGAGACCGAGCGGCTGGCCACAGGCGGGCGGACTGAGTTCGGATCGGAAGAAGGGGGCCGTCCGAGGACCGGAGGGGCGGACTGCCGGAGGGGGGCTGTGAGGCAGGACTCGGGCCCAGGATGCGGAAAGGGGGGCCGGAGGCCCCCCTTTCCGGTGAAGTCCATGCTGTCGTCCGTGCCCGTGTCCAGGAATTTCCGGAAGGCCGGCTCCGGAGCTCCGGGACTGGGGCCGGAAAGGCCCGGGTCAGACGCTGCCGCTACCTTCTCCCGAGCCGGCGGAAGGTGTAGGCCAGCGCCGCCACGACCAGGATGATGATGACGGCCCCGATCCAGGCCCAGGCGCTCCCCGCCTTCACGGTGACCCGGAAGTCCAGGGCGGTCTGGGCCTTCTCGGCCTCGACGGAGAGGCCGACCCCGTAGTCGCCCACCAGGGCGCTGGAGGCGGGGGTGATGGTCATCTCCACTGGCACGGGCCGGCTCCTGGGGGGGAGGTCCTGGAGGCGCTCGGGATTGAAGGTTATCTCCCAGTTGTCGGGCTTGACGGCCAGGAAGCTCACCTCGCGCTGGGGGGCGGAGCCCTCGTTTATGACGTAGAGGCTCACGGTGACGGGGACGCCCACCTCGGTTGCGGTCGAGAGGAGGTCGTTCATGGCGCCCGCGCGGATCTTGAAGGTCCCGGTGAGGTTCACGGTCAGCTGGGTCTCGGCGGAGCCCAGGGGGGTCTCGGCTATGACCTTGACCGGGTAGCTGCCGGCGTCCGCCTGGTAGGCGGGGGAGAGGTCGAGGTTCACCGTGCGGGTCTGGCCCCGGGGGACCTGGATGGAGGAGATCTGCTTGTCCTCGTAGCCGGGCTTGAAGCTGTGCTCCCAGCCCTGGGGAACCTCGGCCGCGAGGTTCACCTTGGCCTCGTCAGGGCCGGAGTTCTTGATCTCGAGGGAGAAGGCGAACTTCCCGTCCGAGGGCCCCCCTATCTCCGGGTAGCTCGTGGTCATGGTGAGCACCTCGGAGGAGGTCTTCTTGGAGGCGACCGTGAGCACCGTGCTGGACTCCACGGTGTTCCCGGTCTTCTGGGAGGTGACCTTTATCGCGAACGGGTATTCCCCCTCGGGGAGCGGGGCGTCCTCGTCTCCGGGAGGGAAGGCGGCGAGGGTGAGCGCGGCGTTCTCCTCGTTGGGCAGGAATATGCCCTTGAGGACGGTCGAGAACCTGGAGATCTCGCATTTCCAGCCTTCGGGCGCCTGGGTCACCTCCACCATGAAGGTGTCGCCCCTGAGGCCGGTGTTGCGGACGGTTATCTCCAGCTGGGCGTCGGCCTCGGGGGCCACGGTCTCGCCGGGGTAAGTGAAGGCCGCCTCGAAGGAGTCCGAGAGCTGCACGGGCGCGGCGAGCTGGGCCAGGGCCATGCCGCCCGGCGTCACGGCAAGGCTCCCGGCCAGGGCGAGGGCCGCGGCCAGCGCGAGGAGCGGGGCCGGGGCGGAAGCCGGCGCGAGGCACGGGGCAGGTGCGGCGGCGGGCGCGAGACCCAAGGCTGCGGCAGTCGAGAGCGCGGTCCGGCCGGAGGAGCCGGTCGCGGGCACGTTCGGGAAGGGAAGGGTGCCTTTGAGCAACATTGTCAGGATCTCTCCCTCGTGAATGGTTTGGGTGAGCGGAAAGGCCGTTTGCAGGAGGCGGCTGACGGGGCCCTGCGATGTGCGCCGGGGCGGCGCGTGACGCCGGGCGAGCGTACCTCCGGAAGCCGCTTGCGCGGGACCCGAAAGCGGCTCGGGAAGGCCGCGAAAGAGGCTTCGGAAGGCAGGTAAAGCGGCGCGGCCAGGCTTTGCAATGCGGTGCCGGACGGATAGGAAAGAGGAACTGGACGGCTAGCGGCGGGCCTTCGGTCTACAGAACGACGCAAATTTTAGCAAAAAGGATCGGCCCTTTCCACCCGGACGGGAGCCGTGGCGGGTTGTGGCATTTGTTTTGCTCTCCCAATTTCTGGCTTGAGGCTGTTTCCGGCGCGGAATGGAATTCCGGTGGCGGACGAGTTCGGGAGGGGATAGACGCGGCCTGGACCTGTCCATGCGGCCGCGGCCTGGACCTGTCCAAGGGGTGAAGGGTGACCGAATGGAAGGGCTTCCGGCTGGAGAGGCAGGAGTCCGGACCGCCATCTGCCTGGGCAGGCTGCAACGGGAGAGGCGGCGGCGGCTGAGGCGTTTCCGAGCCGGCGGCTGGCCATTGCCGGCACCGGGGCGCGGCGGGCACTGACCCCGGCCGAGGCAGGTCGCGGGTCATCCTGAATAATTATTAATGCTCCGAAAGAAAATTGATAAGGTGGTGGGGTTCGGATAGCTCAGTTTCTGGTGAAAGGGTATGACTGGTGAATTCTGTGTAGCCTCAACCCGGCGAACGGCGGGCCTGTTGCCGAGGCGGGAGAAGAGCAAGCCAGATGGCAAAGGGGGGTAGCAAGGCGGGCGTTTGGCATGAGGTCTGGAACATCGCGAGGTCGACCAACCATGAGCCTGTACATGAAGGAATATCCATATATAGATTAAATTGTACATTCATCCATGTATATATCATATGTATCCATCAAAATCATTTTAAAACTGAATGGAAACATGACTTGATTTCAACCCTGAGATGTTTCTGCCAATTTTTGGGATAGCTTATTTTTTGGCAAGAGAAATACCGACATTTATCATTTATCAAGAGCAATGCCGGCATTTATCAGTTATTTCGATCCGTAATATTACCCGATTAATCAAAAGTCGGAATTTTCTTCTATCACGCTTCCGGATAAATATTAGAAAATGCTTAAATCTTTTCCCACATTATGGGAGCTAGTCATGGCAAAGAGATACCAGATCTGGGTCCTTGCACTGATTTGTCACCCCTGGAACGATAGCCAAAATTATAACATTTAACCGAACTCGTAATATATCGTAGCGAATCATAGCGAGTACACACCAGGACTGGAGGTTTGTCCGACATTTCCACCACTGGACTGATAGCCTAATTCCGACATTTGGTTAAACGGGCAATAACTGGTACGCAGAACCATGATGTTTTCTTGATTTGCTATCTATATTCCAATATGATACTTTAATTGTTGGCCGTTCGGTAAGGCGCAGATCATTCTCGGGTGCCTCCAGCGAGGGCTGGTTTGAGGCCAGATTTTTTGACCACAGTTTTTTTCGGAATTTTTTGGGCATCATATTGTTTAGCCGATAAACCAGCCGGATTGACCAGAAAGGCATACCCTGGCAGAAAGAGAATTCTTAACTGCTAATGCTGTTGCTAATCTTGAAAGGGCAATGTCCATAATGTCTCCAAAATTCTTCAACACAGTAGGTGCCTGCCAGCCTTCAAAGCATTATATGCTTCCGCCTCTCGTGCGCCTTCCGGATATCGATGAAATGATATCTAACGAATACTATTTCGCCATCCACGCGCCTCGTCAGTCCGGCAAAACTACATGTCTCATGACCCTGGCCGAAAAGATTAACTCCGATGGCCAATACTACGCTTTTTACTGCTCCCTTGCGGCATTGATGGGGGTCGACGATCCTGAAACGGGGATGTCCAGGATCGTTGACGAGATAAAGATGTGGCTTAAATTCTCTGCGGTTGACCGGTTCAAAGAGTTTGCTTGCAAATCAAACGAGAGCGGTGACATTGCCGGTCCCTTAACCAAACTTCCGCTATTTCTCAACGACTTGTGCAATGCTTTGGATAAGGAGCTTATTGTTTTCTTCGACGAGGCTGATTCTATTCACGAAAGACCTCTAATTCCGTTCCTGGCTCAATTGCGGAATGGCTATCTTTCCCGTTCTCTTTCCCCGCCCTGCAAGTTCCCTAGATCGTTGGCTCTTGTCGGGATGCGGGACATCAGGGATTATCGATTCCAAGTCCGACCTGAGATGGAGTCCAGGGGAACGGGCAGTCCTTTTAATGTAAAATTTAGGTCCCTGACTCTTTCTGACTTCACCAGGGAGGAAATCAAGTCTCTCTACTATCAGCACACTATTGAGACTGGGCAGGTTTTCGAACCGGAAGCCATCGACAGGGCTTGGTTCTGGAGTGAAGGCCAGCCATGGCTAGTGAACGCTCTGCCTCTCGCTGTCATTTATGACCGATTCAAGAATGACTATTCCAAAGTCATTACCTGTGACGATATCGACTTTGCTGCCCACCACTTGATTCTGACTAATCCCACCCATTTCGACTCGCTGATGGATAGACTCGCGGAACCAAAGGTCAGACGAGTAATTGACTCGGTTATTATCGGGGCAAATACCTTGCCGGACGAAGTTTCTCCTGACGACAGGCAATATGTCATCGATCTGGGCATCCTGAAGGCTGACGACGATAACGGCGACTACTTAAGACCTTCCAATGCCATCTATCGTGAGTTGATCATTCGGTTCCTGACAAAAGGTGTCCAGCAGAAAATACCTTCTGAATTTCAAAACAAATGGATGGACGTAACAAAACTTGACATGAACGGTATCCTCAAGCCTTTCCAGACATACTGGCGAGAAAATTCTGGAGCTGGGGCAACGGCCAAGGTAGGCGAGATAGAACGTCTCCTGAAAAATTTTATTGGCAAAATTTTTAAAAGAAGGATGATTGAAAACACGGATGAAATTAATAAGGAAATTCTGGATACCGTAAGAAGCAATGTTACGGACTTTTCAAGTGAGGCATATTCCCATATCGTGCTGTTTGCCTTCCTGCAGAGAGTTTTGAACGGTGGTGCTGACTTCATCCAAAGAGAATGTGCCATGAGTCTAAAAAGGGCTGACATATGTATAAGCTATAAGGATAACCGCTATCCGATTGAACTGAAGATTAAGGATGCACAGCCTCGTGAAAATGGTATTTTGCAGTTGCTTGGATATATGGATATATGTGGAGCGTCAGAAGGCTGGCTGGTCATCTTCGACAAGAATCCTAAGACTCCTTGGAAGAAAAAAATCTTCTGGCAGACCTTAGAACGTTCAGGAGATACTGTTCATATAGTGGGTTGCTGATAAATAGCGTGTCACCGCACTGCTAATGGTTTCGATCATAATACATTCAAAATGTTGCATCTAATATTGTACCATTTTTAAAATGGTCTGCTTAGCCCGTCGCAACATGTTACAAATGTCCTGTCGGAGATGATTGAGACAACAATCGAAATGTCACTCTGCCAAGGAACCGACGCACAGAAGCCGCTTTGGTAACTGCTCAGGTGTCCCTCCATTGGGAACCGTTTTGGAGGAAGAGAGCCCTGATGAGGGGCCATCGGAGTTGCAGCGACAACTATGGATGCTCCATGTGGAGGTGAAGAGTTTTTTAGAGGATATTTTGACTAGAAAGATCCCCTTTTTGAGATCCCCTGGGGGGTCACCTGAACAGTTGCCGTAATTTTTATGATTATTTCATGCTGGAAATCTCAAAGCTAAATGGCTTTGTGAATGACATCTCGGATGAGTTAGGCTGAAGAATTAACACATGGACTTTTGATTTTATGCACTAGGAACCTGTTGTCGAACCAGTTTTAACCTTAAGAATGATGGCAGATATGGCGTTATCGGGCATCTCGTCTTCAACCAGTTGAACCATGGCAATGCTGTCGAGATTTATGCGACATTCCCCTCCGCCCGATCCGGAATCCCCCGCACAGCAGGACCGGGAGCCTCTTTCCCGTCTCAGCCTCTCCATCCGCTTGCTTCCGGAGCTCAATTACAGTAAAATAAAGTCCATTCTGAGACGTGACGCCGTCCCCCGGTCGACCGGTTTCAGGCTGATCAGGTCACCGCAGGAGTTACGCATGACGAAAGCTGTCGGAACGGATATCCCGAAATTAGGCCTCAACATAGCAAACTTTGCTCGTCTGAGGAACACAGGCTACGTTTACGTGGACAAGACGAAATTTGTCCATGATATTCTTTCCGGCCCCCATCCATTCCTTTTTCTTTCCCGCCCCAGAAGATTCGGCAAGACGCTTCTGGTCAGCACCCTGGAGAATGCCGCGGCCGGGAGGAAAGAACTTTTTTCCGGACTCGAGATAGACCGGTTGCGCGGGGACGCCGATTGGCCCCGTTCGCACGTGCTCCGGATCAGCATGAGCGCTTTCGGGGACGACCCGGCCTCGCTGGATCTAAACCTTGCCACATCCCTTCAGCTTTTCGCAGAAGTCAGGGGATTCACCATCAAGGAAAGGAACTCGGCTGCCAGCCTTACTCAGATTATTGAAATCCTTCATAACAATTATGCGGATATCCCGATAGTTACCCAAAGTATCCGAACTAAAGACGGGATAGTCGCTGACCGTGGCGAGATAATTGTATTGATTGACGAATATGACGCGCCAATAATCAACAACCTTACTGATTTAACCAGTCTTAAAGTCGCAACAAGGACGCTCCACGGATTCTACAACGCTTTGGAATCATGCGAAGACATGATAGATCGTGTTTTCATAACCGGAATTACCAAATTCTCCCAATTGTCCGTGTTTTCAGCGATGAACAATCTTATGGATATCTCGTTCGAATCCGAATACGCGACTATATGCGGATTCACCAGCGACGAAATCACCACATACTATTCCCCTCATCTCGATGCAGCTTTGTCTGAATTCCAGGACGCGGATAAATTTGGCCCGCACTTCACTTACGAGCTACTCAAGAAACGGATAGTCGATTATTACGACGGATATAGCTGGAACGGAAATGACAGCGTGTTCAATCCTTTTTCGTTTCAATATTTTCTTTTCAAACAGATTTTTGACAATTATTGGATTAATTCTGGAGGAACGAATTTTCTCAATCAAATGAATATCAGTGACGATATTTTCACCAAAGTCTTCAAAGGCAAGTCCCAATTCAGCGGCAGTGTTGATGTCCAGGACGCCGGCAAAACCGATCCGATAGCGCTGATGTTACAGGCAGGCTATCTTACCGTACGCAAGCGACCGGTGTCAGGTAAATTGTCCTCGCTTTGTCTTGCTGTGCCGAACAAGGAAGTCAGCATGACTATCGTTCGGAATTTCATCGAAACCCGCGTTATCCCGTCAATTTCCCATGATAATGACAATTTCACTCCTGAGCGATGCAGAGAATTCTGCTCTCTCTTCTGCCAATTGCAATTTTTTCGGGCTGAGGAACTTCTGCAATCTTTCTTGACCGCGATACCGTATACTTTGCATCTGGAAAAGGAATCGTTTTACCACCTCTTTCTATTGACCATATTCAAGATTTGCAATTTTACAACCCTGCCTGAGCGTAAAATTGCTCAAGGGATTATCGATCTTGTAATTAGCTCTCCTGAACACGGCAACATGGTTACGGAAATGAAATACGCTAAATCGGACAACACGTCAACCGATAGTCCCGTCGTCTCCGATTCCCCGCTGGGAACCGTAATATCCGCCAAGGACGACAGACAACTTGATTCCTGCATCAAAGCCGCTTTCAGGCAGATCATAAAACAGGAATACCTCCTCCCTTACGTCGGCAATCCAACCCCGGTTCACGCAGTGGCTGTAGCCGTATGCGGGAGGGACCATGTGAGAATCAGAAGCTTGCCCGCCGAAGAGCTCCTCCAGAGGTCGCAAGAATTCCTCAGATTTGAAGAGGATCGAGAAGATTAGCATGCTGGCCCCTGATCTGAGGAACGGCTGAGTCCGCCACGTCAACGGAGGAACCGTCAGGGCCCTGACCAGCATGGACAAGCGCAACGGGACCTCCATCCTTTCGCCGGGCCGGTTGTCAGCCAGGGGACAGCGACAGCTATTGCCCGAGGAAAAGGCGGCCCGAGTTTCCTGATTTCTCAGGCAGCCCGTACATGTTGAATCCCGGCATGAAGGGGCGCAACAGCAGGTTCTAGATTCATAAGATTCTGGGAACTGTTCAGGCGCCTCTCTATTGAGGACCTTTTCGGAGGAAGAGAGCCCTGATGAGGAACCCTAGAAGGTGAAGAGTCAACTATGGATACTTCATGTGGAGGGGAAGAGTTTGAGAAGAGAGTCTTTTGGTTGGGAAGATCCTCCTGTTGAGCTCCTCTTGGGGGGGGTGCCTGAACAGTTACAATTATGGTTAGTTATAGCCCAGCCCGGACATCATCGACGGCTCCACCTGGAGCCACCTTAGCCTACTCTAGGACAAGGTTAAAATCTATATAAGCGAATTCTATTGGAATAGTTTTAATATTTATTCTCCGCTTTGACAAATGAACTCTATAGCATTCACCATAACAAGGTGATATAGCACCAGCCGAGCTTTCCATGGCTTGCCCGGGGACGGGGGAACCACTTTTAGCCCCAAAAGGGCTCAATGCCCTCTCGCAGGGGGGTTGGAGCTGCCTCTAGAGCCTCCCTGAGGGGGGCGCCTGAACAGTTACAACGTGAGTTTGATAATGTCCAATGAAGGTGTTAAACTGGGACATCCTGCGGGCCCGGCCAGGCCGGAGCCCGCATCCCTTTCCCATGACCCCCCCCCTCCTTTTTAAAGGGTCCGGATCGAAAGGCGCGGCGGACAGCTCCTACCTTCGGGGGCTTTTTTTTGGCCTCTGCCCCGAAAGATGTCCGCATCCCCGGAATCACGGGGGGACAGGGAAATCCCTGCAAGCCCCCGACCTGAAGGGAACCAATAGGTTCCCCCTCCGGGCACAACCGATCCCTAAGTTGACTGGACCCTTCCCGCCCGGAAAGACGTTCGTCCCTTCCGCCACCCGGTATCAAGCTCGGGACTCCTCGCTCGACATATCCTCGTAGCCCCGGCATCCCGGTTCCCTGATCCGGGCGTGGCCCGGGTCCCTCCGGAACCTTATGCACCGGTCGGACGATCGGGTTCGTGCATCCCCGAGGCTCGCTTCCCAGCGTCCTCTCCCGGAACCGCCGCAGGGTGCCGGACGGCCTTCCGCCCATCGGCTCCAGGCCCCAGGCCCATGCCTCCATGCCCAGGACTCCAGGCCCTGACGGCTGGGGAGGTCTCCCGGACGTACCGTTAAGGCCCCGGGAACCTTGACGTCCCTGACGGCCAGTTCCGGAGCTGTCCGGGCAGTCCGGTCCAGGCTTTCGGAACAGCCGACCTCGAGGCCGGAGCCCATTCACCCTGAGTCCGGCATCCGGCAAATGGCTCTGGCCCCCAGTGGTTCCGTGGCCTGCCGTCTGAGGTTTTCCGAGCTGATTCCCGGCCTTGAAGGCTCTCGAAGGGGGCCATGTTCCAGAGCTTGCCTCGTCCCCTGCCCGGGGTCTTCCCGGCCTTGAAGGCTCCCGAAGGGGGCCATGTTCCAGAGCTTGCCTTGTCCCCTGCCCGGGGTCTTCCCGGCCTCGAAGGCTCCCGAAGGGGGCCATGTTCCAGGGCTTGCCTTGTCCCCTGCCCAGGGCTTCCCGTCCTGACTCCAGGCTCCCGGCGGCCTTGTTTCCGGCCCTGGCCCTTTCCGGCCTGATTCCAGGCCCCCCTCCCTGAGGTTTCCCTGCCGGCCTCCCGGTCCCGAAACTTCCCGGTTCGCCTCCCGGCTCCTTGTTCACGGCCTCGGGTCTTCCCGCCCTCTGCCGGTTCCTGGCCTCGGGTTTCCTGACCTGATTCCCGGGCTCCCGTCTCAAAGTTTCACTTCCGGCCTCCCGGACCCGGAATTTCCTGGCCCGGATCATGGACCCGGAGCTTTAAGGCCGTGATCATGGGCCGAGGGGCTCCCGGCCCGGTTCTTCCGGCCTGACTCCCGGCCCCTGTTCTTCCGGACTGACTCCCGGCCCTGTTCTTCCGGGCTGACTCCGGGCCATTCCCCGTGGCGGACCGTCCGGTCCCCGCTCCGGCGGTCCCGTCCGGTGCCGGCGTCCCCATTGTTGACGTCTCCTGTGCCTTTCCGTTCCCCTGCCCGGGCCACACCTGCGGCAGAGCCGGGCCTTCCTGGGCCCGGAGGCGGTCCCCGCCGGCCGCGACCGCCAGGACGGCCTCCGGCCTTTCCGGCCCCGATCCTCCTTTTTTAGGCAGCCCGCCCCTCCCGCCAGGGGGGGAAGCTTCCGGAACAAGGCGAAAATGTCAGCCAAACAGATAATCAAGAAGCACATCTTCATAATCATCCCCGCCGTGATAGTCGTCCTGGCCGCCGCGGTCGTCGTGATCCCGATGCTGTTCCCGGCGCCCCCCAGGGTCATGCCGCCCTCGGCGGTGACCCTGCACGAAGTGACCTCGGTCCCCGTCAAGGCCTCCTGGGAGGTCGTGGGCTTCGCCGCGGCGTCCAAGAAGGTGGATCTGGTGGCCAGGGTCTCGGGGTTCCTGGTGGACAAGCCATACCGGGAGGGCGGGGCTGTCTCGGAGGGGGACGTGCTGTTCTCGATTGAGCCGGAACAGTACTCGGCGGCCATGGAGGCGGCCCGGGGGAACCTCATGAGCGCCGAGGCCCGGGTCGTCCAGGCCAGGCTCTCGTACCAGAGGACGTCCGACCTGTTCGCCCGGAAGACCTCGCCCAAGTCAGACCTGGACGACTCGAAGGCGGCGCTCGACGTGGCCGAGGCCGGCCTCATCTCCGCCAGGGCCGCCTTCAGCCAGGCCCAGCTGGATCTGGGCTACGCCACCGTCAAGGCCCCCTTCGACGGCTACGCCTCCGACTCGCCTTTCTCCGAGGGGGCGTTCCTGAGCCCGTCCTCCGGGATCCTGGCCACGGTGGTGGCCTCCGATCCCCTGGAGATAAGCTTCGGGGTCCCCGACAGGTTCATGGCGGCCCTGAAGGCCGGGGCGCCCGACTCCGCGCTGCCCCGGGGCGGGGTGGACGAGGTGGCGGTCAAGGTCCGCTCGGCGGGGGGCAGGGAGTACCCCCTAACGGGGTCCGTGACCTACGTGGCCCCCCTGGTGAACGAGGGCACCGGCACTTACAAGGTGAAGGCCCTCATGCCAAACCCGGACGGGATCCTGGCCCCCGGCGAGACGCTCACGGTCATCCTGGAGGACGCCCAGCCCCGCCAGGCCGTCCTGGTCCCCAAGAGCTCGGTCATGGTCTCGGCGGACTCCGGGAGCTACGTGTACGCGGCAGGACCGGCGCCCCCCGGCCCGGACGGGTCGCCCGGCCAGGGGCTGGTGGCCCAGAAGATCGACGTCAGGCGCGGGAACGAGTTCCCCGGGGGCATCGAGATTCTTGAGGGCCTGAAGCCGGGCGACAAGATAATCGAGCTGGGGCTCATGAGCATGGGCTCCATGCTGCGACCCGGCGCCCCGGTCCGGGTGATCGAGGGCTCCGGGACGGCCGGCGGCGGAGCTCCGGGAGGGCCTGGCGCTGGATCGCCCGGCGGCTCCGCCCCGGCAGGGGCCGGGGCCGACGCGGGATCGCCCGGGGCCGACTCCGCCGCAGCCGGGGCCGACGCGGGATCGCCCGGTTCCGCCTCCCCTGCAGTCGCGGGGGCCGGAGCAGGCGCGGGATCGTCCGGGGCCGCCTCCCCGGCAGGCGCGGGAGCCGGCTCGTCCGGCGTTGCGGGCGGGGGTGCGTGACCCATGCTGTCCAAAATCTTCATTGACCGGCCGCGCTTCGCGGTGGTCATATCGCTCGTCATCAGCATCGCGGGGCTCATGGCCCTCCTGCGGCTTCCGGTGGCCCAGTTCCCGGACATCGTGCCGCCCCAGGTCATGGTCGACGCCAGCTACCCCGGCGCCTCCGCGGCCACGGTGGAGAGCACCGTCGCCCAGAACATAGAGACCGCTGTGAACGGCGTCGAGCGAATGCTGTACTTCTCCAGCCAGAGCTCCAACAACGGCCAGTACTCGCTGTCCATCACCTTCGAGGTCGGCTCCGACCCAGACCTCAACATGGTGAACGTCCAGAACAGGCTGAAGCGCGCCGAGCCCCTCCTGCCCGAGGAGGTGACCCGCCAGGGCGTGAACGTCGAGAGCCGGACGTCGTCGTTCCTGAAGGCCTTCATGTTCTACAGCCCGGACGGCTCCCTCACGCCCCTGGAGCTCTCCGACTGGGTCTACAACAACGTCGTGGACGTCTTCACCCGCATCCCCGGCGTGGGCGGCGTGAACTTCTTCGGGGCCACCTACAGCATGCGCGTGTGGATGGATCCCGTGAAGATGGCCGGCTTCGCGCTGTCGCCAGCTGACGTCTCGGCGGCCCTGGCCGCCCAGAACATCCAGGCGGCGGTGGGCGAGGTGGGCGGCGCGCCCACGCTCGCGGGCCAGGAGCTTCACTACAACATCACTGCCCAGGGCAGGCTCTCCACGCCCGAGCAGTTCCAGGACATCGTCCTCCGGACGAACCCCGACGGCGGGCTCCTGAGGCTCGGGGACGTCGCCAGGGTGGAGCTGGACACCGAGAACTACTCCCCCATGGGGACGTACAAGGGCCAGCAGGCCGCCGGGATGATGCTCACCCAGCAGTCCGGTTCGAACGCGGTCGAGACCGCCAACAACGTGAACCGGGCCATCGAGGAGCTCTCCCACAGGATGCCCGAGGGCATCCAGTACCTGGAGGTCTTCGACGCCACCCGCTTCGTCCGGGCCAGCATCGAGGAGGTGGCCAAGGCCATAGGCATCGCCATGGTGCTGGTCATCCTGGTCGTCTACCTTTTCCTTGGGAGCTGGCGGACGACCCTCATACCCATGTTCGCAGTGCCGGTGTCGCTCATTGGGGCCTTCGTCGTCCTCTCGGCAATGGGGTTCTCCGCCAACACCGTATCGCTCCTTGCCCTGGTGCTGGCCGTGGGCATAGTGGTCGACGACGCCATCGTGGTGGTGGAGAACGTCGAGCGCGTCATGCGCGAGGAGAACCTGCCTCCCAAGGAGGCCGCCTACAAGGCCATGGGCCAGATCACCGGGGCCATCATCGCCATAGCCCTCGTTCTCCTTTCCGTCTTCGTGCCCGTGGCATTCATCCCCGGCCTCTCGGGGAAGCTCTACCAGCAGTTCGCGGTGACCATCTCGGCCGCCATGCTCATATCCTGCTTCAACGCGCTGACCCTCTCCCCCGCCCTGTGCGCCGTCTTCATGAAGAAGGAGATGGGCGAGCCCAACTGGGTGGTGAGGAAGTTCCAGGCCCTGGTCGTCCGCTCCCGCGACGGCTACCACTCCCTGGTCGTGACGCTCCTGAGGCGGAGCGCCTTCGGGCTGGTCGTGGCCGGCTTCTGCCTGGCCTCGGCCTGGGGAATCATGAAGTTCACCCCCTCGGGATTCCTCCCCGAGGAGGACATGGGCATGATAGTGGTCCAGATAGGCCTCCCCGAGGGGAGCTCGCTCAACAAGACCCGCGAGGCCCTCTCCAAGGCCTCGGAGATAGCCTCGGCCATACCCGGCGTCGAGAACCTCATGGCGGTCGTGGGCGTGAACGTAGTGAACTTCTCCATGCAGGACAACGCGGCCTTCATGTTCGTGGGGCTCGCCCCCTACGAGGAGAGGACGACGGCGGACCTCTCGGCCGACGCCGTTCAGCAGCAGCTGAACATCCGGCTGTCCCAGCTGGTCGAGGCCAACTGCCAGGCCTTCTCCATGCCGCCCATAGTGGGCCTGGACTCGGTGGGCGGCTTCGAGTTCATCCTGATGGACTTCGCCGGACGCGAGCCAGAGGAGCTCTCCCAGCAGGCGATGCGGTTCATAGGGGCAGCCATGCAGGAGCCCGGGCTCATGATGGCCATGACCTTCTTCAACGCCGACACGCCGGTGATGGAGATAGAGCTCGACCGCGACAAGGCTCTCTCCCGGGGCCTCTCGGTGGGCCAGATCTTCAACGCCCTGCAGCAGTACCTGGGCTCCTACTACGTGAACGACTTCAACTTCCAGGGCCGCAGCTGGAAGGTGAAGGTCATGAGCGACTTCGAGGGCAGGCGCAACGCGGCCGACCTGGAGGCCATCCACGTCCGCTCCGACACGGGCGACATGGTGCCGCTCTCGGCGGTCCTGAACGTGCGCATGACCACGGGCCCGCAGAACATCACCCGTTACAACAACTCGCGGGCGGTCTCCATAATGGGGTCCACCTACCCCGGCCTCGGCACGGGGGTGGGCATCTCCGCCATGGAGAACGCCGCCCGGTCGCTCCCCTCCGACATGGGCTACCAGTGGACCGGGTCCACCTACCAGGAGAGGGAGTCCGCCGGCCAGACGGTGTACCTGTTCATACTCTCCTTCACCTTCGCCTACCTTTTCCTGGTTGCCCTCTACGAGTCCTGGACCATCCCCCTGGGCGTCATCATCTCGGTCTCCGCGGCCATCTACGGGGCCATGATGGCCGTGAAGCTCACGGGCTTCTCCATGGGCCTCTACGTCCAGATAGGCATAGTGACCCTCATAGCCCTGGCCTCGAAGAACGCCATCCTCATAGTCGAGTTCGCGAAGGAGGCCCGGGCGTCGGGCTCCACCATCAAGGACTCCGCGGCCCAGGGGTCGTTCCTGCGGTTCCGGGCCGTGATCATGACGTCCCTGGCCTTCCTGGCCGGCCTCCTCCCCCTGGTCTTCGCGACCGGCCCGGGGGCCGCCTCCCGGCAGAACGTCTCCACGGCGGTCTTCGGGGGCATGATAGCCGCCTGCACCGTGGGGCTCATCATCATCCCCCTGGTCTACGCCATGTTCCAGAAGCTCCGGGAGTACTTCCACAGCCTGATGGGCGAGGCGCTCTACGTCCGGAAGCCCCGCCCGGGCCAGCCCGGCGGACCCGTTTTGCCCCAGGGGCCGGATCTCACCAAGCCTGCGGCGGAGGGCCCCTCCGGCCCGGTCCCGTCCGGCGGCCCTGAAGGCTCCGGTCCCGGAAGCCCTGGGGGGACGGGAGGTTCCTGAGGCACGGGAGATCGGGGAGGTTCCGGAGGTCCGGAAGCTCCCCGAGGAACCGGTGATTTTGGAGGTTCAGGAGGCTCCGGAGGTCGCCTAGGTTCCAGATATCCCGAAGGTTGTGTATATTCCAGAGTTCAGCCATGATAGTTTTTTCTGGAGTCATAGCGCTTGATATGCTGCGGCATGGTGTGTGACAATATGACTCCTCTGTCGAGAGTGGGTGACGCCCGTTCGCATGGGGATATGACCTCACTTAATGTTCCGAAGACCTTCTTTGCTTTGTGAGCCTCTGCTTGCAAAAGAAGTCCTCGGGAAGTCCTCCATTCTCTTGCAAAAAAAGTTGTGTCGTAACAGAATATGATTTGTCTAACGTTGACCGGAGTGGTTGACGGGGATCGAAATCAGCCAGTCGGAACTCCTAGTTGCTGTATGCGGTTGATCGCGAGACATCTTTGAACTGCCGATGATGAATCCTGGAAGTATTCTTTCAGGCCAACCTTAAGGAAGGGCGGTGGTGTCCCCTAAAAAGGGTCGACTCATCGCTAAACTTGAACAGCCTGCCAAAAGAGGATAAGTATGTCCCAATGGCAACTGTTAACGAGTATTGCGATTTATAGTAACTGTTCAGGTGCCCCTCTATTGAGGGCCTTTTCGGAGGAGATAGAGCCCAGATGAGGACACCTTAAAGCTTAAAAGTCAACAATGGATACTTCATGTGGAGGGAAAGAGTTTCTG
>JAISFP010000359.1 GCA_031263525.1 Deltaproteobacteria bacterium | reverse complement strand
GGGAGATCCCAGTGCCCTTCGCTTTGAGAGTGGCAACCGGTGCGGCAGCCTTGCGGGAAGTGCCGGCACCCAACGCCTTGGGACTGGCAGCCGGTGCTGACGCCTTGCAGGAGATGCCGGTGGCATTTGGCTTGGGAGTGGCAGCCGGTGCTGACGCCTCGCTGGAGGTGCCGGCTCCCAATGCCATGGGAGTGGCAGCAGTGGCGGACGCCTGGAGTGACGCACCAGTGCTCTTCGCCTTGGAAGTGGCAGCCGGGGCGGCAGGCTTGCGGGAGACGCGGGCACCAGGTGACTTTCGGAGGGCCTTCCCGTCAGAACCCGCGCGAGAGCCAGCGGGCTCGGAGCCGATGTTCGGCCCGACCCAGGCGTAGGGGATGCCGGCAAAGGTGTTCAGCACCGCCTCGACGATTATTCTGGCGCCCTCCACGGGCACGGCCATGCCTATCTGCCGGCGCACGCTCCCGTTGCTGCCGCAGAAGACGAAGTCGTCCGGGAAGGTCTGGAGCCTGGCCCTCTCTCGGTTGGTGAGGGCCCTGGGCTCCGACCAGTGGTAGACGTGGGTGCCCCCTCCCCCGCTCCCGGTCACGGTGTAGGCTGGCCTGTCCGGGTCGAGGCGGCGGTAGATCTGGCTCATCGTGACGGACTTCACGTTGAGCCTGAGATGATCGGGCAGATTCGCGGTGAAGGCGTTCTCGCCGGGCCTTATGTGGCTGAGCCGCTCCACGACCGTCTGGGGATGGCGCGTGAGCTCGTTGTTGGCCATGCCGTGAACCGGCGGGATCTCTATCGCCCTCCGGCACGAGACGTCCGTGCGCCTGCGCAGGCTGGGGCACGGGACGCGGAACTGGGCGTCCATGTCGTCCCGGACGCCCACCATGATCACCCTATGCCTTGACTGGGGCACGCCGTAATGCTCGAAGCGGTAGAGGTGCGGGGTGACCGAGTACCCGGCGCCGGCCATCTCGTCCAGGATGGTCCGGAACGCCCTGCCCTCGTTCGCGGCCTGGATGCCCAACACGTTCTCGGCGATGAACCACTTCGGCCTGAAATGCCTTATCGCCCTTATCGCGTAGCTGTACAGCGGGCCGTAGCTCCCGTCCACGCCCTTCTTCTCGCCCACGATGCTGAAGTCGTTGCAGGGGAACCCGAAGGCCAGGGCGTCCACGGGCGGGAGGCCGTCCATGTCCAGCTCCCGCACGTCCGCGCAGAGGACCCTGCCATTCCTGTCCAGGCGGATGTTGTTCCTGTAGGTCTCGCAGGCGTCGGGGTCGATGTCCGTGGCCCAGACGTGGCTTATCCGGCAGCCGGGAACGTCCGAGGCTGCCTCCGCCGCACCCCTTGCCAGGCCTCCCGGACCGCAGAACAGCTCGCCGAGCCTGAATTCCTGCATCTGTGCTCGACCTCTCATGTCCGTTCCTGCCGGGGCAGGATTCTTTCCTGCGGGAGCAGGATTCTTTCCTGCGGGAGACAGGGCCAAGGAGCCGGCTCCAGTCCGCCGCGTTCCGGCCCGCTCAGGAGCCGGGTTCATGCAGGCCGGAGACGCCTTGATTCCGGCAGATGGCCGGATCTTCGCCAAAGGCAAGGCTTGTATACAACATGGCGGCAGTTCCGTCAATCCCGTCCCTGCGGAACGCGGGTTCCGGATAGGACTCCGCCTGGATTCGGCGACGGGGACCTTCTGAGTCTCCCGGACCCACATGACCGTCATGAATGCCGGAATGGACTTCGGCAGCCTGCGGTCCGCCGGCCGGCGCAACCCGGTCCGGTCAAGCCCCCCCTGCCGCCGCCTCCAGCTCCCTCAGTTTCCTCAGTTTCCTCAGATCCCTACGAGTCCCCGGAAGCCTGAGCCCTCACAGCAGCCGATCCCTGCGGCCCCGCCCTCGGCACAGCCATCAGAATCTCCCAGGCTCACGGCAGACGACTCCGTCACTTGCCTCCGGGCTTCCCCTTGCCGCCGCCTGCGGCCGCCCTGTCGGCAATGAGCTTCCTCGCGCGCTGGAGGTTCCTCCAGGTCGCCTGGGTCTCGGGGTGCTCGGGCCCGACCAGCATCATGAGCTCGGCAAGGGTGCCCTCGAAGATGGACCTGGCCTCGTCAAGCTCCCCTGTCTCGACAAGGATCATGCCGAGAGATCTGGATATGGCATGCAGGGCCCCGTGGCCGGGCGGGATCGTGGCTCGGGCGGAGCCGAGGGTCCGCCTGAGGGAGTCCCTGAGCCGGAACAGCCCGGCCCTTCTCGCGCGGGCGGCGTCGGCAAGGGCGGCGCCCGAAGGCGACACGGTGCCGGAGGCCTTTTCCGGGCCTGAACCCGGCACGGGCCCGGAGACCTTTTCCTGGCCCGAACCCTGGCCGGAGGCATTTTTCTGGCCCGAACCCTGGCCGGAGGCCTTTTCCGGGCCCGAACCCTGGCCGGAGGCCTTCTTCGGGCCAGAGCCCTGGCCGGAGGTCTTCTTCGGGCCAGAGTCCTGGCCGGACGAGGCCTTTTTCGGGCCCGAACCCTGGCCGGACGAGGCTTTTTTCGGGCCCGAACCCTGGCCGGACGAGGCCTTTTTCGGGCCTGAACCCTGGCCGGGGCCGGAGGCCTTTTTCGGGCCTGAGCCCGGAACGGAGCCTGAGGCCGGCTCCGGACCAGAATCAGGCACGGGGCCGGAAGCCGGCTCAGGACCTGTATCGGGAACGGAGGGAGTTCTCTGGCCCGAACCCGGCACGGGGGCGGAGACCAGCTCCATGCCCGTTCTCGGCACGGGGGCGGAAAGAGTTTTCCGGGCCGAACCCGGCACGGGGGCGGAGACCAGCTCCATGCCCGTTCTCGGCGCGGGGGCGGAGGCCGGCTCCGTGCCTGCTCCCGGCTTGGCGGCGGCGGGACCCGGACCGGAGTCCACGGAAGGGTCCTGCGGAAGGCTTCCGGCGTCCGGGCCGCCAGCGGGAGCGGGTTTCTGGCCCGGAGGCGCCGGCGGGGGCGCCGGCATCGACTGGCCGGCGGCGAGATTCTTGCGGATTTTCTCGAGAAGCTGTACGGCGGCCCGCGCCTCGGGGTTGTTCTCGCCCACCTCGCGGACGAGCCCCGGCACGGAGACGTCCAGGATCGCCATGGCCTCGGGGTTTTCGCCGGTCGAGGCGAGCGCCCTGGCCAGGTTGACGCCCACGCGGTGGGCGGCCGGGTGGGCTGGCCCGGAAGTGCGCCTGACGGCGTCCCAGGCCATCCGGAACTGGTCCCGCGCCTCCGCGTGGCGTCCGCACATGCCGAAGGCGGCGCCCAGGTTGGTCCGGGTGGTGAGCGTGGCCGGGTGCAGGGGGCCCCGCGACACCAGGAGCGACTCGAGCTCGGCCTCCAGGAGCTCCGCCGCCTCGGCGTGGCGGCCCAGGCCGCTCAGCGACACCGCGAGCCCGTTCACGGCCTTGGACGAGTCCGGGTGCCCGGGGCCCAGCGACTGCCCGGAGGCGGTCATGGCCCTCCGGAACATGGCGACAGCGCCCCCGTGGTCCTTCAGCGCCATGTGCGCCTCGGCCGTGCCTATCATCGAGGCGATGGTCAGGGGGTTGTTCTCCCCCAGGAGCCGCGTCCTGGCGTCCAGCACCCTCACGTTGTGCTCCCAGGATCCGGCGAAGTCGCCGGTGGACGCGAGCGCTATCCCCAGGTTGGAGGCGCTCTCCAGGGTCTCGGCCGCGTCTCGGCCGAGGGCGTTCTCCCTGCCCTCGAGCGCCCTCCGGAACAGGGCGGCCGCGCGCTGCCTGTCCCCGGAGATGTGGAGCACGGCGCCCAGGTCGTTCGCCGCGGTGAGCGTCTCCGGGTGCGTCGGGCCGTTCTTGCGTTCGGAGCGACCGAGCTCGGCCTCCAGCTCCTCGGCGGCGCCTTTCAGGTCTCCCGCCTGGAGGCGGTCCCTCGGACCCTGGCTCATCCGCGTGGCAAGCGCCCCTGACGGCGGCTCCTTCAAGTCGTCCATGCTTCTCTTCCTTCCGGGCACCGGCCCCGAACCTTCAGCCCCTCGCGGCGGCTGCCGTGCCGCCGCCCCGCCGGCTGCCCGGCATCCACGGCCGCTCCCGGACGCGGCGGCGGGTGTCCCGGCACGCGGCGCCTCGCCCGGGACCAGCGGGCATGGGCGAGGGAATGCGTAATTTGTTTGTAACTGTTCAGGTGCCCCTCCAAGAGGAGGCCAACAGGAGGATCTTCCCAACCAAAATGCCTTCTTCAGAAACTCGCCCCCCCCCACATGAAGTATCCAATGTTGACTCTTCAACTTTTATGGATCCTCATCATGGTTATCTTCCTCCGTAAAGGACCTCAATAGAGTGGCACCTGAACAGTTACATTTGTTTATCATTTAGCCTCCGCGATGTCAAACCCGGCCCGGACTCTGGCCCCTGGAACGGTTTGGACGGGTGAAGGCCCGCGAAGACTTCCGGTCGGGACGCTAGGTCCAGTGAGTCTCATGAGCGGGGCAGCAGGCGGATGCGAGTCGGAGACACGCGCCGGGGGGCTGTCTTGTCGGATCGTCACGATTGGCACTATTTAACATGCAATGATACTATTACAAGAATAAAATGGTTCTTGATTCATTTTTATTACATAAAAAATATAGATATGATACTAATAAGAATCTTCAATCCTCTTATAGAGTTATAAAAATCAAAAACATATATTTTTATTAGTAAAAGCAACTTTAATGCAATATGTTAGAATAGATAAGTAAATCAAGCCAAATTAAACATATCTTAATGTATTATTTATGATATTTATGTAAAACACTTTGAATAAACTCTACTGCTATGCAACTAAATGTATTGGAGCAGTGCAAATGTCTATATAGTCAGCATGAGTAATGCCGGCGGGATGCGGAACGGGCGACGTCAGGAACGGCGGCCAGACGAGGCCGTGGGGATGCGGAACTGGCGGCGTCAGGGTTGGCGGTTCCGGGTGCGACCGCTCCGCGCCGGACAGCACCAGGGCTGGAGGCTGGGCATGGACATGAGCTGCAGTGCGGAACTTCGGTATCTGTTCACGGACGGAAGCGGTGGAGACTTGCTTCGGAGCCGGTTCGGCCTTCCGCCAGGTCCATGGCATCCTTCATCGAGGGGCAGGCGGCCACACCACCTCTGCCTGGAGGTCTTGATACGGGTCGATGACGGCCTTACCTCGGGCCAAAGTACGCCTTCCGCCTGGCTGATGGGTCCCCCTTCCCGGACTCCGGAGTCATTACCTCCTGGACCAAGGTGTCCTTCCTCCGGTTCTAAGGTTAGGCGCAATATTACGAGTTCGGTTAAATGTTATAATTTTGGCTATCGTTCCAGGGGTGAGAAATCAGTGCAAGGCCCCAGACCTGGTATCTCTTTGCCATGACTCGCTCCCATAATGTGGGAAAAACTTTCAACATTTTCTAATATTTATCCGGAAGCGTAATAACTTGGCATAATATTTACGTTATTACCCGTTAAATTAAATATCGGAATTTTGGCTGTCAGCCTATGGGTGGAAAGACTGCGAAACAGCCCAGCCCTGCTATCTCCTCGTCATGGTTCGCTCTAAAACATGGAAGAAGATTCCGACATTTAATTAAACGGGTAATATATTATGATTTTCTTCATAATGAATTCTCCTGTACGCCAGGCATGTTGCCGTTGCCATGCCTTGTGAACGCCATGTTGTCGGGTTTTTTTAAAAAGTCTCTAAATTAGAACTGGTTTTAAGTTCAAGCGATTGCATCACCTTAGAAAATAGCTTAAAATACAGTCACTTTATTGGAAGGTTCGCATGAGTTGCCAGCCTGCCGAGCGAGATGTCATTGTTAACGTAAGGCGATCTTGATTGTAGCCTCGAATGCGGCGCAGAGGGAGCATGGAAATGAGAAAAATATCTAAAAACGATCTGACTTTTCGGGAAATAATCCAGGGCAATTTTATCTACGCCGACAAGACTGGGTATATCTACGATATTCTCAAGGATGATCCTACCAGCTTTTGTTTCCTGTCCCGTCCGAGGCGGTTCGGCAAGACACTCTTGCTGAACACTTTGGCGGAACTGTTCCAGGGCGACCGCGAGCTTTTCAGAGGCCTATTGATAGAGAAGAAGGGCTACAAGTTCGAAAGGCACCCGGTTGTGAAATTTAACATGGCCTTCTCACAAATGTCTTCCAAGGACGAACTCATATCCCGAATCATGGAAAGCCTGTTAAAAATGGCAAGGAGAGAGGGAGTTGATTTTATCGCAAAGTCCTATGGCGAGATGTTGGGGGAGCTTCTTGAGGGTATCTGCATCAAGTATGGAGCCAAAGTGGTCGTATTGATTGACGAGTACGATGCCCCCGTGACCAGAAATATATTGAGGCAAGATGTTGCCAAGGAGATAACAGAAGTTCTGCATAATTTTTACACGTCCTTGAAAACAAATATCGAATTCATACGCTTGGCCTTCGTTACGGGTATTACCAGGTTTGCCATGACCGCGCTGGACTCAGGACCTAACAATTTTTATGACATTTCACTCGTGCCGGAATTTGGGGGAATCTGCGGCTTCACCAAAAGCGAGATGAGGACACTTTTCCATGACAGATTTCCGGATACTCTTGATGCCTTGAAAGGCAAAGGTCGAATACCACTGAATACCGATATCGACGGTTTGAAGGCGATGATTGAGGATTACTATGACGGCTACAA
>JAISFP010000195.1 GCA_031263525.1 Deltaproteobacteria bacterium | reverse complement strand
CGTCAGGCTGAGATCGTCGGTCAGGAAGCCCGGAAGGCCGGGGCGCAAAGGCTGGGGACATCGGACATGAAGTCAGGAGGGCCGGGGCGTCCGGGAGGGCATCTTCGACGGGACGCCAGAAAGTCCTGAGGTCCGGGAGTGGATCTCCGGCCCGGAAGGCCGGTCAGACGAAGTCCAGTATGGCCTGGGGCATGTTCCTCAGGGACACCACCTTGTCCACGCAGCCGGTCTTGATGGCCTCCTTGGGCATGCCGAAGACCACGCAGGAGGCCTCGTCCTGGGCCAGGGTCTTAGCCCCGGCCTCCTTCATGATCCTTATCCCGTCCGCCCCGTCCGAGCCCATGCCGGTCAGGACCACGCCCACGGAGTTGGCGCCCGCGGACTTTGCGACGGACTTGAAGAGGGGATCCACGGCGGGCCTCTGGTGGTGGACCATGGGGCCGGTCTTCACCTCCACGAAGTACCTGGCGCCGGATCGCCTGAGGAGCATGTGGAAGTTGCCGGGGGCGATGAGGCATGTGCCGGGCAGGACCGAGTCGTTCTGGGCGCCCTCGCGGACGTTTATCCGGCAGATCTCGTTCATGCGGTCGGCGAAGGACTTGGTGAAGTTGGGCGGCATGTGCTGGGCGACCACTATCCCCGGCGTGTCCGGGGGGAGGCGGGTGAGTATCTCCTTCAGCGCCTCCGTGCCGCCGGTCGAGGACCCTATGGCAACCACCTTGTTGGTGGTCTCGGTGATGGCCCTCCTGGCCGTGGCCATGGCCCCGCCGGGGGGCAGGCGCTTCATCACCCGGGCGTGAGACGCCGCCCGGATCTTCTCCGCCAGCTGGACCCCCATCTCCCCAACGGTGAAGGATCCACCGGGCTTGGCCAGCACCTCCACGGCCCCGCTGTCCAGCGCCTCCATGGCCATGGCGCTCCCCTTGGGCGTGAGCGAGCTCACTATTATGACCGGGAGCGGGCGGTGCGTCATGATCTTCTTCAGGAACGTGATCCCGTCCATGCGCGGCATCTCTATGTCCAGGGTTATCACGTCCGGGTTCAGCTTCACTATCATGTCCCGGGCCACGTAGGGGTCCGGGGCGGCTCCCACGACATGGATGTCCTTGGCCTGGGAGAGCTGCTCGGTGAAGATCTTCCTGACGATGGCGCTGTCGTCTACTATGAGAACCTTGACCATGTTCTGGCTGCCTCGGTGGTTTCGCTGGGCTGAGATGCCCGGGACGCCCGACCGTCCCGTGGCCCGGGAAGCAGAGGGGGGCCCGGAAGGAACGGGCGGAAGGCCCGGAAAGGACGCCCGGAAGACCCGGAAGGCCTGGAAAAGGACGATCTCAGGCCAGGGCGGACTGCTTCCGGGGTACCGGGAGCCGGGGGCTCCGGTCGTCCGAGTCCGGGGGGAAAGAGGCCGCCGGTTGAGGACGCCCTCGTCCGGGCAAGAAGGTCTCCGGGTCCGGACGCCTGCGGCCAGCCCAGGTCCAGGCCCGGCTCCCTGCTCCTGCTCAGGGAGGAATGACCCCGCCGGTCCAGGCCCAGCCCACGGCTCAGGCTCAGGCTCAGGGAGGATTGGCCCCGGTCCAGGCCAGGCCCCCGGCTCCGGCCCAGGGAGGATTGGCCCCGGTCCAGGCCAGGCCCCCGGCCCAGGCTCAGGCAGGTTTGGCCCCGGTCCAGGCCAGGCCCCAGGCTCCGGCTCCGGCCCAGGGAGGATTTGACCAGGTCCAGGCCAGGCCCCCGGCTCCGGTTCCGGGAGGAATGACCCAGGGCCCCCCTCCAGGCTCAGGCTCCGGCTCAAGAAGTATTGGCCCCGGTCCATGCCAGGCTCCAGGCTCCGGTTCCGGGAGGAATGACCCAGGGCCCCCCTCCAGGCTCAGGCTCCGGCTCAGGGAGGATTGACCCCGGTCCAGGCTCCAGGCTCCGGCTCAGGAAGGAATGACCCCGGTCCAGACCCGGCCCCCCTGCCGTGTCCACGGCCTGTTCACGGCCAGGGCCAGGCCGCGCCCCGGTCTCCCCCTACGGGGTCGTCTTCCGGTAGATGCAGGGGGCGACGTACTGGAAGGCGTGCTGAAGTCCGGAGAGGCTCTCGGAGTGGCCTATGAAGAGGTAGCCCCCCGGCTCCAGGGTCCTGTGGAACTTGTTCACGATATCCATGATGGTCTGGCGGTCGAAGTAGATGAAGACGTTGCGGCAGAATATGAGGTCCAGCGGGTGCTTGATGGGCAGGGGGTCCAGGAGGTTGAAGCGCCTGAAGGAGACTATCCTGCGGACGGCGTCCTGGACGCGCCAGTGGTCCCCGCCCTTCTCGTGGGGGACCTTGTTCATGAAGGAGTGGAGGGCCGAGGGGGGGATGTTCTTCACGCTCTCGGGGCCGTACTCCCCGCGCTTGGCCATGTTCAGCACCTTGGTGGAGAGGTCCGTGGCGAGGATCCTGAAGTCCCCGCCGTGGCCGAAGTAGGGGCTCCTCTCCATCACGACCATGGCGATGGTGTAGGGCTCCTCCCCCGAGGAGCAGGCGCAGGACCAGATCCGGAGCCTGGGGCCCCCTCCTCCGGGCTTCTTGCGCCTCGCCTCCAGCTCCGGGAGGAAGGTCTTGGCCATGAAGTCGAAGTGCTGGGGCTCCCGCCAGAAGCTGGTGAGGTTCGTGGCCAGGGCGTCCAGGAGGAAGACCAGCTCGTCCCCGGTCTTGTCCCCCATCACGAACTTGAAGTAGGTCTTGAAGTCCTTGAACTGGAGCTGGTTTATGCGCTTGGAGAGCCTCGCCCTGACCAGCTCCTTCTTGCCGTCGAGGAGGTTGATGCCGCTCTCCTTGTGGACGAAGCTCGCGATGGTCTGGTACTCGGCGTCCGTGAGATCCGGCTGCCTGGACATGATGCCGTGTTCGTGGTGTTCCCGGCCTCCGTCGGGCGGGCCGCTGTCTCTGAGCAAGTGGAACCTCCTCGCGGGGGCAGAATCGTCAGAAAGGCCATTTCCCCGCGTCCGGCCCCCTGCCGGCCAGCCTCGCGGACGCCGGGCCGAGGGCCCGGAGGCCCGTCGGCCCCTCGCGGGCCTGCCGGCCCGTCTGCCGTGACCGCCCCGCAGCCCGCGCCTTACTCCGGGCCGGAGCTGGCCTTGGCCGGAGGCCGGTTACGGGCGAGGGCCGGGAAGGGTCCGGGCCGAGTTCGGCGCGCCGTGACGAGTGATGTCCGGGTGCAGGACGGGAAGGGTCCGGGCCGAGTTCGGCGTGCCGTGACGAATGATGTCCGGGTGCAGGACGGGAAGGGTCCGGGCGAGGGCCCGTCACCTGCCCGGACGAGGCGGGCAAGGGCGGACGCCCTGCCCCGGCTAGGCCTTGGCCTCGCCTCCGTCCTCCTCCTCCTCCTCGGACTCGGCAAGGCCCCTCGGCCCGAAGGTCAGATCCTCGTCGGTCAGGATGAGGTCTATGTCCAGGATGATGAGGACTATGTTCCTGGTCTTGGCCATGCCCTTGATGTACTCGGAGCGGAGCCGCGACCCGAAGTCCGGGGCGGCCTCGATGTCCGCCTCGTTGATGGTTATGACCTCGGAGACCTTGTCCACCAGGATGCCCATCTGGGTGGGGCCGTGGATGGTCTGGAACTCTATCACGATTATGGAGGTGCGCTCCGTGTAGGCCTCCTCCGGGAGCCCGAACTTAAGCCTCAGGTCGATGACCGGGATGACCTTGCCCCTGAGGTTGATGAGCCCCTTCATGAACCGGGGGGTCTGGGGGACGCTAGTTATGTCCATCATCCCGTTTATCTCGCGGATCTTCAGGATGTCCAGGCCGTAGAACTCGTCAGCCAGCTCGAAGCTTAGGAACTTTAGGTCCTTGGAGTGGTCGATGGTGAGGGCGTTTGGGCCCCGCTGGTCTTCGCTCATGGACGTCCTCGATTCGAATGGCGCGCTTCATGCCCCCGGCAGGGGCGGGCCGGAACGGACAGCCGACCGCCCTTGGGGCGGAAAGGACAAAACCCCCTGGAGCGGACCGGATCTGCCCCCCAGGCGGAAAGGACCGGCCCCCTTTCTGGGCGGACCGGAACGGACCACTGCCGGGGCGGACCGGAACGAACCCTCTCCATTATCCCCCCGGCGTGGCGGAGAGGGCCTTAAAGCAGGTCAAGCAGAAGGACCGGGACCACGGACCCCAGCCCATGGGCTACCGGACGAAACCGGCCAAGAAAAACGCCGGGGGAAACCCGTTTCTGGGGACTCTCCCGACATGCCGCGAAGGCGGGACGCGTGAAACGAATGCGGCAAGGCGAAAAACCTGACTTTGAGAGGCCAGACATGAGGCAAAATGCGAACAGGAACCAGGAAAGGCCGAAGCGCTGTAAAAATCGCTCAGGAGGGACCGGAGAAAAGCACGAAAGCTTAACCCTTCGCTCAGGAGGGCCGGAAAGGCCAAGACGCCGAACCGGTCGCTCAGGAAGCCGGAAGAGGCCAAGACGCCGAACAGGAGGCCGTGAAGGGGCGGAAAGGCCAAGACGCCGAACAGGAGGCCGGAAGGCCGGAAAAGACAAAAATGCATGGTTGCCGCCGGCCCCCCGCGAGCAGGATGCCTCTCCGGACCCGTTCTGTACGCCGGGACTGCCTCCGGCACCCCCGGCAACTCGCCCGGTGTCCGGAACCGCTCCCTGCGGCAGCGGAACCTCCGGCCCCTGCCGCCCGCAGGACGTCGCGGCTCCGGCCCGGAAGCCGCGTCCGGGGCCTACATGCCCCAGTCGTCCGCGTCCCCGGAGGCCGCGCCTTCGGCAGGGGCGGATCGGGCAGGGACGTAGCCGCCCCCCACGGCATCGAAGAGGCCGTTCACGTCCAGAATGAGGCCCACCCGGCCGTCGCCCAGGATTGTGCCGCCGGCAAGGGAGCGCACGTACTTGAGCCTCTCGCCCAGGGACTTTATGACCACCTCCTGCTTGCCGAGGACCTCGTCCACAAGGAGGCAGCGGCGCTGGCCCTCGTTCTCGACCACGACGACCAGGGCGTCCGAGGGGTCCCGCGTGGCCCCGTCCACGTTAACTATCTGGTCCAGACGGACCAGGGGGAGGAGGTTGTCGCGGACCTTTATCATCTCGCCCTGGTTCTTGACGGTGAAGTACTCCTCCGGCTTCGGGCGGAAGGACTCGTTTATGGATATGGTGGGGAGTATGTAGCGGTTGTCCCCCACGCGGACGATCATGCCGTCGATGATGGCCAGCGTCAGGGGGAGCCTTATGACGAAGCTGGACCCCTGGCCGGGGGAGGAGGTGAAGTCCACCTTGCCGCGGAGTGTCTCTATGGACTTCCGGACCACGTCCATGCCCACGCCGCGCCCGGAAATCTCCGTCACGCGGTCCGTGGTGGAGAAGCCCGGCTGGAAGACTATGCTGTGCGCCTGGGCCACGGAGAGCGTCTCGCCCGGCTGGACCAGGCCGAGCTCCTCTGCCTTCGTCTGGACCTTCTGGACGTTCAGGCCCCTGCCGTCGTCCGTGAGCTCTATCACCACGTTGCCGCCCTGGTGGTAGGCCTTCAGCATGAGGGAGCCCTTGGGGGGCTTCCCGGCCTCCCTCCTCTCCGCGGCAGGCTCTATGCCGTGGTCCAGGGCGTTCCTTATCATGTGGACCAGGGGGTCGTAGATGGACTCCACCATGTTCCGGTCTATCTCGGTGTCGTCCCCCATGGTGGTGAAGTCTATGTCCTTCTCGAACTTGTGGGAGAGGTCCCGGACGAGGCGGTTCATCTTCTGGAAGGTGTTCTTGATGACCACCATCCGGAGGCTCATGGCGTTCCTCTGAAGCTCCGACGTGATCCGCGAGACCTGGGCAAGGTCCTTGTTGAACTTCTGCTCCTTCAGGTGCTTCAGGGACTCGTTGGAGGTGACGAGCGACTGGGTGATGACCAGCTCTCCCACCAGGTCTATGAGCCCGTCGAGCTTCTGCGTCTCGACCTTCACCGTGTGGGCGCCCTGCTGGCCGCCCTGGCCGGAGCTCTCGCTCTGCTTCTGCTCGCGCAGGGCCGCCGCCACCTTCTCCGGGGCGCCTATCTTCTTCTGCAGGAGTATCTCGCCCAGCTTCGTCTCCTTGCGGGACTCCTGGATCTTCAGGGCCTTCTCCACGTGCTCGTGGTCCAGCCGGCCCATGGCCACCAGGATCTCGCCGGTGCGCCTGACGTTCCCCTCGCTCTTCTGCAGCTCGAGCGCCTCCTGGAGCTCGGCTTCGGTGATGAGGCCGTCCTCCACCAGGATCTCGCCCAGGTGGACGTTCCTGGCGGTCTTCTGAGCCTGGATGAGCCCCCCCAGATCCCCCTCGGAGATGAGGCCCTTCTCCACCAGGATCTCGCCGAGCCTCTTGGGCTTGGACCCGCGGGAGGCGCCGGACGAGGCCTGGACCGCCGCGGGGGGGTCGGGCGCGAGCATCCCCTGCCTCGCGTCCCACAGGTCGTCCCGGATGGCCTTCAGGTCCTCCGCGGACCAGTCCGGGGCGATGCCCCATCCGCTCCCGTCCTCGGTGACCGTCATGGTATGGACCCCGCCTATCAGGAAGGTCAGCGCCTTCAGGAGGATGTCCGTCACCTGGGTTGTGTGGGGCACCTGCTCGGAGACCACGTAGTCCATCAGGGCCACCGTGTCCGCTGTGAGCCTGGTCAGATCGTCCAGGTCAAGCAGGCTGAACCCCGCCTGGACGGTCCTGAAGTCCGGGATGCACTCGCTCATCGCGGACACCGGGTCGGCCTTCTGCTCCACCGCGACCAGCCTCATCTGGAGGCTCTCCAGGGCCTGGATCACGTTCTGCCTGAAAATTTCGGCCGTGGGCTTACCCGGATGCCTGGGGTGGCGGACGATACAGGTCGTGGAGTCGTCGCCGGAAGCGGTTGAGGAACCCGCCCAGGCACCGTCTGCGGACCCGGCACCTGCTCCGGCCGCGGAACCCGACCCGGCCCCGTCCTGGGAACCGGACTCGGCACCGGTGGCTGCTTCGGTCCCTGCCTCGGAACCCGGCCCGGCACCGGCTCCTGCTTCGGCCCCGGCCCCGGAACCCGGCCCGGCACCGGCTCCTGCTTCGGTCCCGGCCCCGGAACCCGGCCCGGCACCGGCTCCTGCTTCGGTCCCGGCTTCGGAACCCGGCCCGGCACCTGCTTCGACCCATGCCTCGGAACCCGGCTCGGGCTCGGCTCCAGCTTCGGCCGCGACCGTGGAACCCGGCTCAGGCTCGGCCCCAGCTTCGGCCGCGACCGTGGAACCCGGCCCGGACTCAGCCTCGGAATCCGACTCGGACTCAGCCCCGGCACCGGAACCCAGCTCGGCCCCGGCACCTGCTTCGTTTGCGGGACCAGACCCGGACTCGGACACGTCGCCGGAACCCGACTCGGCGTCGGCCGCGACCGTGGAACCCTGCCCGGACTCAGCCTCGGAATCCGACTCGGACCCGGAGCCTGCCGCAACTCCAGCGGGAGCAACGGAAGTATCAGGGACTTCCGGCTCCTCCGGGCCCCCCTGCCCGTCACGGCCGCCCGAGACGCCCGGAACCTCCGGAGCTTTCGGGCCGTCCGGAGCCTCCGTCCCTTCCCCGGCACCCACGGCGTCCCCGCCGCCGGGCAGCCCGGCCGCGCTTTCCCCGCCGCTTTCCTGGACGGCGTCCGGACCGGCATCCCTGCCGCCCCCCGGACCGGCGCCACCTGCGCCCTCCGGACCGTCCGCGCCGCCCTTCTTCACCTCGGCCCCCCCTGCCTGGGCGGCCTTTCCATGGAGGGCGATGTCGTCCTCGCCCCAGCCCTTGTCAATGTCTTCCCAGTCCGGATCGGGCGTCTCGGGGGGGACGCCCTCCTCGACAGCCGCGCCGGAACCGTCCCCGCCGGCCACGTCCGCGTCGCCCGGCCCCTCAGCGGAGGGGCCCGTGCCGGCCTGCCGGCCGGGGTCCCCCTCCCCGGGAGGCGGGGCGAGGTCCTTTCCCGCAAGCTCGGACGCGAGACGCAGGAACTTCCGGTATTCCGCCGAGCTGGTCCTGGAGGCGGGCACGCCGCCCTCGAGCTCCTGGAGATGCGTTATGCCCTCGCCCACCAGCGCCAGGGCCCGGTCCACCTTCCCCTGGACCTCGTCCCGGATCACGCCCACGAGCAGGGCCTTCACGCCGCTCACGATCCTGGGGGCCCATTCCGGCCCGGAATCGGCGAACTCCCTTCCGAGGCTCTCCACGATCCCCAGGACGCCGCTCACCTCCACGAGATTGTCCGGGGAGAGCATCACCAGGTCCAGGCTGGCCTGTTCCAGAAGCTTATGAAGTCTCTGCGTGTCAACGGACATGTTCGGGTGTGCCCCCCGGGCCCTCGCCGGAAGCCCGCCCGGCCCTCCCGGGGCCGTGCGGGCTTCCGGTCAGGGCCCCCTAGCCCTTCTTCGCGAAGAGCGGGCTCAGAAGAGCGTGCTGCCAGCGCGACAGCCGCGCCCGCTCGTCCTGGATGGTGTCCACCAGCTCGCCGAAGGACTCGGGCTCGCGGGGGAGGTAGTCGGTGATGCCGCGGCCTATGGACTCTATCATTCCCAGAAGAGACGGGTGGGACGCGAGCACGATGAGCCTCGTCAGCGGGTACTGGCGCAGGACCTCGCTCCCCAGGGAATGGTCGACCAGGACAGAGCTGTCGGCCACCAGGAACTGGATGCTTTTCGTCTTGATGAAGGCGAGGGCGGCGGGAATGTTCTCGACTATCGAGACCTCGAAGCGCTTGTGCTCCAGCTCGCTCACCAGGGGCGACAGGAACTCGGGCTCCCGGTCTATGATGACGATGCGCATGCCTTACCCCTCCCCGCGGCGCGCCCGGCCGCGGGACATTCCGGCCCGGCGCCGGGCGCTACTTCAGCGCCGAGGCCGATGGCCGCAGAGATATTATCACCCGGGGCACCCGATGTAAACCTGGCGCTGGCAGAGGCCATTCCGCAGAGGCAGCGATTCGACCGGGGCGGAGACCGGACACTTCCGAGCCCCGCGGACGTCCGTCGGGGTCAGGGACCGGGGGCGCCCCTCCCCGTAAAGAGAGGCAGCCGCAAGTGCCTGCATAGCCCTGCCGCGGGAGGATGAGGAAGCCGTCCGGGCCGAGGCCTGACCCGGCAGGAAAGCAGCCGATCGGGGCCGGGGGCCTGCCGCGGAAGGAGAGCCTGCCTGCCGCGACCGAGAGCAAGCCAATGAAGGAGAGCAGGCCGGCCTGGGCCGAGGGCCTGCCACCGGCTGGAGAGGAGGTCGGGCGGAGCCGATAGCCTGCCACGGATGGGGAACAGGCCGTCCGCGACCGGGGGCCTGCCACGGGTGGGGAACAGGCCGTCCGCGACCGGGGGCATGCCACGGGTGGGGAACAGGCCGTCCGCGACCGGGGGCCTGCCACGGGTGCAGAACAGGCCGGACGGCCCCGTGGGCCTGTCACGGCTAGAGAGAAGATCGAACGGGGCCGAGGGCCTGCCATCGGTGGGAAGCAGGCCGTCCGCGACCGGGGGCATGTCACGGGTGGGAAGCTGGCAGACCGGGTCCGGGGGCCTGCCCGGAAGGTGAGCAGGCCGTCCGGGGCCGAGGGCCTGCCAGCGGTGGGGAGCAGGCCGTCCGCCACCGGGGACATGCCACGGGTGGGGAACAGGCCGTCCGCGACCGGGGGCCTGTCACGGATGGAGATAATATCCAACGGGGCCGAGGACCTGCCAACCGTGGGGAGCAGTCCGACCGAGGCCGAGGGCCTGCCAACGGCTGGAGGGGTGGCCGGGAGGAGTCTGGGCCGGAAGGGCCGGAACCGGGCTCTGCGCTGGAAGTGAGTACGGAGACGAAGAGCGGGCGGGTCTGGGGCGGAAGGGCCGGAACCGGGCTCTGCGCTGGAAGTGAGTACTGAGACGAAGAGCGGGCGGGTCTGGGGCGGAAGGGGCGGAACCGGGCTCTGCGCTGGAGGTGAGTACGGAGAGGATGGCCTGGCAGAATCTGGGCCGGAAGGGGCGGAACCGGGCTCTGCGCTGGAGGTGAGTACGGAGAGGATGGCCTGGCGGAATCTGGGCCGGAAGGGGCGGAACCGGGCTCTGCGCTGGAGGTGAGGACGGAGAGGATGGCCGGGCGGAGTCTGGGCCGGAACGGCCGGTAACAGGCTCTGCGCTGTATGTGACTAAGGTGAGGCTGGCCGGGCGGCATCTGCGCCGGAAGGGCCGGACCCGCGCTCCGCGCCGGAGGTGCGTACGGAGAGGATGGCCTGGCGGATTCTGGGCCGGAAGGGCCGGAACCTGGCTCTGCGCTGGAGGTGAGGACGGAGAGGATGGCCTGGCGGAGTCTGGGCCGGAAGGGCCGGAAACTGGCTCTGCGCTGGAGGTGAGGACGGAGAGGATGGCCGGGCGGAATCTGGGCCGGAAGGGGTGGAACCGGGCTCTGCGCTGGAGGTGAGTACGGAGAGGATGCCCTGG
>JAISFP010000328.1 GCA_031263525.1 Deltaproteobacteria bacterium | reverse complement strand
GCCGCTGTCGCGGCCGCCGCCCCTCCGGCTGTTCTGGCGGACGCCGCTGTCGCGGCCGCCGCCCCTCCGGCTGTTCTGGCGGACGCCGCTGTCGCGGCCGCCGCCCCTCCGGCTGTTCTGGCGGACGCCGCTGTCGCGGCCGCCGCCTCTCCGGCTGTTCTGGCGGACGCCGCTGTCGCGACCGCCGCCGCGCCTGCCGCCCGGGCGCATCCCGTCGCGCCCTCCGCCGCGCCTGCCGCCCGGGTTGTATCCTTCACGGCCTCCGCCGCGCCTGCCGCCCGGGTTGTATCCGTCACGGCCTCCGCCGCGCCTGCCGCCCGGACGCATCCCGTCCCGACCGCCGCCGCGCCTGCCGCCGTCCCTCATCCCGTCCCGGCCGCCGCGCCTGCCGCCGTCCCGCATGCCGTCGCGGCCGGGTCCGCGCCTGCCGCCGCCGCGCATGCCGTCACCGCGGCGTCCGCGTCCGTCGCCCCTGTATTCGCCGTCACCGCCGCCGCGGCGGCCTCGGCTCCCGGAGCCCTCCGACACGGACGAGTCGTCCCCGTAATCCGAGGACTCCTCGTAGTACTCGCCGGAGCCGGAGTCGCCCCCGTCGTCGGAAGTCATGCTCTCCATGGCATCCAGGATCTCCCCGAAGTCAAGGCTGAAGTCCACGGAGCCGTCCGGGGACTGCACGGACAGCCCGCCCAGCTGTGCCAGGGCCGCGCCGGATCCCCAGAGGAGGATCAGGAGGGCGGCCGCGGCGGCCGCGAGCGTTGCGGGGGCAGCCCCGCGGACTGTTGCAGAAGCTTTCATTTTCAATGCCTCCAAGTGCCCGCCCCCAGGCGGCGTCACGGTCTGGATCAGGTGCGGCTTCCCGGGGCAGTGAGATTCCGGCCCGGGACGATGGCGCGCTCGCGGGGATTAAGACGGCAAGATCATAAGAAATTCGTCAGCAGGAAGCAAGCGCCTTTAAGGGCCGGCGGGAAGGAAGGGCGGAAGCGCTTGCGGGGCAGGGGTTCCGGAGGAACCGAAGGCCGGGTGCTTGCGGCGCGGACGGGCAGGACGTTTCGGGATCCGCGCTGCACGGTCGCCGGCGTGGCTTGCATATCATGATGATACGCGCGTTGGATTCTCCCTGCAAGCATTTTCAGGCCGGAAATGACGCCTCAGCCCGAAAGCCCGTGTGCGCAAGGCGATTGGAATCTTCAGGCTCGGCACTCACGGGGCCTCCAGTAGTATCTTGCCGTCAAATGTTTCCGGCATGCAGCGTCAGCCGTGCAGCAGAAGCCGCCGGCCGCGGTTGGCCTGCCGGACGGGGCGGGCTGGGACTGCCGAACCGGCCACTTCCCGGCCTGAGAGGCAGGACAGGCCCCTGCGCCGCAGTTTCGGAGACGGCCCGGACCGGAGGCCGGGGCCATGCGCCGCATGCCCTGAAACGGAAGCGGCCCGACAGCCACCCGCGGGGGCAGTCGGGCCGCTTCAGCAATGCTCGGCAGGGCTACCGCTAGCGGCGGTTCTCGTGCCTCCTGTCGTCGTCCTTTCCGGGGCCGGGGACGGGGTGGCCGGGGCCGGCAACCGGGCCGGGGCCGTGTCCGGGACCTGCCTGGGGACCCTTGCCGGGACGCTTGCCGTCCCTGTCGTGGCCGGGACGGGGCTTTCCGGGGGCGTGGCCGGGACCGGCGACCGGGCCGCCGGGACGATTGCCGGGCCCCACCTGGGGACCGTGGCCGGGCTTGCCGGGACGGCGGTGGGGCCTGGTCTGACCGGGCTTGCCGTGACGGCGGGGGGGCTTGCGGTCAACCCGGGCCGGGGCCGCCGGAGGCGCCGGGGCCGCCACGACGGGGCCCTGGTTGATTATGGTGGTCTCGTTTATGACGGTGGTGGGTCCGTTGTCCGTGACTACCTCGGGGGGGGCCCCGAAGCCCAGGCTCAGCCCGACCGTGCCGTCCGGGGACTGGTAGCTGACGCCTCCGCTCATGGTGGTCTCGGCCTTGGCCGTAACGGCGTAGCCAGAGAGCGCGACCGCTGCCGCGGCAGCCACTGCGACCGCCGCCACCTTCCTGCCCGCGCCGACGGAGAGTTTCGACATTATGTGTCCTCCTTGAGTGCCGCCTCGCGGGCGGCCTGGGGAATGGCGAGAAATTCGTGCCCCTTTCAGATGGGTGCCGCGACTTCTCTTTGCAAGTCACGTGCCACTTTTGCGAACCCTGCCCGCGCCGGGGCCGCCGTCCAGGACAGGAAACCCCGCAAGTCCTGGAGCCTGCGGGTCCGTCCGCGTCCGGCCCCGTCCCGTTCCCGGAAGGCCCGCGCCAGCTCCCAGAAGGCCGGAACCGCGTCCCCGTGAGCGGCCTGCCGGGCAGTCCCGGATAGTTTCGACCCGCGCGGGCGGTTAACTTTTACTCGGGGAACTGGAAATCTGAAGCCCCTCTGCAGATTCCGGAACTGCCCGGCATCGCGGCGGTGCCTGTGCCGTTGCCTGTGCCAGCCGTCACGGCTGAGGCGGCGGAACATCATCCAGAACAGATGGCGGCACGTGGCTAGCCGCCCGGCTCACTTCAAGAAGAAGGTCCTGGCCGTGGTTCCGCCCGTCCCCCTCCATGAAGAATGCCCTGTCCGGGGCGGGCCGAACGGGGCACATCCCGTGAAAAAGCCTGCCCATGGTTCCGCCCGACTCCCTCCATGAAGAAATCCCTGCCGAGACGGGCCGAACGGGCCAGTCCATGGAGAATGCCTGGCCGTGGTTCCGCCCGGCTCCTTCCGTGAGGGAAGCCCGGACAGCGCTTGCCGTCCGCCCTCCACAACATTACAGTCCCGGACGGGGCATGCCGCGCGGACCCCTCCAAGACACAAGTCCTGGCCGAGGCGTTCCGCTCGGCCCTGTCCATGAGGGAATGCCTGGCCGGGACGAATCACGCCGCCCCAGCCCCGCCATGCCGTAAATCCGGACCGGGGCGGGCCGAAAGGCCATCTCCATGGGGAGGGATGCCTGGCCCGCCCAATACGGCCAGAGCCGGGTTCAGCCGCCAGGAGCCGTTGCCCGGGCGGAAGCAGGGGATCTCCCGAAAGTTTACCGCCGGTAAGACCTCTGCAGATTCTGTCCGGGGCCGCGGGGTGCCGGCCTGCCGGCACGGACGACCACTGTCCTCCTCACTTGGGGCCTTCTCTGCGTCCAGCATCCCCTGTGAGCGATATCCCGATTCATGGTGCCGCCGACGCCGCAACCCATCCGCGAGCCGTAAGCCCTGCAGCGCGGGGGAACCCTCCGGCAGTCCGTGCGGCCGTAGGCAGGTGCTATCCTGCCCCTGCCGCTGGCGGCAGTTCCGATCTCGCCGGCGCTGCCCTGGACGGCCTCCGTTCCGGGAGACGCCTGCGCCGTAACGCCTGGCGTTGCCGCGCCGGACGCCGGTGCGGGAGCTCCGCCGGGCACCTGGACGGCATCTCCGCCGGACACGGCGGGACCTGCCGCAGCCTGAAAATCTCCCCCCCGGGCCGCCGTGCCTACTGCTCCGGAGGCGGACATGCCGGGTGCCTGGGCCGGAGCCTGAGCGGGCGCATAAGGGTTAGCCGAGCTGCCCCTGACGCCGGCACTGCCGTCTCGGGACCTGCCGGATCGTGACTTGACGCCCTGGGCCCTGCCGCCTCTGGCCTTGAAGCCCCGGGCCTTGCCGCCCCGGGCCTGGACGCCGCCGCCCTCGCCGCCTCGTGCCGCAGTCCCTACTGCGCCTGGACCAGCAGGCCCGGACGTCAGGGCCGGAACGGCAACGGCAGCGCCGGCACCTGCCCCTGCCAGGGCCTGAGCGCCGGGAAAATCAGGTACGTCCTTCCCGGAAACGGGCGGAAGCGGAGAATCGGGGAGAGAGCCCTGCCCGGCTGGCACGGGGGCGCGGAAGGCGTAGTCCTTTGAGGGATCCGCCTGTGGAGCCGGCGGCAGGGGAGGTCCGGGTTGCCAGGAAGCTGCGGCCCCGGCATTCCCGTCCACTGCCTTCAAGTAGACGTTCCCGGACCCCGCCTTCACGGAGGAGGTCCCGGACCCCGCCTTCACGGAGGAGGTCCCGGCCGTAGCCTTCTCTGAGGAGAACACTGCCTCCGCCTTCCCGGAAGAGGCCTCGTCATCTGCCTTAACGGAGGAGGCACCGGCCTCCGCCTTCCCGTAGGCGGTCCCGACCGCCGCCGGGTCCGAAAGTGCCACGAGGGCCGCGAGAGTCAAGGCCAGGAGCGCCGCAGGCTGGCACGCGCGGTGCCTCGCGTCAACGGTTGCTAAACGTTTCAAGGCGGTCCTCCATTTCCTGCCTAGCGGGCCCGTCTCGCTCGCCCCGGACATGCGGCCAGCACGGCTCGGCAGTCCGACGGAGCCTGTCCGGGAGGCCGGCCTCATGCCGGCATCCCGTCGTTGCACGGTTAAGCCGGCAAGTCCCGCGCCAAGCGCCGGTACGGCGTCCGGAAGCGCCCGTTTCGGGGCCGATGCGCCCGTCCGGCAAGCTCCGCAGAAAAAAGAGACGGACCCTGCGTGCCGCCTGAGTTCGCGGTCCGGCCCGGCGGGTGCCCGCGCCCGGTCAGTTTTGACGCGCCGGCGGGGAGACGCTGCCCGCCCGGCGCCGGTCCCGGGGGGCCAGGCGCGAATTTGAGGGAACGACACGAATTCGCGGAGCCGACGCCCTGAGGCTAGTGGAGACCCCGCGCCAGCCGCCCGTCTCTCCCGTCCGCAGGGGACTTTTCGGGCCCGGCGTTTCCCGCCGGCCCTGGAACCGGACCAAAAATGGGCCCGCACTGCCGGCGCGTCCCGTGCCGGACCCGGCACTGGCCGTATTCCCGGCCAGCGCACTCGCGCAGCTCGAGTGAACACTCCCAGCCCAAGGGAGACGCGGCGGCGATGTCCTTCAGGACGGCGCCCCGGTCACCGCGAGGGCCCCGTGCGGCCAGCGGGTCGTCGGGCAGGGACTTGGCTAAAGCCTCCCAGAGGGCGAAGTCTCCCGGAGACGCCGGGCCGGGCGCCTCGCGGGACGGGATGCCGGGGTCCTCCGGCGTCACGGACGTTTCGACCGGCGCCGGAGCCTGGACGGAAGCCGCGCCGGTCCCTGCGGCGCCGGACGCGGAGCCCAGCTCCCAGCTCCCTGACGGGCCCCTCCGCCCGGACGCGGGCGCGCCCGCCTGGTGCCTGGAGCCGGCGATGCCTATCAGGACCGTGCCCAGGACGGCCAGGGCCAGGACCGACACGCGCCAGATCTTCCTGCGGTCGGCATCCTTCATGACGTGCCTCCTGAAGTCCGTATGCCCAGACGGCGCGCCTGCTGCTTTTCCTTCGGGAACGTACTCCAACATGCGGGGTTATGCCCAGGAGCATGCAATACCCGTGCCGATAGCTGGAGGGCCCGCCGCTGCCTTACTCGACAGTATGGGACGGGACGGGATGAGAAGGCAAGGCAGGGTCAGTGAAGGTCAGGAAAGGAAAGGCAAGGGAAGGGAAGGCAAGGGAGCACGAGGCCGGAAGGGCAAGCAGGACCCGGAGGTGATGCGGCACTGAACGAGGCGGGACGCGAAGGGAAGTCTCGAGGACCTCAGAAAGGGCACGGGTCCCGGGGAAACGCGTTAGCTACCGGGTAGCAACTGTCCAGGTGCCACTCTATTGAGGCCCTTTTCGAGGAAGAGAACCCTGATGAAGATCCCTAAAAGTTGAAGAGTCAACAGAGGATGCTTCATGCGGGGGGGGGAAGTTTCTGGAGAGGGTATTTTGGTTGGGAAGATCTTCCTGTTGGGCTCCTCTTGATGGGGCACCTGAACAGTTGCGCCGGGTAAACTGCACCTTTAAAGTGAGGGGAATGCTTTCGCTAGCGGGTAAACTGTACCCGGAAGAGAGTGGGACTCGTCAGGGACGCCGGGCTCGGAGAGGGGCCGGCTCTGAGGGGAGGCGGGACCCGGAAGGGAGAGCCTCAGGACCTCGGGAGGACGCGGGGCGGGAAGAGGACCATGGTGCCGGGCGGGCCAACTGTACGTGGAGGGCTGGGGGAACTGGCTGGGACACGGGTCACGGAAGGCGGAAGACGGCCTGGGCCAGAAACGGAGGCAGGTCTCGGCATGGACGGGGGACGCCTGCGGAGCACGGGACCCGGCGGGTGGCGCATGTCCCGGAAACCAGGCCGGACCCCCGCAAGGGACGCCCCGCCCGGTCCGGGTCGGTCCGGAGGCTTCGTCTGCCCCTCTGGCTCGGGACGCGGGGGCCGGCCCGCAGGGGCGCTCTCCCGCAGGACGTCATCCCGGCCGGCCCGGGCTGACGGCGATTTCCGCAGGAACCCGCCCGGAGACGGCCCGGACTCCCCGGAGCTACCCCCTGACAAAAACGGCCCGCCCGGCACCCCATGCGTCAGGGGAGGCCTGGCGGGCCGCTAGCGCGACTCGTGATTCCGGGACCGCTACCGGCGGTGCTTCTTCTTGCCGCTGCCATTGCCGGGGCCGTGACCGCCTCCCGCCGCCGGGCCGTGACCGCCCTTGCCGGGGCCGTGACCGCCGTTCACCGCCGGGCCGTGCCCGCCCTTGCCGGGGCCGCCGTGACGGGGGGGGCCGGCATGACCGGGACCGCCCTTGCCGGGGCCGCGGTGACGGGGAGGGCCCACGTGGCCGGGACCGCCGGGACGGCGGTGGTGCCCGCGGCCCACGTGGCCGGGCTTTCCGTGGCCCCCGCGGTGCGGGGGGCGGCCCACGCGGGCGGGAGCGCCGCCGTACTGGGGCCCCTCGTTGATGATCGTGGTGGAGTTGTAGTAGGTGTCGCCTCCGCCGTTGTCGTTGTCGTTGTCGATCATGGCGCCCATCAGCTCGCCGAAGTCCAGGCTGAAGCCGACGTTGCCGTCCGGGGACTGAACGTAGATCCCGGTCTGGGCCGCGGCCGGGGATGAAACGAGGGCCGCCGTCACGAGGGCCGCGGCACATGCCGCCAGGTTCGCGACCGTAAGCTTCCTTGCGCCTGCTGGGGTCATCTTCTTCATCAGGGGCCTCCTTCTCGTCCGCCTCCGGCGGCTGCGTCTCTCTTCCTCCGGACAAGGCCCCGTCTTCAGGGGCGTCTAGCATCAGTCGAGCATCAGTCGAGCATCAGCTAAGCAAGTCCCGTGCCAGGCGCGGAAGTCGGCCATGAGAGGGGGCACATGGGCGCTTCCGTAAGGCCGTGCAGCGCCAGAAAGCCCTGCCCCGCTCGGCTTCCGGCGGATCATGCCCCGGGGATGCGACCGGACCGGCAGCCTTGAGCGGCGGACCGGGAAGGAGGCGACCGGATACTTTCGTCCCGCGGCTGCGGAGAGGTTACTCGCCGGGTCCGGATCGATCCCCGGCCTCCCCCGGCCTCGCTGCCCGGGACGGCGCACGGCAAGAGACGAAAGAGGCCCGCCCGGCCCCCTGCTTTCGAGGGACCGGCGGGCCTGCCGCGAGATTCTGAGGGACCCCTGACGGCTGCCGGGAGCGCTTCCTCATGCCGCCGCCCCTGATGTCCCGGCTGTCACGAAATGCCTGGCCAGGCTCCCGGCCCCGGACGAAAGCGGCACGTCCGCCCTCCTGCCTTCGAAGGCCCGGCGGGCCTGCCGCGAGATTCTGAGGGACCCCTGACGGCTGCCGGGAGCGCATCCTCGGTCTGCCGACCCTGATGTCCCGGCTGTCAGAAAGGGCCTGGGCCGGTGACCGGCCCCGGAAGAAAGCGGCCCGCCCGGCCCCCTGCTTTCGGGGGGCCCGGCGGGCCGATCAAGGGATTCCGGGGATCCACCGGCGTCTACCGGCGGTGCTTCCTCTGGCCGCCGCCCTTTCCGGGGCCGTATCCTGGACCGCCCTTGCCTGGTCCGTGCCCGCCGCCCATCACCGGGCCGGGGCCGTGTCCTCCCTTGCCGGGGCCGCCGTGACGTGGCGAGCCGACGTGGCCGGGGCCTCCCTTGCCGGGACCGCCGTGTCGGGGCGGGCCGACGTGGCCGGGCCCCCCCTTGCCGGGGCCGCCGTGTCGGGGCGGGCCGACGTGGCCGGGACCGCCCTTGCCGGGGCCGCGGCGGTGCGGACTGCCCGCGTGGGCGGGCCTTCCGTGATCTCCGTGGTGCGGGCGGCCCGCGCGCTCTGGCCTGCCGCCGTACTGGGGCCCCTCATTGACGATCGTGGTGGAGCTGTAGTAGGTGTCGCCGCCTCCGCCGTTGCCGCCGTCGATCATGGCGCCCATCAGCTCGCCGAAGTCCAAGCTGAAGCCGACGGTGCCGTCCGGGGACTGCACGTGGAACCCGGTCTGGGCCAGAGCCGGCGAAGAAACGAGCGCCGCCGCCACGAGGGCCGCCGCTCCTGCCGCCAGGCCCGCGATCCTGGTCTTCATCGCGCCTGCGGGGGTCATCTTCGTCATCTCGTGCCTCCTTCTCGTCCGCCTCCGGCGGCCGCCTCTCTTCCTCCGGGAAATGCCCCGTCCTCCGGGGCGTCGAGCATGATAAAATGCCAGTTCCGTGCCAGACGCGAAAGACGGCCCCCGCGAGAGACGCCGGGTCGCCCCGGGGGACCGGAACTCGCCTGAAAGCACTGCCTGTGGCGGCTTCCGCAGGCTCCCGATCGGAGGCGCGGCGGGACTGCCCTCCGTGTCGGCCGTCCGGCACGGCGGCCCGGGAGGTCCGCCGGACGGGTACTTCCGTCCCGGATGAGGGCAGAGGCTACCCGCCCGAAACGGATCGGCCCCCGGCCGCCATGCCGGGGAGACTCAGGACGGCAGGGCTCCTGCCGGGGAAACTTCGGGCGGGAAGGCCTTGTCAGGGCAGGCTCCCGGCTCGGACGCGGGCGGGTCCGGGCGGACCCGGGGACCAGGGCCCCCCGGACCTCCCCGGACAGCGCGAGCTGACACCCAGTCCAAAATGTTGACACCCCATCCTAAATACTGGTATGCAATTTAAATCCAACGCGAACCCGGCCCGCAGAACTACCGCCCCTCCGGTACGGCGGGCCTCCCGCGTCTCACGGGAAGGGCCATCGGGGCCATCCCCAGCCCCAGGCCGCCCGGCCCAGGACCAGCCATGACAGCACTCGACCTGACCGCCAAACCTGTAATGCGGCTGACACTTGTCACGTTCGCCCTTACGGCCGTTGCCGTCCTGTCGCCGGCCATGTCCCCGGGCCCCCTTTTCGGGGAAGAGCCGGCCCCGGAAGCCCTGTCCGGCGACGCAGGCCCGGGCGTCCTCACTGCCGGGGCAGGGGACGCCGCCCCCGGGGCAGGCTCCGGAGCCGCACGGGACAACAGGCCCGGCGAACCCCCCGCTCCCGCCGGCGACGCCCGTGACACGGTTCAGGACGGAGCCCGGGACGCCGCCACCGGCGCCTCCGGAGACACGGGCCCGGACGAAGCCGGTGACGCCGCCAGCCTGCCCCCCGGCGGCCCAGTGAAGACGGAAGGGGAGCCCGCGGACCCGGGGGAGGCTTCTGACGGTCCCTCGGGCGGGAGCGGCCCCCAGGCGGGAGCCGGCACGGGGGGCCAGGGCGAACCGGCACAGGGCGAATCCGGCGGCCCCGACACACCTCAGGCCCGGGAAGACAGGGAAAGGTGGCGCGCCCTCGTGGCCTCAGGCGAGCTTGTCGCCCAGCGGAGCTACACGGGGGCTCTCCTCCTGGACGAGCTCTGGACAGCCAGGGGCCTGACCGCCAGAGACGCGGCCGAGCTGGAGCTGACGCTGGGCCCGGACGCTCCCCTGACACTGGAGGCGCTCGACGCCCTCGGCAGGGCGGAGCTCGTGCTCGGGCGCCTCGCCGAGGCAGGCGAGCACCTGGGCCGGGCCGCGGCGGGAAGGGAACGCGTCCTGGGAAACGTTCACCCGGACACTTTGAGGACGCTGGACGCCCTGTCCTCGGCGCTCCTGGCCTCGGGCCACGGCCCCTCCGCGCTGAACCTGGCAGAGCGGGCCCACACGGGGCTCTCGGTGCTGGAGGGGGAGGACGGGCCCGCCGCCCTCGCGGCGTCCGGAAACCTGGCCGCAGCGCTCCTGCGCACCGGCGACCCGGCAGCCGCGGCCAGGCTGTACGGGCGCCTGGCGGCTGCCCTGGCGGGGCCTCCGGGCGACGCCGAGTCCGTCGCCGCCCTCTCGCTCGGAAATGGCATCCGGGGAGACAGGGCCCGGGCTGCCGAGGAGGGCCTTGCCCTCTCGCTCGCAGAGCTGGGAGAGGCCGAGGAGGCGCTGAAGCTCCTCTTGAGGCTCCGGGAGGCATTCACCGAGCTGGGCTTCCCCGCCCCCCCGCGCTACATAGCCGGCATCTCCGCGGCGCTGGATGCCACTGGAGACCACCGGGGCGCGTTAGACTTCGCGATGGCCGCCGGCCCGGACGCGGCATGGCCGCCGCCGGCCTGGGTCAGCCCGGAGCACTACGATGTGGGTGTCCTGGATCCGCCAGCCAGGCACGCCTTCCTGGGGGCCTCCCACCCGGACGTGCTCCTCGAGAGGATTGTCCGGGCGGGACTGTACACTGAGGCCGGCAGGCACGAGGAGGCCCGGGACATGCTCGCCCCGGCGCTGGCCCGCGCGGTCTCCGCGGGCGGCCCCGGCCATCCGCTGGCGCTCATGGCCTCGGCCGGCCTGGGCCAGGCCAGCGCCGGGCTGGGGGACCGCCGGACGGCGATCTTCTACCTTAAGACCGCCGCCGGCGGGGCCGCGTCATTCCGCGGGCGGCTCGTCCGGCTGGACCCGCGGGCGAGGCGCATCTGGACCGCCGCAGTCGGCTACGCGCACCGCGACCTTGCCGGGGCGCTACTCAGGGAGGGGAGGACCGGAGAGGCGCTGGACGTCCTGGATCTCCTGAAGGAGCACGAGCTCGCCCAGTTCGCGCCGGGGACGCCCGCGCCAGGCGCCGGGGCGACCGCCGGGAGGAGGCGCGCCCCGGCGGCCGCCCCCGACCTTTTCGCGGGGACCCCCGAGGAGGAGGCCCGCGGGGCCTTCCTGGCCGCGGCGGCCGCCGCCGAGTCGGCCGGCACGCGTCTCAGGGCGGAACGGGGCACGGCCGCCGCCCCCCACGTCATGCATGATCCGGAATGGGAAGTCCCCCCGCTCGGCCTTTACGGAGCGGACTGGGATGCCGGCCCGGCCGCGGAGGGCGACGGCGAGTACATCTCGCCGCTCGACGACTCCCAGGAATTCCTGGCCTTCGTCGCCTTCTGCGGCTCGCTCCCGGCCCTTCTGGACGGGAAAGGGGGCGGAGGGTCGGGCGAGACAGTGTCCTCCGGCCCAGGCCCAGGCCCCGCCGGGGCGGATCCCGGAACCCCGCTCGGCACGTCCGCTTCCGCCGCCTCCGGCCCCGCCGGGGGGGATCCCGCAACCCCGGGCGACTCGTCCGCTCCAGCCGTCTCCGGCCATGCCGGGGGGGATCCCGCAACCACGGGCGACACGTCCGCTTCAGCCGTCTCCGGCCATGCCGGGACGGATCACGGAGCCGCGGGAGGGGCGGCCGTGTCGCAGGACGCCTCCGGCCCCGCCCGCGCCGCCGCGGGACCCCGCCGCAAGGCCGGATCGAGGGCGGGCGCGTCCGGCCCCGCCCCTGCCGCCAAGAGCCCCCGCCGCAAGGCCGGGGCGAGGGCGGACTCTTCAGGGCCCTCCCAGGCCGGGCTCGACGCCCGCGCGAATGCCGTCGCGCGGTCCGGGGCGGCAGGGATCCTCCATGCCGTCTCCGCACGGGACGCGCTGCACCTTGTCCTGGTCACGCCCCGCGGGGCCGTCGCCAGGGAGACGCCGATGGGACGCGACGAGCTCGCCGCCCTAGCCGGGAAGTTCAGGGCGCTCCTGGAGGACCCGTCCAGGGATCCGCGCCCCCTCGCGCGGAAGCTCCGCGACGCCATCCTGGGCCCCCTGGATGCCGAGCTCGCGGAGACGGGGGACGGCCCCCTCCTGTTCTCCCTGGACGGGACGCTCCGGCACGTGCCGCCGGCAGCTCTGTGGGACGGCGGGGCCTGGCTCGCGGAAAGGCGCCCCACCGCCCTGCTCGTGCCCTCCGCCCTGGAAGGCCGGCGCGGAAGCCCGGCCAGGGGCGCGGCCCGCCTGGCGGTCCTCGGCGCGACGTCGGGCGGGGAGGCCGCCCTCGTCCCGTACGTTCCTGCCGACGTGGCGGGCCGTCCGGCGTACGCCGGCACACGGGAGGAGCTATCGGCGCTCTCCGCCGGGACGGACCCGCCGGGAGGCGCACGGCACGGGAGGAGGCCCGTGCCCGTCCCCGTCCCCCTCCTCGACGGGGACTTCACCCGCGCGAACCTTCTCGCGAGCCTCTCCTCAGGGGCAGCGGCCGCGCACTTCGCCGTCCCGTTCCGCCTGTACCCGGCAGGCCTGGACGCGACCTCCCTCATGCTGGGGGACGGGAGCGAGGCGGCGCTCGCGCAAATCCTGGCCGCGGCCGGCGCCGGCAGGCGCGCCCCCGAGCTCCTGACGTTCTCCCTCTCGGAGGACTCCGCCGGAAGGAGCGTGTCGGACGGCAGGGAGGTGGAGGGCCTGGGAGAGGCCGCGTCGAGGGCCGGGGTCCCCGCCGTGCTGGCCTCCCTGTGGCGAGCCGACGGGCCCTCGTCCGCCTCGCTCGTCAGAGAGTTCTACCGCCTCCGCTACGGCGGCCGTCTCGGCAGGGCCGATGCCCTGCGCGAGGCGCAGACGCTCTTGATTCGCGGCGCCGCGCCCGACGCGTCCACGCCTCCGGCCGCAGGGCCGCCAGACGCCGCTCCGTCACCGGCAATTCCGCCCGGAGGCGGGGCGCCTTCCGCAACGATCCCCGCGCAAGATGGGGCTCCTTCCGCCGAGACCGCTGGAGGGGAGTCGCCGTCAGCCGAGCCCGCAGGCGTCAACGCGCAGTTCGCAGCAACCGACAACGGACAAGCAATATCCGGAAAGTCCGCAGACGGCAATGCCCGGACATCTGACTCCAGCGGCGAGAACGAGGCGCCCCCCTGGGACGGGACAGGCTTCTCGCACCCGTACTACTGGGCCAGGCTCGTCCTTCTGGGCGACTGGAGATGACGGTGGCCCCTTCGATGCCGCCGGGACGCCAGAACATTCTCCCGTCGGCACGAGGCCGCGCATTAGACTGAGTCTCGGCAATTTGCCCGGCACGGCGGAGAGCGAACCAGTCCCTGCCGGCCTTCGGCACCTGGACTTCATCCGACAGAGATCATGCTTCCCGCAAGCCCATCTTACGCAACGTCTGACGGTCTTGCCAGACAGACTTGCCGTTTAAGCTTTTCAGATACACTTTCGCCGATTCTCTTCATCAGATACGAGTACTGAGAAGTAACTACCAGAAAATTATGCGAAAATCGTACGGAAGTCATATGGAAATCTGCTATAATTATACTGTTGGATCGGCGGAAAATGTCTATCTACATGAAAGTAATTTATACTTAATTTAATGATGTCAAATCAATTGGCTATCTTACATGTTATCTAATGCTATTTCATTTTTATCGCTAAAATGCTCTTTCATACATTTAAAAAATTACCAGTACATTTCAACATAAAAATTTATTATTCGTAAAATTTCCTAGTTTTATAATTTTTGAAATTTTATGCTGGTCGACATTGAGATATATTCATTCCAAATTACTGTTAAGGAAAAATTTAAATTTTCTTCTGGAAAATTTGTTCCACAGGCTCAGACTCTTGCTTGGGTATCCTGACGAATCTGTATCGCTTCCAGCCAGAAAAGCTTCCCCGCCCATTCCTCGCGGAGCCACGTGCGTGCATCTCTCGACATGACGACACGGGAAACATGACGAAGACTCAGGAAGGTCCCGTGTTCCCGTGCGACAGCCATGAACCTGATCCCGAAGGGAACTGCCAGCGGCCCCCAGCAACAACGAGAAGGCCCCGGCAGGACCGCTTCAGCGTGCCTGCCGGGACCTCCGCTCTTCCCAAGTCCATGCCGTCAGTTCTTCCCGACTCCCAGCCGTCCGTTCCCGCCCGGGCCATTCCGCGTGAACGCGACGCTCCAGGCTTCCACGTGCCTAGCTTCCCCGAGACTCATCTGTCAACCCCCTTCCGGGCCTGGAAGTCCCCTTGCTCTCAGGTTTCGTGCCGCGGCTCTTGCGGCGGTCGTAGCGCGAGTCTTTCCGTTTCCGTGTCCTCATGCAGGCCGGGACGAACTGGACGTCCCCGTCCAGGACCAGCACGGCGTCCGCGACATCTGACGCGGTCCCCGATGCGGAATGCCTTAAGGATCTTTCAAATGGCGAACGATCACGTTTTTTCCTGCTTGGCTCGTCGCAAATCTTGACCCATCGCTCGCGGCTGGGCCCGCCGCCGCATCTGAAATGCGAACTTCTGTCCCGTTCGACGCGGCACCGGCCTTTCGCGGCGTGGCCGCCTCTCGCCCTGCCCGCCGCCCCGGCGTACACGTGCTCCGCCCAGTCAATTACCGGACCGGTGCCCGCGTCGGCGTACCCGGAGTCGGATGCCGTCTGTGCCTCTGCCCGGCAGTTCCACGATGCCGCCAGGACCGTCGCCGCCAAGGCGACAGCCGCCAGTCTCCATCCCTGACCATGGGTTGACATCTTCATGCTCTACCTCCGCATACTGCCGCCCTGCACATTGCGGGGAGGACGCCTCCCAGGGTACAGGGTGCATGCCAGCAAATGAAGCAAGTTCCGTGCCTAGCCCTCTGCTGGGAGCCGGACCGGGACGTCCTCAGCCGGGCGAGACCGCAGCCCACGCCCCGCAGGCCCCCTGCCGGTGAACCTCTCCCGGTCCGCCCGTATGCCCCCCTCCCGGAGCCGGTCCAGACGCCACTTTTCTCCCCGCAGGGCGGGGAGATCCTCACCGCAGGGCTGGGAGATCCTCACCGCAGACAGCCATCATGACGGCGCGGCCGGGAAGCAATGCCCCCCGTCCCGCGTTTCAGCGGAGCCATTGTGCCGGGTGCCTGCTCCCGCACCGTTCGACTCGGCCGAGCCCGACACCGGCCCCTGAGGCACCGCCGCCTGACCGGCCTTCCCGTCTTCCCGCCTTCCCTCAGGCCAAGGAGAAGCATCCCCGGCTGACCGGCCTTCCCGTCTTCCGTCCGGCACAGGCGGCACATCCCCAGCCGACCTGCCTTCCCTTCTTCCGTCCGGCACAGGCGGCACATCCCCAGACGACCTGCCTTCCCTTCTTCAGCCCGCCCCAGGATGCAAAACCTCAGCCTTCCCGTCTTCCCGCCGGCCCAAGAGACGCATCCCCGGCTGACCGCCCTTCCCGTCTTCCCTCAGGCCAAGGAGGCGCATCCCCGGCTGCCCTGCCTTCCCGCCTTCCCGCCGGCCCAAGAGACGCATCCCCGGCTGACCTGCCTTCCCGTCTTCCCTCAGGCCAAGGAGGCGCATCCCCGGCTGACCGCCCTTCCCGTCTTCCCTCCGACCCAGGAGGAGCCCCCCTGCCGGACCTGCCTGCCTCAGAACGGCACGTGGCGGCACGGCCAGGGGCAAGTAGTCGTCGGACGTCCTGCCCCGCATGCGCGAACAGCCGGGCCTCCTCCCTTTCGGGGGAGGGCTCGGCGGCCCCCTGAAGATTCCGGCTACCTGCGGTGGTGGCGCTTCGGGCCGTCTCCCCTGCCGTGATGGACCGGGGCGCCCCTGCGGTGCCCGCCCCCGTGTCCGGCCCGCACGCCGGGGCCGTGGTGCTTTCCGGGACGGCGGTGGT
>JAISFP010000194.1 GCA_031263525.1 Deltaproteobacteria bacterium | reverse complement strand
ATTACATGTGTTCTAAAGTATAGTATTTTCCGATCTCTTGTCAATACATATTTGCCAACCAAGCCGAGCCATGCTCTGTAATGCCCTATAGTAGACGTCGAATCGGAAGAAAATCCTTGGACTTGAGAAATGGGGGGGTGACCGAGCTGGCAACGGACGATAGGGGGGGAGGGGGGCATGGAAATAGGGCGGGGAAGCTGGGAAGGGAGGTAGCTCCTGGGGTTGGCAGGCGTGAGGCAGAGGAGGTCTGATGCCGGGGAAAGAATGTATGGAGGCAGTGGATGTAAGGCGTGGGACGGCTGAGAGGGCTCTACGCCTGGGATAGGGAGGACGTGAGGTAGGGGAAGGCAGGGCTGGAGGCCGGGGAATGGATGCAGGATGACCGTAATGTCGGGGAGGGTCCGAGCTCGGAGGCCTTCCTCCGGGCTCGGGCCGGCCTTACAAGTTGACATTGGTTGGCACCAGGCTCTTGCTCATGCTTTGGTTGCTGCCAACTGGTCAACCTTCCTTTCTGCCTCCACCTACCTAATTACTCATCGATATTGAAAAAAAACTCTCGGTTGGGACTTAAAGGGGGGTAGGGGTCCTGAATGGTTACTCTTTCCGAATCCTGGAATTGCGGTCTGATCCGGTCCCTGTCCAGGCCCGGGGCGGGCCGCAGGGTTACGGGTGCCTCGGGGGATTTTTCGGAGGAGGCATCTTCCGGCACCCCGTTCCACGTTCCCGGTTCCGGGCCTGTAGAGTTCCTGTCCTGACAGGGTGTCGGTCCTGCTCGTTTCAGAGCGGCAGCGAGTAAGTCCTGCTCGCTTCCAGGACGGCTGCGTGTCAATCCTGCTCGGTGCCGGTCCGGGGCCTGGCCGCAGGCGCGGCTTCGGCGGCCAGGGAGGCCGGTCGGGCCCGATGGCCCGAGATTTGCTTTGGGGTTAACCATGAAAGGCCTGACAAAAGTTTGTCCCCCCGGGCTTTTTGTTTTATGATGAATCATAACGCAAGCGGAACGGACCTAGACGGGGGGCCACCAGGGCCGTCCCCGTGCCCGGGCCGCGGGCGGTCGCCCGGTCGAGCTCCGGGGCGGCCCGGAGGCCGCGGGGGCCCGGGCCAGTGCGTCACCTCTAGTCAGCTCTAGCTGAAAGGAGCCTCAAGAACATGCCAGTCTCGCTCGTCAAAGGCGGCAACGTCTCCCTCTCCAAGGAGGCCCCTGGCCTTAAGAAGGTCACGGTGGGCCTCGGATGGGACGTCCGGGTCACGGACGGCACCGAGTTCGACCTCGACTCCACGGCCTTCCTCCTGAAGGATGACGGCAAGGTCCGCTCGGGCCTCGACATGATTTTCTACAACAACCTGAAGAGCTCCGACGGCTCGGTGGAGCACTCCGGCGACAACCGTACCGGGGCGGGCGAGGGCGACGACGAGACCATCAGCGTCAACCTGGAGGCCGTGCCCCCGGAGATCACGAAGCTGGCCGTCACCGTCACCATCCACGAGGCTGAGGGCCGCCGCCAGAACTTCGGGCAGGTCTCCCGCGCCTTCATGCGGGTGGTGGACGCCGGGAACGGCCAGGAGATAGCCCGCTTCGACCTCTCCGAGGACATGTCCACGGAGACGGCCATGATCTTCGGGGAGATCTACCGCCACGGGGCCGAGTGGAAGTTCAAGGCCATCGGCCAGGGCTTCGCCGGCGGCCTCGGAGCGCTGGCCGCGAACTACGGGGTGGACGTCTAGGGCCGGCCCGGCCCGTGACCTGCCGGTTCCTCCGGGTCACCGGAACTGTCCGGTTCCCGTGTTTCCGCCGGGGCTCCGGAACTGCCCGGTCTTCCGGGTTCCTCCGGGGCCCACGGACTGCACGGTTCCCCGGTTCATCTGTGGCTCCGGAACTGCCCGGTCCTACGGGTCCCCGGAACTGCCGGCACACCCGGTTCAGCCAGGTTCCGGAACTGCCGGCGCCTCAGGTTCAGCCGGGTATCCGGAACAGCCCGGACCTCCGTTTTCCGCATTGATTTTTTTGACCGCCGCCCCCCGGGCGCTTCGGGACCCCAGGTCCTCGGAAGCCTCCGGTCTCCGGCGGTCACGGGCCGTGCCCGAAAGCCGCTCCGGGGCTGACGCGCGGCCCAGGTAGCCCGCCGCAACGACAGATCAGCTGCGGGGCCGCGCCCCGCTCACGAAGGAGGGTAACCCGCAAAATGGCCATAAATCTCACGAAGGGTCAGAAGATCTCGCTCGACAAGGAGTCCGGCGGAGGTCTTTCCAAGGTCGTCATGGGCCTGGGCTGGGACCCCGTCAAGAAGAAGGGCCTCTTCTTCTCCCGCAAGGTGGACATCGACCTGGACGCCTCCTGCGCCCTGTTCGACGCGCAGAAGCAGGTGGTGGACGTTGTCTGGTTCCAGCAGCTGAAGAGCAGGGACGGGTCCATCGTACATACGGGCGACAACCTGACCGGCGAGGGCGAGGGCGACGACGAGCAGATCATAGTGGACCTCTCCCGCGTTCCCGCCAGCGTGAACACCCTCGTCTTCACCGTCAACAGCTTCCAGGGCCAGACCTTCAACGACGTGGAGAACGCCTACTGCCGCATCGTGGACTCCCGGAACAACGGCGAGATAGCCCGCTACACGCTCACCGGCGGCGGGGCCTTCACCGCCATGGTCATGGCCAAGCTGTACCGCCACAACAACGAGTGGAAGATGGCCGCGCTGGGCGAGCAGGGGAACGGGAGGACCATCCAGGACCTCCTGCCCACGATGGTGAACTGCCTCTGACCCTCCGGCCGCCGGGCATCCGCCGGCCGGGCCGCGGGGGGCCGGCCGTGCCCACGGCGGCGCCCGGCCCGCAGGCCGCCGCCGTATGGGCGGCCTGCCCGGTCCTTCGCGTTCCCGCCGTTGTCTGCGGGATTAGTCCGCAGGACATTTTCACGGCGGCTCCTTCCGTGTCTCGGCCTTTCCTTCCGGCATCGCCTTGCCTCCGTGCGCCTGCCTGATTTTTTCCAGGCGCATTCTTCCCTGCCCCGGCCTTTCCTTCCGGGACCGCCTTGTCCGTCTTCCCTTTTGCCTCAGGTTTCCGCTGGCTATCCTGATTTGTCCTGTTCCGTGCTTTGGCATGATTCTGCCTGTTGCCCATTTTCCATAAGCTTCCGCTGATGTAATAAGTTTATTCAGTAAAATATGTTTCGTTTGATTCGTCTGTATTCGCTTTCTCTGCAGTCTTTTTTATTTTCAATTTAATTTTTTTTTAATATTTTAACGCATATTTATCATTATTTATCCTTTTGTGCAAGCAGTTTCAGTTTTTTATCCATCCTGGTTCATCGCATCTCTTACGTATTATTTTTCCGCAGTCTCTTTCCCGACGAACTTGCGCAGTATTTTTCGCTGAATTTTCTACCGCCTGCCGCCGGTCGGATCACGTCCGCGGCGGAACTGCGGTTCGGGCGAGCGCCTCGCCCCAAGGGGCAGGCCATCTCCGGTCCGCCGGGGCGCCCCGCGTTCCGGATTTTCGAGTTCTTTTCCTAGATCCCCTCCGGGATCACCACCTTCGGCCCCCGGCGCGACCGCGCCGTCCGGGCAGGGAGAACGTCATCATGGGCATATCGCTAGTAAAGGGCCAGAAGATTTCCCTCGACAAGGAGTCCGGCGGGGGGCTCAGCAAGGTCGTGATGGGCCTGGGCTGGGACCCGGTCGACAGGCCGGGGCTGGGCAGCATCGACCTCGACGCCTCGTGCGTCCTCTTCGACGCGAGCAAGAAGGAGGTGGACTCGGTCTGGTTCCAGCAGCTGAAGAGCAGGGACGGGTCCATCGTGCATACCGGCGACAACCTGACCGGCCAGGGAGAGGGAGACGACGAGCAGATAATTGTCGACCTCCCCAGGGTGCCCGCCGCCGTCACCCAGCTGGTCTTCACCGTCAACAGCTTCCGGGGGCAGAAGTTCACGGACATCGCGAACGCCTTCTGCCGGATCGTGGACTCCCGCAACAACCAGGAGATCGCCCGCTACACGCTCACCGGCGGCGGGGACTACACGGCGCTGGTCATGGCCAAGGTGTACCGCCACAACAACGAGTGGAAGATGGCCGCCGTGGGCGAGTTCGGAAACGGCAGGACGGTCAGGGACATGGGCCCAATGCTCGCGAACTGCCTCTAGGGGCCTTCCCGGGCCCCCCGGACTTCGGCCAGGTTCCTGGCCTCGGTGCGGGATGGGGCTCCGGCCGGCCAGGCCGGGCATGGCGGTCTCCGCCCTGTCCGGTCGGGCATGGCTGCCTCCTTCGCGTCCGGCAGGCTCTGACGGCCTCCGTCCCGTCCGGTCTGGCATGGCGGGCTCCGTCCTGTCCCGTCGGTCGGGCATGGAGGGCTCTGTCCCGTCCGGCCGGGCATGGAGGGCTCCTGCCCGCCAGGTCGGGCATGCGGGCAGGCGGGGCTCCGACCCGTACCGGCAAGGCTTGCGGGGCTCCGTCCCTCCCGGCCAGGCTCGCGGGACTTCGCCCTGCCCGTCGGGCATGGCGGGCTTCGGCTGGCGGCTTGCGTTCTTGCCTGTGCGCCCGTACGCTTTACGCTGGACGGGGATCGCCGCAAGTGTCGGCAGGAGCGGCCAGGCTCCTGCGAGAGCCGCCAGCCGCCGGCTCCGGCCAGCCTTCGCGGGTTCCGCCGGGCCCTGCCGTGTCCCGGTCGGCTCCGCCTCCGGGCCTTCAGTTCCCGGCGGCCCGTTCCCCGGGCGGGCCAGCCGAACGGCGCCCTGACTTGTCCGCGCTCGGGCCGCTCCCGCCCCGGACGTCCGGCGGTCGGGGCCGCCCCTTTCCGGCGCTTCCAGGAGGCCGCGTGGCGACTGTCCTGTGGTTCAACCACGGCTTCTCCAGCCTGTACAACATAATAGGGCTTCTGGACCGGGGGGCCGCCGAGCACGGCGGCTTTCCCGGGGGGCTCAGGGTGATCCTGAGCCACTCCAACCCGGGCTTCGTTGCCAGGCCCGCGGCGGACGAGTTCCTGGACGAGCCCCCGGACCCGCAGGGGGAGGGCTACGCGGACTGGTGCCTTGACGTGTGCCGCGCGAAGGGGGTCCGGATTTTCTGGCCGTCCCGCCAGGCGCGGGCCCTGGCGGCCCGCGCCTCCGACTTCGAGAGCATGGGCGTCCGTCTCATGGTCCCGGCCGGTCCCGAGACGCTCGACGTCTTAAACGACAAGGCCCTCTTCTACGCCGCCTGCCGGGGTCTCGACGTCGGCATCCCGCGCTACCGCGAGGCGGCGGACGCCGAGAGCTTCAGATCTGCCGCAGAGGAGCTCCGTGCCGCGGGGCTCGCGGTGTGCTTCAAGCCCACCAGCTCCATCTACGGGCTGGGCTTCAAGATCATCAGATCCGACTCGCACGACCCGCTCGCCTCGTTCCTCGCCAGCGACCATGCCAGCGTCTCCTGGGAGGAGGCCCTTCGTGTCCTGGACGTGCCCCCGGAGAGGTTCCGGAAGCTCCTGGTGATGGAGCTCCTCCCCGCCCCGGAGTTCAGCCTGGACTGCCTGGCCATGGACGGGAGCCTCTTGGCCTCGACCGTCCGCAGGAAGCCCCTGCGCTCCGGCGCCCCTGAACGTCTGGTGGAGGACGCGGCCCTGGCCGGGGCGGCGGCAAGCCTTGTCCGCCGCTTCGGGCTCTCGTGGATCGTGAACGTCCAGTTCCGCTCCTCCCCGGACGGGCCCAGACTCCTGGAAATCAACCCCCGCATGGCCGGCGGGCTGTACTTCTCCTGCCTGGGCGGCATCAACTACCCCTACTGGGCGGCCAGGATGGCCCTGGAGGACTGCAGGGATCTCGTCCCCGGGCAGAGGCTCGGCATCGCCGTGAGCCAGGCCTACCGGCCCTTCGTCTACGACACGGGCGATCAGTCATGGGAGGACTGACGGGAGGCTTTGTGCAGGGCCGCCCCCTGTCAGGGCGACCCCTGGGCCGGTTACCGGAAGGACGGGGAGATCTGCGGGGAAGGAAGGATTTTCAGCACTTGAAGTTCTGGGAGGACGGGGAGTTTTGGGAGGGTCGGGAGTTCTGGGAGGACGGGGAGTTTTGGGAAGGCCGGGAGTTCTTGAAGGGCGAGGAGTTCTGGAAAGACGGGGAGATCTGCGGGGACGGGAGTTTTGGGAGGAAGGGGAGTTCTGGGAGGGCGGGGAGTTTTTGAAGGGCCAGGAGTTCTGTGGGGGGAGTTCTGGGAGGGCGGGGAGTTTTTGAAGGGCCAGGAGTTCTGGGGGGGAGTTCTGGGAGGACGGGGAGTTCTGGAAGAGCCTGGAGTTCTGGGAGGACGGGGAGTTCTTGAAGGGCCTGGAGGTCTGAAAGGACGGGAAGGTCTGGAAGCACGGGAGGATTTGAAAGGCAGGGGGGGCCGCCTCCGCCTGCTGGCATAGTGCCGTACCTCTCCCGGAACGTTTCGGCCCCAAGCGGTGCATGTGGATGCGGGCAAGACGGTGCCGCCGGCCCGGAAGTCCGGAACCGGACGCCCGTAATCCTGAAGCTCCGGACCGGACGATCCGAGACCCGAGGCACCGGGCCGATGCGCGGAACTCCGAGGCATTGGGCCGATGCACGGAACTTCGAGGCACCGGGCCGATGCACGAAACTCCGAGGCACGGGGACGCAAGGAAGCCGGCGGCGCGGACGCCGTAAACCTGCGAGCCCGGCACCCCGGAATCCCGACGAGGAACCCTCCGGCGCTGGCCGCCTCCGGGCTTGATCGGCCTTCCCGCGCTGTGGTAGTCTGGCATCAGCGGCCTGAACCGGGTGCGCCTTCCCGGCCCGGGCGGGCCTTCCCCGCGACCGCGACAGAAAGGATGCTTCCCATGCCCCTCCTGAAGCTGGCGCTAATCGTCTCGGCCCAAAGGGAGATAATCCTGAGCGCCGGGGAGCGTCCCATGGGGTCCGAGAGCGACACGGACTTCGAGGTGGCCGACGAGACCGTGGACACTCTTGAGGGGCCGGCCCACAGGAAGGTGGGGATAGCCAGCACCGGGTCCGTCTACCTCACGGGGGCCGAGGTCCAGAACCTCGACTACCCGGCCGAGAGCATGTCCATCTCCTGGTACCTGCCTGGCGAGGAGGACGAGACCGCCGCAAGGCCGGTGGACATGACCAAGGTGGGGCTCATCCCGTCCGTGCTGGCCAGGGACGCCGCCGAGACGGGCTTCGAGTGGCATTTCAAGGTGGACGCTAGGAGCCCCTTCAGGGAGGTCCTGTTCTACGATTCCGGCTTCCAGCCACCCTTCAAGGCCTCGGATCTCACGCTGTACCTGACCGACGTCGGCAACTACGGCTACAGGACGCAGATCCTCTCGAAGGTCTTCTACGGGCACAAGGCGCCCACCTGCACGGAGAACGACTGGGGCTTCCCCGAGACCATAGCCCAGGGGAAGCTGGAGACCTGACTCATGACGGAGACGGAGCGCCCAGACGCGGGGCCCGGGCCGGACGTGACGGCAACCGGCGCCCCTGCACGGGAGACCGCGGCTGCGGGATCCGCAGGAGACGCCGCGTCCGGGCCCCATGCCGCTTCATGGTCTCCAGCCGCTTCCGGCCCTCCCGCCGCGTCCGGGAAGTCTCCCGCGCCCTGCGCCAGGGCGGACGCCGGGGAGTCCGATACCTCTCCTTCCTGCGTCCCCGTTTCCGGGACGGCCGCCGCCCCCGTTTCCGGCGTGAAGGGCGCCCCCGGAAAGCCCGCTTCCAGGAAGCCTGCCGCGTCCGGGGCAGGCATAAAGAGGGGCAGGGCCGCCGGAAAGCCCGCGTCCAGGAAGACTGTCACGTCCGTTGCAGACGGCAAGAAGGCCGCCGCCGGGCCCGCGTCCGAGTCGAGTTCCGTGTCCAAGACAGGGGCCACGTCCGAGGAGGGGGCCGTGTCCGAGGAGGCTCCCGCGTCCGTTGAGGGTGCCAAGAAGGGCAGGGCCGCCGCGGGGTCCGCGTCCAAGAAGGCTCCTTCGGCCGTTGCGGGCGCCAAGAAGGGCAGGGCTGCCGCGGGGTCAACTTCCAAGAAGGCTCCTGCGGCCGCGGCGGGCGCCAAGAAGGGCGGGGCCGCCGCGGGGTCAGCTTCCAAGAAGGCTCCCGCGGCCGCGGCGGGTGCCAAGAAGGGCAGGGCCGTGGCTGGTTTGGCAGCTAAAGAGGCTTCCTCCGCCGCTTCCAAGACGGGCGGCAAGAGAGCCTCCGAAGGGCCGGCGTCAGCTTCTCCCGCCAACCCCGATCCCGGACCGTCCTCCGCTCCTGCTCCTGGCGGCAAGGGGGCCTCCGGTGGGCCCGCGTCCTCTCAGGCCTCCTCTCCCGTGTCAGCTCCAGTCTCTGCCTCAGCTTCCGGGCCGGCTTCGGCACCCGTGCCGGGGGGCAGCGGTGCCTCAGGAGGATCCGCGTTCCCCAAGACTGCCTCGCCGGCCTCGGTTCCCGCGGCCTTGCCGGCTTCGGCTCCCGCCTCGGCAGGCAGGGGAGCCGCCGGAGGGCCCGCGTCCCCCAAGACCGTCTCGCCTGCCTCGGCTCCCGCCTTTGCAGGCTGCGGAGCCCCGGGAGGGCCAGAGTCGCCTCTGCCTCAGGCCGCCACCCCGGCTTCCGCACCTGCACCGGCTCCCCCAGCCGCGCCGGTCTCGGCATCAGCCTCGGCTGGCAGGATAGCCCCCGGAGGATCCGCGTCGCCTCAGACCTCCGCTCCAGCGTCCGCGTCTGTCTCTGTTCCCGCCGCCTTGCCGGCTTCGGCTCCCGCCTCGACAGGCAGGGGAGCCCCAGGAGGGTCCGCGTTGCCTCTGCTTAAGGCCACTTCTCCAGCCGCCATGCCGGCATCGGCTCCCCCAGCCTCGCCGGCCTCTGCTCCCGCCGCCTCCCCCGCGTCCGTTCCGGCTTCGGCTCCCGCGGCCTCTGCTCCCGCCGCCTCCCCCGCGACCGTTCCGGCTTCGGCTCCCGCGGCCTCTGCTCCCGCCGCCTCCCCCTCGTCCGTTCCGGCTCCCGCGGCCTCGGCTCCCGCGTCCGTGCCGGCTCCTGCGGCCTCGGCTCCCGCGTCCGTGACGGCCTCGCCTCCCTCAACGGGCGGCAGGGGCCTGGGCCCCTCCGGGCCCGGCCATTCACCGGGGACTCCTCCCGCGCCCGCGACCTCCGGCCGCCCCGGGCTCCAGGTGCCCGGCGGCCCCGTCCCCGGCCTGCCCCGGGTCTCGGGATCTCCGGAAAGCTCTTCCGCCGTCCGGGACGGCGGGATCGCCGCTGAAGGCACGCCCTGCCCGGACTGCGGGGCCTCGCCGGACACGGTCGATGCCGCAGCTCCCCTCGCGGGCCCGGACGGCTCCCCAGCCTTCCCGGACAGCCGGGCGGCCTGGGACTTCCGGGGCTTCCGGGTCTTCAGGCTCTTCCGCCTCGTCTCGGACGGGTTCACCCGGGTTTTCCGGCACCTTCCCGAGGACGCCGCCGATGAGGCGTCCCTTCACGGGGGCTCCGGCCCGGCCGACGCGTCCCCGGACGGGAACGGGACGGCCCGCGAGCTGGAGGGTCCCCGGGGCCCCGTCCGTCTGCCCGGCGTTTCCGAGGCCGGGCGCCAGACCGCGCCAGAGGGCAGGCCCAAGCCGCCCCCGGCTCCCGACCGGGCCGGGCCGGGCCAGAGCCGGTCCCGGCTCCCGCGCGGGGACGCCGTAACTCCGGAGGGCAGTCCGGACCCCGCTCCCGCGAGACGCCCGGCGTCCCTGCCCCGGCCGTTGCCGCCCGCCTCGGCCCCGCCCCCCGAGATGCCGGACTGGGGCTCCGACCCGTTCGGGGCCGTGCCCTCTCCCCCCCCGGGCCGGGCCCCCGCCCGCGTTCCCAGGCCGCCCCTGGGGCTCCCGCCGGAGTTCGGGGAGATCTTCCGCTCGTCTTTCCGGGAAAGTTTCCACGAGGAGTTCCTCCTCGCCTTCGGGAAGCCGTTCCTCCACGAGCTCCGCAGGGCCTACGACATCCTCGACCCCGAATGGGTGCCCCACGGCATCCCGAGTTCCGAGGGCTTCTTCATCGCCTTCCGCGTGGCCTTCGGCACCTCCTGGGACGCCTCCTTCCCCCGTGCCTTCAAGGACGCCGTCCACGCCATCCTGTTCAGTGACGCCCCTCCGGTCCTGAGGCAGGCCTTCAAGAGGGAGCTCCGAGTCGCGCTCCTGGCCCGCTTCGTGAAGCCCTTCGGCGACGGGATGCAGGGCGTCGTGCGGAGGGCCTATGCCGAGCCCTCCAGCAGGACCTTCCGCGTCATCTTCAGGAACAGCTTCAAGAATGCCTTCCGCACGGCCTACGGGCCTTCCTTCATGAAGGCCTTCAAGCGCGCCTACCCCTGAGGCTTCCGGGCCGGCTCCTGCGGCAGGGCCTGCCGGGGCCGGTTCGCGTGGCAGCAGGTTCTGCCGGGACGGCTTCAGGGAAGTTGCATCCTGCGGCGCGGCGTCGGAAGCCTGGCGGCGGCTTTGGGCCCCGTGCAGGAAGGCTCGCTTTTCTCTAGACTGCAGGCGGGGGCGCTCCCGAGCCCGGGGAACGCCCGTGCTTTGGCGGCCTGGCCTGCCATGCGTCAGTTCCGGCCCGTCTGCGCCCCTGCCCGTCGGCGCCTCGGCCCGTGACGCGTTCGCCCCTGCCCGTTGGCGCCCCAGTCAATAAAATGTGCGGCATGTCGCGTAATGTTTGGAGTCATGCACAAAATGCCGTATCGTGACATCGCGTCCATGCCGGCCCGTTGGCTAGCGTGTCAATGAGATGGGTATTACCCGTTTAATTAAATGTCGGAATTTTAGCTGTCATCCTATGGGTGGAAAGACTGGGAAACACCCTAGCCCTGGCATCTTCTCGCCATGATTCGCTCTAAAACATGGAAGAAGATTCCGGCATTTAATTAAACGGGTAATAGCATGGAGGATGATTTCCAGACAGGCATGCAAAAAGTTTCTTTATGGCTATCTTAGGTCGTGCCCCGTAACGGACACATGGGTTCCGTCACGCCGAGATTGCCGGGGTTTCAGGCAGCTTCCGGTGTCCGGAACGTTTCCTGGTGCCAGAGCACTGTATGGAAGACCCTAGGCTTGCAGCCGCAGTTCGTGCAAGGCATTTCGTGACAAACTCGGCTGCCTGAGAATTTGTCGCTGCATTCAGTTGTATCTGTTCACGGAGGGCAAGGTTTGGAGCTAGACCCTTCCGCCGGCCCGGACTTCAACCTCTCTCGCCCTCTATTAATTCGGCTCTCATGCCCTCAAGTTCCCCCAGACCTCCTACCTTCACGGCGTCCTGGGCGGCCAGCAGGCCTTGCTGGCCCCCCGGCCCAGTCAGGTCTTAAGCCATCCAGTACTCCAGCCCTTATGAGTCTCCAGCCACTCACCTCCCCGTGAACAGATACATTCAGTTCGTCGTTCCCGTCCTGGGAAAGGCTTCTCCATATTTTTTTGATTTCCTGTTATTTTATGGTTTTCCTTTGCCAGTATTGATTTTTCGAGAAATACATCATCGATAGCTGTTGTCAGTATTGACTTTAACATATTTTCTAACTGTATGGGCTGGTATGTATGGCATAAAAAATATTATATCGCTATTATATGTTGTATGTATTGATTGTGATAATAATTAGTTGCCGTTTTTCTTTATCTGTCTCGAATAATTGAAAATGATATTGGCAATTTATGATGTCTCCCTTATGGTGCTGAGTGTCATATCTAAATTTTAATTGTTTATATTGAGCTTTAAAATTTAATATTGTCGTTCAGTTTCTAGATATTAGGCGTTATAAGCATTGAAATTTTGAAATTACATAGTTTTTTAGCTTGTCTGTCCTGAGCTGCGGGACTTCACGCTGCCGTTTCCCGTTTCCGTGCCGAGGGAGGAAACCCCGAAGACTTTCCGGGACGGCCTCTGGGTCGTCGCCCCCTGGACAAGATGACGGGGGGAAGGTTCCGGAGGACGGCTCCTGCATTGGGCCATCTTAGCAATTTATTTTGTTCTCTATTTATGTATAATAAATTTTTTTGGAGTCCCGGCCCACGGGCCCCGTCCATCCTTCCCCTCACCTCCGATTCAGGCATCCCCCGGGACGGCCCCGCGTCCCGGCATCCCGGGGCATCCCGCACTAGGGCGGCAAGCCCCCGCGTCTGCGACCATGAACCTTCCCGAAACCAGACGGACCATGCCGCACGGCCGCAGGGCGGCAGGACGCCGGACTGCGCCCGGAACTGCCCCTGCTGACGTGGCCGTGCCCGCTGGAGCCCCGGCTTACGTGACCGCGCCTCGGAGAGCCCCTGCGGACGGGGCCGCCCGGTCACGGGCGTTCCGGGGGTCTCGTCCCCGACTCCTCACTTCCGCGCTCGCGGCCCTGGCCGTCCTCGCGGCCCTGGCCGTGCCCGGGTGCGGAGGCGGAGCCGCGCAGTCAGCCGGCGGCGGGGCCGGGGCATCCCCCGCGGTCCTGGGGGTCAAGCCCAACGAGTTCCAGGGCGGGGTGGCTCCCGCGGACTACGGCTTCATGGCGGACTACTTCACCGTGTGGTGCGGGAGCTACAACGAGGAGGCCCCGGCAAGGGCGGCGGCGCTCTCCCTCCAGAGGGAGGGGCTGACCTCCTTCGTGCTGAAGAAGACCCTGGAGGAGAAGAGGCTCCCCTTCAACTCCTCTGTGGGCGACTACTATCTGGTCCTGGCCGGGCTCTTCGGGGACCGCCGGGACGCCGAGGCGCTGGGCTCCAGGCTGAAGGCAAGGGGCCTCGTCTCCAACTACGAGGTCATACCCACCGACCAGCCCGCCGAGGTCGCCTCATTCGAGGCCCAGGTCAGCCCCGTGGCCCTCCGTTCCGACACCGCCCAGCAGAGCGCCCGGCAGAGGCTGGGCCGCCCCGTGGACCCCGCCTCCCCAGGGGCCACGGGCGAGGCTTTCAAGGGCACGGTCACGGGCCGCTACGTGGCGAGCTTCCGCGACGAATGGGCGGCCAAGGAGGAGGCCAGGCGCCTCACCTCGGCAGGATGGCCAGCCGGGATCCAGGCCGCGGGCAACGGGGGCGGGATGTGGTACCGGGTGTACCTGACCGGGGACGCCGGCAAGGAGTCCGGGAGCCCGTCCGGGGGCCGGGCCGCCTCGGGATACCGGGTCCCGGACAGCACGATCCAGGCGGCCCAGGCCAGGGCCGCCTCCCAGAAGGGCCTGGTCATTGTGGTGGACACCTCGGGCCTGAAGGGGACCTGGGGCGGCACCAGGCCCAACCGCCGCCGCACGGACGCGTCCAGCTGCGCGGGGTATTCCCAGAGCGGGAGGCTCCTGGCCTCCATCGAGCGTTTCGTGAGCTACGTCCCGGACGGCGGGCTCCTGGTCTCCGTCCGGAACCTGGGCTACCGGGAGGAGCCCGACCTCGGCCAGAGGGCCGCCAGGGCGGCAAAGTCCTGGTGGAACAACGACGACTCCGCCTATTCCCAGGCCAACGCGGCCTACGGCCCCGCCGTCTACAACCGTCCCGAGGTCCTGCGGGCCGTGCGCAACATGAAGCCCGACAGGCGCTCCGCCCCCCTGGCACCCGGCCTCTCGAACCTCACGGAGCTGAACGCCATTCCCGGCCGCAAGACGGTGCTCCTGTTCTCCGACTTCGCCTACCGTGACCGGAGCTCCGGGGCCGAGGCCGCGGCCGGAGGGCTGAGGGGCCAGCACGGGAACGTTGATCTCCTGGTCGTCTACGGGGACTCGACTGCGGAGGGCTGGCGGCTCGCCGACTCGCTCTCCAGGGCCGCGGGCGGCTCCGAGGCCTGGGACGGATGCAGGCTCCTGGCCGACAACGCCTATTTCGAGAGGTTCGTGAGGCGGGCGTTCCCGCGCTAGCCGAGGCGCTTCCGCCCCGTGCCGTTGCCGAACGTAACGCCGGGCGGGCCGGGTCGGCGGAGGGTGCGGAGGCACCCTCGGGCGTCACGGGAGGCCGAACGTGGGCTTGCCGGAGGGTTCGGGAATTATCCGGTGGGTTTCGGGAGTGATCCGGAGGGGTCGGGAGTTATCCGGTTGGATCGGGAGTGAGCCGGGGGGATCGGGAGAGATCCGGATGGTTCGGGAGTGATCCGGTGGGATCCGGAAGATTTAGGGCATATCCTGAGTATTCAGCAGTTTTCCGGATGGAGCCGGAGTGTTCGCGAGAGGCTCCCGGAAGGTCCCGGCGGGGCGGCGGGCGCCGGCCTGAGGGGGCCGCCAAGGTTTTGAGGGGGCCGGGACCGGCCCGAAGAGGGCGGGCTGACCCGCCCCAGCGCATTTTCCGGGCCGGACGCCGCCGAGGCGCAGTTCCGGCCAAGCACGGCGCCCCTTGGGCGCCTTCCAAATCCGACGACTAAGAAGACGAGGACCAATGCCAGATCACACCTACAACAGGGTGGAGTTCTTCTCCGGCGAGAAGATCCCTCTCGAGATGCACAAAGCCAGGATGGTCCAGAGGGTACACCTCCGCCCCGTGGGGGAGAGGCTGTACGTCCTGAACTCCACGGGGAACAACACCTTCCTCCTGCCGAACAGGGACGTATTCCTGGACATGCTGACCGACAGCGGGGTCAACGCCATGAGCGAGGCCCAGTACGCTGCGATGCTCCTGGCGGACGACAGCTACGCCGGCTCGGAGACCTTCTACCGCCTGGAGAAGACCGTGAGGGAGTTCTTCGGGCTCGAGTACTTCCTGCCAGCCCACCAGGGTCGCGCCTGCGAGAACATCCTGGCCACCGCCTACGTGAAGCCCGGCCAGTACATGGTCACCAACTACCACTTCACGACCACCAAGGCCCACATCACCCGGGTGGGCGGGCTGGTCTACGAGTGCGTGTCGGACGAGGCCTCGGTGACCGACAGCGTCAACCCCTTCAAGGGCAACTACGAGATGGCCAAGCTCGCCGGCTTCGTGGACAAGGTGGGCGTCGAGAAGATTGCCTTCGTGCGCATCGAGGCGGGCACGAACCTCATAGGCGGCCAGCCGGTGTCGCTCGAGAACATGCGCGAGGTTGCGGGGTACTGCCGCTCCAAGGGCCTGAGGCTCGTCTTCGACGCGAGCCTCCTGGCCGACAACCTCTACTTCATCAAGACCCGCGAGGAGTCCTGCCGGAACCGCTCCCTGTCCGACATCGTCCTCGAGATGAGCGGGCTCATGGACGTGATCTACTTCTCCGGCAGGAAGCTCGGCTGCGCCCGCGGCGGCGGCATCGCCCTCGCCCACGAGGCCGACTACAGGAAGCTGAGGGACCTGGTCCCCCTCTTCGAGGGCTTCCTCACCTACGGCGGCATGTCGGTGCGCGAGATGGAGGCCATGAACGTCGGCATCCAGGAGACCCTGGACATCGACACCATCAGCCAGACCCCCATCTTCGTGCAGGCCCTGGGCGAGGCCCTCCAGGCCAAGGGCGTGCCGGTCGTGACCCCCTTCGGGGGCCTGGGCTGCCACGTGGACGCGCGGAAGTTCATACCCCACGTCCCCCAGGAGCAGTACCCGGCGGGCTCCCTGGGCTCCGCGGTGTTCCTGACCGGAGGCATCCGCGGCATGGAGCGGGGCACCATGTCCGAGCAGCGCAACCCCGACGGCTCGGAGCACCTCTCCTCGGTGGAGCTCCTGCGCCTGGCCGTGCCCAAGCGGGTCTTCACCCTCTCCCAGATGATGTTCGTGGCGGACCGCCTGGGCTGGCTCTACGAGCACCGGGATCTCATAGGCGGCCTGGAGTTCGAGGACGAGCCGGAGACGCTCCGCTTCTTCCTGGGCCGCCTGAGGCCCGTCGGCGACTGGCAGGAGAGGCTCGCAGAGGCCTTCCGGAAGGACATGCCCACCGGTCTCTAGGAACCTTTCCGGCCTCCGGTTCAGGGTTCCCGGCCCCCGGTTCAGTGTTCCCGGCCCCCGGTTCAAGGTTTCCGGCCCCCGGTTCAAGGTTCCCGGTTCACGGTCGCGCCGCCCTCCCGGCCCCATTGGCGGGAGGGATGGCGCGGCCTTTTTTTTGACGGCATGCCTTCGCGGCAGGCAAGGTGGAGGCGGGGCGGAGGGATTGCGCTGGACTTTTGCGTGGCGGGCCGGACAGGGCCGGCGGGAAAATGCGGGGTAGCTCGGCCAGGCGGCAGCTCTTGGACGGACGCCGGGAGGAGACGGAGAGTTCTTTTCAGTCGGAAAGGGAAAGCTCCTGGGATGCGGGAAGGGGAGGAGCCCGGAAGGCGGGGAAGGAGAGTGCCGGGAAGGCCGAGTGACTGAGCTCCGAAAGGGCGGGAACAGTGCCGGCGAGAGAGGATGACTGCTGTGGAGCAGTAGCGGGAGTGATCTGGAAAGCGAGGAGGCGAACTTACGGGAGGAAGATGACGGGTAACTGTTCAGGTGCCCCCCCAAGAGAAGCTCAACTGAAGGATCTTCCCAACCAAAATACCCTCTTCGCAAACTCTTCCCACCCACATGAAGTATCCATTATTGACTCTTCAACTTGT
>JAISFP010000303.1 GCA_031263525.1 Deltaproteobacteria bacterium | reverse complement strand
GTGGGTCCGCGCCGGGACCTTCGTCACCCCCCTTGCGCGGGTCCGGTCCGGGTCCTTCGTCTCCCCCCATTGCCCGGGTCCGTTCCGGGACCTCCGTCTCCCCCCAGAGCCCGGGTCCGCGCCGGGACCTCCGTCTCCCACCCGGTCAGCGTCCGTGCGGGAATGTTCGTCTTCCGCCTGGCCCGAGTCAGGGCCGGTTCCTTCGTCCCTCCTAACGGCCCGCGTCCGTGCCTGCGTCCGTGTCCGAGTTCGGGCCATTCCTCCAGGCAGGTCCGCGTCCGCGCCTTCCTCCGGCGGCTTCCGGGCCTGCGGGCGCGCCCTCAGCCCCGCGGCCGGGTTAGAGGCCCGTGCCCGCCTCCGGGCTGGTCACGTGCGGGCATCCGAACCGGCCCGCCCGGTCGCGCCGGGTTCTGGCTCAGTTTCGGCCCCGGATGCCGCCGGCGCCGGCTGGGCCCCTGCCTCCGCCGAATCATCTGGGCATTCAGGGCCACTCGTCGTCGCCGCCGGCTATGGGGACGGTGTCGAGGAAGTCCTGGCCGCTCCCCTTGAGATCCCTGGCGCGCCTCGCGCCGTCCCTCGCCTTTTTCGCGTCGGCCGTGTACTTTTTCTCCATGTCGTGCCTTCCGGCCATTTTCATGACCAGCGCCGCGTTGTTCATGAGCCTTGCCGAGGTCTCGCTGAAGAACCCGAATTCGGTGATGAACTTGTCGAGCGCGTCGACCGCAAGGAGCTGGGCCGAGTCGCTGTCGCCGGTCTGGGACATGGCCAGGGACAGGTTCGCCTCCCCCCCGAAGGTCGCCAGCCGGTCGGGACTGACGAGGATTCCGCTGCCCGCCGCCCCCCAGGCCAGGAGGGCCTTGGCCTTGGGGAAGTCCGCCGGCCAGGGCCGGCCAGGTTTCATGAATTTCTGGACGCCCGGCCCCCCCATGAAGATCGTGCCGGCCGCGATGGCCTCGTCCAGGGCTCTGGGGCTCGAGCGGCCCCACTTTTTCACCTTTTCCCAGAGCTTCCGGGAGATCTCGTGCCGTCTGGTCCAGGGGACGGCCCTCGGGCCGAACAGGGCGTCGCCCATGGCGTCCCACGCGGCACGGGTGGCGGGGTGTCCCGGGCCCCTCCCCGCCTTGTCGCAGTACGAGCGGGCCAGCTCGCTCGCGAGGGCGGCAAGCTCCTTCTCGGTCACGGCGGAGGCTGACGCCTCCATGCCCGTCCCGGCGTCAGGCCAGGGGACGTCCCCCTCGTCCTCCCCGAGGGCCTCCGCCCTCGCCAGGTTCTCACGTACGGCGAGAGCGTCCGGGTGTCCGGCGCCCAGGAGCGCCTCCACGGCCCCGGCGGACCTGCGGAGAAGGGGGATGGCCGCGTCCGGGTCGCCCGCGGCGGCCTCGGCGCAGCCGAGGTTGTTCAGGGCGAGCATGAGGTCGAGGCTTCCGGGATCCGCCGCCGCCGGATTCTCTCCGCAGGCCCGTTCCAGGAGCGCCTTCGCCCTCTTGCCCTCCCCCAGGGCGAGGCAGGCGCAGCCCAGGTTCCCCGCGATCCTCATGGACCGGGGGTCGCCCTCCCCGAGGGAGCCCTCGCTTGCCTTCAGGGCCAGGGCCAGGCGGTCCCTGGCGCCTCCCGCGTTCCCTCGGGCGTAGAGGGCGAGCCCCATGAGCTCCGAAAGCGCAAGCGTGTCCGGATGCCCTTCCCCGTTCCCCTTCGCGCTGATCTCGAGGGCCCTGGCCAGGCGGCCGGCGTCCCCGGAGAAGCCGTCCTCGGCCATGAGGGCCGCGACCGGGCCCCGGACGGGCGCCGCCGGCCGGGCGGGGACGATTTTCCAGTCGGGCTTGGGAGCTGGCATGGGTCTCTCTCCTTTCGGGCGGGCATTTGGCGCGTCGTGGGAGGCGGTCGCAGAAGGGACGGATCGGGCTGCGGAGGACTCGGAAGGGCCGGGCGGGGGGACGGCGCTGCCGGGGGATAGGGCGGCCTCCGGAACGGGCCGCTTCCGCGTTCGGAAGGTCCGGGACGGCCTGTTCGGGGCTGATAGAGACATTATCCCTGTATCTGTTCAACCAGCAAGCAGGGAAACAGAGAATATTTGAGCTAGACTACACCTTCTGTAAAGCTTTGTTATTACGCTTCCGGATAAATATTAGAAAATGTTGAATGATTTTCCCACATTATGGGAGTGAGTCATGGCAAATAGATACCAGATATGGGGTCTTGCACTGATTTCTCACCCCTGGAACGATAGCCCAAATTATAACATTTAACCGAACTCGTAATAACTGTTCAGGCGCCCCCCCAAGGGGAACTTGACAGGGCGATCTTCCCTTTTAAAATTCTCTCCATAGAAACTCGTCACCCCCACATGAAGCACCTAAGGCTGACTTTTCAACTTCAAGGGTTCCTCATTAGGGATCTCTTCCTCTAATAAAGGTTCTCAAAAGAGGGGTGCCTGAACAGTCTATGAGCTTTGTATCAGTTCACAGGGGGCAAGGTTGTTGAGCTGGCCCCATCCACCGGCCCGGACTCCAACCTCTCTAGCACTCTGTAAACTCGTATCCGTTCACGCATGAAGTCTCCCTGAGTTCGGAGGGAGGAGTCCTGAGTCCGGATAGAGTCCTGCCACGGGTTCGGCTAAGGCCCACTGAATCAGCAGGGAGGCCGTCAAACTCCCCAAGGAAGGCCCACCCTTGACCTGGCGGCAGGCCATCCTGGGTTCGGAGGCAGTCTCCTCAACTTCTGGTGTGAACAGATACATACCAAAATTCCGACATTCTGCGGCGTCCGTCACGGACGCTGCGGCATGTCTCGCCTCCGTGATGGTCCCCCGGGGCAGCCCGGAGGTGCCGGGGTCCCGGTGCGCGGGACTGTCGGGCCCGCGCATACCCGCGTGCCAGTTCCGCATCGTATTAAGCGTGGATCTACGCGCTCCGCGACGGCCAGGCTGATCCTCGACCCCGCGAAGTCGGGGGGGGCCGGATCGATCAGGCCGTCCCACAGGGCCTCCTGACGGCCATCGTTTATCACCTTCAGCCTGTTGTCGACCGAAGGATCCGGGCCGGGATCCCTGTATCTCGCCATCAGCCCCTTCATCGACTCGATATGCAGCGGCGATCTCTCCGCGACGACGTCGATCGGGGTGCCGCCTCCCAGAGGCGGGACTGAACGTGTGTCCGAGTTCAGGCCGAAGTCCTCTCCGTCATCCTCGCCAGTCTGGCTCCCGCTCTGCCCTTCGCACCGTCCTCGACGGCCGCAGGCAGGTTCCCTGTCCGCCGAGTTCAGGCCGCGGCCCTCCCCCTCGTCTCCGGCAGCGAGGCGGCCGTCCTGCCCTTAGCCCCGTCCCCGACGGCCGCAGGCAGGCGCCCTGTCCGCCGAGTTCAGGCCGCGGCCCTCCCCCTCGTCTCCGGCAGCGAGGCGGCCGTCCTGCCCTTAGCCCCGTCCTCGACGGCCGCAGGCAGGCTCCCTGTCCGCCGAGTTCAGGCCGCGGCCCTCCCCCTCGTCTCCGGCAGCGAGGCGGCCGTCCTGCCTTTCGCCCCGTCCTCAAAGGCGGTCGCCGACCCCGTCCTCAGCGTTCAGGACTCGCCCCGCCCGGTCATCCCCCGTGCCGCATCCTGCCCGGGCAGGGCCCCGATCACCGGAGCCAGGACGCCGGTTCCCCGCCTTCATGGCCCGTTTCGGTCGCAGGGAGTCAGGGATCTGACACGCCGTCCCCTGGCCTTCGGCCCGGACTTCCTCCCGAAGTCTGGCCCGGCGTTCCGGAGGGGGCCGGCGGGCGGAAACCCTTGACGTATCCGTTCACCGGCATTAGTTGCGGTGAACGAGAGATCGGCCCGCATTTAAGCTTGACGTACGGCCTGCATCTCATTTTTGGGGAGGCGGCCTCGTGGCCGGCCTCGGTGTCGCGG
>JAISFP010000242.1 GCA_031263525.1 Deltaproteobacteria bacterium | reverse complement strand
TTTATTATATAAATTCAATTTAGTCCGCTTTGACCCTCCAGGCGTGGAGCAGGCATCCAGAAAAAGACTAGTGATTTCGCATACTTAGGTTTTTCAGCAGTAACTAATTACATAAACATATCTCAATTTAATGATGTTATCATGACAGTTCTAATTTTTATATATTGATAATCTAATATTTTTCTTGGTTATATCTTTCTTTTGTCTTTATTGTATATGTACTATTACAGCATCATTACTTTTAATATATTATTGTATTTAGTGATAATATTGTCTGGCTATTTTTCATGCTCCCTAAGATGCTATAATCAATAGGCAAAACCTTAATTGATATTTGAAAAATAGTAATTATAATTTGATTCAATATCATTTTGTCATCCAGTCTATGAGAAATATCTAGCATAAATCCATAATGAAAATCAACTATTTTTTTTTAATTTCAAACGTAAATTAATTATGACATTTCACAACATAAACTTTCAGTGATGATGACCACACTATCTGCATAAACATTTGACAAAATGACCTGTCCCGCGAAACAACGGGAACTCACGCGACATGATGTCGTACGCAGACTCCGTATCAGCGTTCTAATATTGCACCAGAGCGAATAATCCGGCAGTACCAGGATTATCGTCAGGCCGGAACTTCTCTTTGGACCTGAAATTGCCGGCAGTTTAGATTCCCGGCAGTCGTATTACGAGTTCGGTTAAATGTTATAATTTTGGCTACCGTTCCAGGGGTGAGAAATCAGTGCAAGACCCCAAATCTGGTATCTCTTTGCCATGACTCGCTCACATAATATGGGGAAAAGATTTCAACATTTTCTAATATTTATTCGGAAGCGTAATAGTTTCCAAGAGATCAAGAGGTATCCTTTAACTACGAAAGCAGGGAGACTCCTTCCGCGCCCAGACCCCATTCAAGGCCCAGGCAGGGCTTTTCCCGGAGCTCAGGGTTTCCATCATCCGGGATCAGCGTGGCAATCATCAGGGTCCGGGGCTTCCTCGGCCCGGGCTCAGGGCGGCTTCTCGCCTTGCCAGTGAACTCTACCCTGGTCAAAGCCAGCTTCCTCGACCACCAGGCCTGCCCTCCTCCGGGCCCCGCGGCTCTCCCGTGAACGGACACGCAGGAAAAATTGACGGCAGGGACGTCAGGAATGGGGAAAGACGGGAAAGACGGGAAAGACGGGAAAGATTCGGGGAAAATGCAGAGAGGGCGGGAAGACGGGGGGAGAGCGCGTGCCGATGCCCCGCCCGGCCGCAGAATGGCCTGAAGGCGACCGGAGGGCTCCGCCAAGGTGCCGGGAAAGGTGAACGGGAGCCCGTAGAGGGCATCGTTTCCTTGAATACTGCCTTGAAAAGTGATAAGTTCTTTGTTTTTCGGGGTTCCCGCGATGCCTGAACGGCGCGGGAGGCCCCATGGATACCTCCGAGGACGGCCGGCTGGGCCGCCCCAGACACCTCCGAGGACGGTCGGCTGGGCCGCCCCGGGCCCCCCGGCCCCCCTGCAGGCCCCTGGGCCCCGAAAGGCAGGCAGTTTCAGAACATGAAATACGTGATCCTCATAGGCGACGGCATGGGGGACCTGCCTGCGGAGTCCCTGGGGGGGCTCACCCCCCTCCAGAAGGCCTGCACGCCTCACATGGACCGGCTGGCCAGGGAGGGCATGATCGCCCGCTGCGCCACCGTGCCCGAGGGCATGGCCCCGGGATCGGACGTGGCAATCATGTCACTCATGGGCTACTGCGCGAAGGGGGTGCTGACGGGCCGCGGGCCGCTGGAGGCGGCGGCCCTGGGGCTCGAGCTCCGCGACGGGGACGTGGCCTTCCGCATGAACCTCGTCACCCTGGGCCGGGAGCCCGAAAAGACCGTGATGCTGGACCACTCGGCCGGGGACATCGGGGGGGATGACGCGGCCGAGCTCGTGTGCGAGCTCGCGGGGAAGATGCCGCTGGCCCCCGGCATGAGCGTCCACAGGGGCGTGGGCTACCGCCACATCCTTATATGGCCGGGCGCCCCGGACGGCATCCCTTCGGTCCCGCCCCACGACCGGCGGGACAGGGAGGTGGACAGCGTCCTGGACGATCCGGCCTGCCGGCCGGTCGCGGAGCTTGTCCGGGCCTCCTGGCCCATACTTGAAGACCATCCCGTGAACGTCCGCAGGAGGGCCGCGGGCAGGAACCCCGCCAACTCCATATGGCTCTGGGGCCAGGGGCGCACTCCCAGGGTCAGTAGCTACGCGGAGCGCTGGGGCATAACAGGGGCTGCGGTCTCGGCGGTGGACCTCATACGCGGGCTGGCCGTTGCCACGGGCTTGAAGCCCCTCACCGTCCCCGGGGCCACCGCCTGGCTGGACACCAACTTCGAGGGCAAGGTGGCGGCTGCCCTCGACGCCCTGAAGACCCTCGATCTGGCCATAGTCCACCTGGAGGCGCCCGACGAGTGCGGGCACCAGGGGGCCCTGGACCTGAAGATCCAGGCCATAGAGTCCTTCGATGCAAAAATCGTGGGCCCGGTCCTGGAGGCGCTCCCCTCCTACGGGGACTTCAGGGTGCTGTGCTCCTGCGACCACTACACCCCGGTAGTCCTTAAGACCCACACCTCGGACCCAGTGCCGTTCGTCCTCTACGACAGCGCGAGCCCCTCCCGCTCCGGTGCCGCCGGGTACTCGGAGGCGGAGGCGCTGAAGGCAGGGATCCTGGTCCCGGACGGGCCGAGCCTGGGGAGGCTCCTGTTCGGCCCCGAGAGGGCATGAGCCGAAGCCAATCATGCGTACGCCATGATTAAACGACTTTTGAAGTGATTCTGCTTTTTTATCCCTTTTACAACATTACTTTACAAGTAAATATGTCTGCAATTTATTTCTAAAAACAGTTTTTAAAGCCTTATGTCTGCAATCCCCTTTATAAACCAGTTTTAATAACAATTATGTCTAAAATCGTTTTGATAAAATAGTTTTATAAACAATAATATCAATAATTATATTGCCAAAGCAGTTTTATAAGTAATTACGAAGTCAAGCCAGTTAACCAAACGTCTTATGAATTAATTTTATATGTTAATTCCTTTATAAAACGACTTTCAAGTAATTATGCATAAACACTCTTTAACTGAATGCTTCTGAAATATTTATGCATTATAACTTATGAATAATACGACAAATTAGGTTATCATGCATGATATTACTTTAATTCAAGATCAATTTAGGTTGTAGTGAATTAATCTGCATTAACAAAATGTCTTTGGCAGATATTGTTCTTTTTCAATCATATTAATATAGTTTTTAAAACAATCCTTACCTTTCGCCTTTATATGACAGCTTCTTTACCGACAAAACTGCATAATGACCTTGCAGACAAGTCTCTCTCCAAATCATAATTTTCTAAATGCTTTTTCTGTAATCATGTATGCAATTGACTTTAAAAAATTTATTTCGTAATTTTCATTTATGTAAAGTCAAATTAATTCAGCTTCTCTCTACAGACTTTACCCTTAATCGTTACAATGCATAAGTTTTAATTATAATATTTATATATGACCATGCAGACTTCTCTATCCCTCGGTCATGACTCTCAATACGCACTGGCTACCGACATAAATGCAAATGCCTTGAGAAATTAATTATGCCTCTTTCATGAATTTCTAATCATATGGACACTGCTTATTGCAAAAGTAAGTTTATTTTGCTCTGCATAACAGCACCTAGAATGTTAATTTTTCATCAAGTCCATATAAACAAAAACTCTCCCAGTCATGATTCTTTAAATGTCTTGCATTTAACTCTTTGATAGAATCAATTTTCCTGTTGACCTGAAAGACGAGGTACTGATGACGGACGAGACTGACTTCATCATAGAGGACGGCCACTTCAAGGCGGTCACCCGTTACAGAGTCCTTTACGCCGACACGGATCTGATGGGCGTTGTGAACAACGCCCACTACTTCCGCTTCTTCGAGCAGGGCCGCGGGGAGTACCTCAGGCTTCTTGACTTCCCCTACGTCAAGATCGAGGAGAAGGGCATCAGGACCCCGCTCACGGAGGCCTGGGCCCACTACTACCTGCCCTTCCGGTACGACGACCTCATCCGGGTCGAGTGCTGGCTCTCCCAGGTTAAGAACGCGAGCTTCCGCTTCGACTACCAGCTTTACCTGGAGGGGAGCCCGAAGCTCCACGTCACGGGCCGGACCCTCCACGCCACCGTCAACCTGGAGGGCAAGGTAGTTAAAATCCCGGACTGGCTCACCGAGATCCTGAACACCCGCCTGGAGCGGGCTAAGGCCCTCTCGGAGAGCTGAGCCCCGCCGCCGCGGAAGGCCCCTTGCCGTGCCGGATGGCCTGATGCCGCCTCCGCCAGGGTCCATCGACAGTCCTGAAGGGCTTCGTTCAGCCAGATCAGAGCCCCCTGCCGTCCCGGAAGGGCTTCGGCCCGCCGGATCTGAAGGCCCCGGACGCACCGGAAGGGCTTCGGCCAACCAGATTAATGACCCCGGCCGTCCCGGAAGGGCTTCGCGCCGCCGGATTCTGAAGGCCCAGGACGCCCCGGAAGGGCTTCGGCCATCCGGATCTGAGGGCCCCGAACACCCGGAAGGGCTTCGGCCAGTCGGATTCTGAGGGCCCGGGACGGTCCGGAAGGGCTTCGGCCCGCTAGATTAAAGGCCCCGGCCGTCCCGGAAGTGCTTCGACCCGCCGGCTCTGAAGGCCTTGGACGCCCCGGATAGGCTTCGGCCAGCCGGATCTGAGGGCCCCGAATACCCGGAATGGCTTCGGCCAGCCGGAACTGATGGTCCGGAACGGTCCAGAATGGCTTCTCCCCGCCGGAAGCGCTCGCTCTCAAATCCCCCTGAAGTCCATCTCTCGAGGCGGGGTGACAGCTTCTTTAAGCAGACCTCGCCGGCCGGAGCCATTGACGGTCCGGTGCCTCTAACGGCCGGAGCCATTGACGGTCCGGCGCCTCTAACGGCCGGAGCCATTGACGGTCCGGCGCCTTTAACGGCCGGAACCTCAGGGTGGCTGGCCGCAGGGTCCCTTCCCGTCCCGGAGCCTTGACCGCCCGACTCCGGAACCTCGGGCCCCTCCCCCCTTCGCGGCCTGAATCCTGGACGGACAGCGCCTGCGGGACCGTAAGATGCCAGTTCCAGCCCCCCGCCGGCAGGATCCCCCGGCGTTCCGCGAGGCCGGACCGCATCCCGGACCTGTCGCCCCGAACCGGAGCCCGGGACGCCGGACGCCCTGCCGGGAGCCCCTTCCGGCTGCCGAACGGACACGGGAGACTCTTGACAGCCGGGGGGCCCTGTGCTAGATTTCCAAGACTCTACCGGGGACGGGCCCTCCCCCCGGGCATTTCAAAGCGCACCCGTGCGCCCTCCCGGAGTTACCCAGCATGCCCAAGATGAAGACCAACCGCGCGGCCGCCAAGCGCTTCCGGACGACGGCATCCGGCAAGATCCGCCGGAACAAGGCCTACGCCCGCCACATACTCACCACCAAGACCACCAAGCAGAAGAGGGGACTGAGGTCGAAGTCGCTCGTGAACGCGGCCAACGTCAAGTCCGTGAAGAGGCTCCTCCCCTACCTGGGGTCGTGAGCTGGGCAACAGAATAGATTAGGAGGGGCTTCCCGATGCGCGTCACCGGCGGAATCCAGACCAAGAAGCGTCACAAGAAATACCTAAAGCTCGCCAAGGGCTACACCGGCGGCAGGCGGACCCTGTACAGGAGCGCCCGCGAGGGCGTCGAGAGGGGCATGTGTTTCGCCTACCGCGACCGCAAGGCCAGGAAGAGGGAGATGAGGGGGCTGTGGATCGCCCGCATAGGCGCGGCGGCCAAGGCCCTGGGCACCTCCTACTCGGTCCTGATCGACCTCTTCAAGAAGGCCGGCATCGACCTGAACCGGAAGATGCTCTCCAACATCGCCGCGAGGGACCCCGAGGCCTTCGCGACCCTGGTGGAGCAGGCGAAGGCCCAGGTTTCCGCCTAGCCCTGCCCCGTCTCGCCCGGCATCCGGGCCAGAGGCCGCAAGTCCCCCGCGCCTTGCGGCCTCCTGAGTCTCCGGGCCCTCCGGGCATCCGCCAGCTGGCCGTGCATCTTCCGCGACCGCAGGACTTCATGGCTTCTTCCGAGGCCCGGGCCGAAGGGGCTTACGGGCCTCCGGCGCTCCGTGCCTCCCCGTGCGGGGCGGACGCGAGCGACAACCCAAATCCCTGCAGGCCGCCCGAAAGCGAAGGGAACCCCGTCGTTTTTGGCGGCCTTTTTACCGTTGCGGCGCGGTCGGGACGTTTCGGCAACTTCAAGGGCACCTTAAAATGAACCCCCAAGAGTTCCTGGAGAGAGTGAGGTCGCTTGCCGGCGAGGCCCTGGCGGCCTTCGCCTCCGCAGCCTCCGCGGACGCCCTGGAGGCTGCGCGGGTCAGGTACCTGGGCTCCAAGGGGGCCATGGGCGAGATCTCGAAGCTCATGGGGAAGCTCGACAAGGCCGACCGCCCCGAGGCGGGCAAGGCCTTAAACGAGGCCCGCGAGAGCGTGAACGCCTCCTTCGGCGAGGCCAAGGCCAGGCTGGCCTCGGCCCCCGAGGCGGGGGACATGCTGGACGTGACCCTGCCGGGCAGGCGGGTCCCCGTGGGGCACACCCACCTCATCACCAGGACCTCGCGTGAGATCTGCGGCATCTTCGAGAAGATGGGGCTGACCATCACCGAGGGCCCCGAGGTCGAGACCGACTACTACAACTTCGAGGCCCTGAACTTCCCGCGCGACCACCCCAGCCGCGACATGCAGCAGAGCCTCTTCCTGGAGGAGGGCCTGCTCCTGCGCACCCACACCTCCGGCGTCCAGATAAGGACCATGGAGAAGACCCGTCCCCCGGTCTGGATAGTGGTCCCGGGCAAGACCTACCGCCGCGACGACGATCTCACCCACAGCCCCATGTTCAACCAGATCGAGGGGCTCGTGGTGGACAAGGGCATCACCATGGCGGACCTGAAGGGCGTGCTCTCGGAGTTCGCCAGGAAGTTCTTCTCCGAGTCCACCAGGATCAGGCTCAGGCCCAGCTTCTTCCCCTTCACCGAGCCCTCGGCCGAGGTGGACATCGCCTGCGTGAGCTGCGGCGGCAGGGGATGCCGGATCTGCAAGGGCTCCGGCTGGCTGGAGGTCCTGGGATGCGGCATGGTGGACCCCGCCCTCTACTCCTACGTCGGCTACGAGAACGAGGACGTGAGCGGCTTCGCCTTCGGCATCGGCGTGGACCGCATGGCCATGCTGAAGTACCGCCTGGACTACATCGGCCGCTTCTATTCCGGCGACACCAGGTGCCTTAGGCAGTTCCCAGGCTGATCCCCGGTCGCTCCCTGGCCGATCCCCTTGCCGGGAAGGGTCTCTCCCCCCGAAAACTTCTGGGCCCCGCCGCCTTCCTTACGAAGGCGGCGGGGCCTTTCGCGTTCTGACCCCGCAGTTTCCGGACCCCGCAACCTTACTGCGGCGGCCTCTGCAACCCGGACTCCGGCGACCGGACGCGGTAAATTTTATGCCACGCATACTGAATCCCCATCTGAACTGCATTATCAAAACAATTTGGATTTGAAGATAAATTTTTGACGTCCGTAGCGTCCCAGCGACCCCATCCGCACCGGACCGGGCACCATGAAGCCGCGAACTGCCCGCTCCTGCTCCAGGTGGCCACGCCGGGCCTGGACGCCGAGCGGCCTCCTCGGGCCGCATGGAACTAAAAAGGTTCCAGCCCCGACCCTCTCCCTGCGCGGAGAGGCGGCGGAAACACGTTCCGCACCCAGAGGGGAGGCGACCGGCAACCTTTCCTACAGCTCTTCCTACCCGGGCTGGACAGGAAGGGCAACCTGTCCTCCTCGAGCAATCACCGATCTAAGCGACCGAAATCACTGGAAAAACTCGCTACCGCTCTCCTTGCGGGACTGGCTCCGGCACTGATTTTTGAACGGCATTTGTCCTGGCATCATTTTTTCTTTTTTGAAAGCGACCGATTTGATATAATCGCTTCACTTTTCTGGTTCCGCCAGCAGTCCTGCCCACGTCCGCCGTGCCCTGAAGGGGCCCGGACAGCCCGCCCAGCCATTTCTGCGTCGGATGCTCCTTCCTGTGCCCGTGCCTCCCTCCGGCCCTCCTGCGGCCAGTGCCAGAACCCTGTCCCGGCCCCGCCGTGCGGCTCCCTCGCCTTACTCCCAGCGTCCCGAGCCTCCTTCACTTCCGACCCCGCGCCCCCATGTTCCGCCTTCCTGCAGGCCGCAACCCGGCCTTCAATCCCGAGCGCCCCGCCAGGCCGCCCTCCACGTCGTCCAGATTTCCGGCGCGCTTCCGGCCCAGTGTCCCCCGATCTGCCTCCCTTTGGCCGCCCCCCCCCGGCCTCCATGCCGTTGAACCCGCCCGGTCCGCCCTCCATGCGTCCCCGGCACAGTCACTACCTGGCCCAGCGCCACCACGCTCCTTCTTCCCGAAAGCCCTTCCCGGCCCTCGTACCCCCGAATCTTCCCCGACTGCCCCGGTCCCCCCTCCAGGCGTCCCCGGCACAGTCACGCCCCGGCACCACCACGCTCCTTCTTCCCGAAAGCCCATCCCGGCCTTCGTCCCCCGAATCTTCCCGTCTGCCCCGGACGCCCTTCAGGCGTCCCCTACCAAGCCATGCCCCGGCCCCCAGTTCCTTCTTCCCGAAAGGTCCTCCCGGCCTTCGTCCCCCTGAATCTGTCCTGGCCCGCCCCCGCCCGCCCACCAGGTGGCCAGGGCCCACGCAAGCCCGGGCCCCCCGCCTACCCGGTCCGTCTTCCATCAGCCTTTCCCCGGCCTTCGTCCCCCTGAATCAGTCCTGGCCCGCCCCGGCCCGCCCTCCAGTCGTCCCCGGCCCAGGCAATCCCCGGCCCCGCGCACACCCGTCCCTTCTTCCCGAAAGAACTTTCCCCGGCCTTCGCCCCCATGAATCTCACCCGCCCGCCCCGGGCCGCACTCCAGGCGTCCCCGGCCAAGGCAATCCCCGGCCCCGCGCCCACCCGTTCCTTCTTTCCGAAAACCCTTTCCCCGGCCTTCGTCCCCGGCGCTCCCGCGCCATGTTCCTGATCCTGCCCCGGGACGGCCCCTCCAGGGCACCGCCGCCCTCCCCCGCGACCTTTCCGGCAGCCGGCAGGCGCCTGGAGGCTCGTAGCCGCCCAGCCTCGCCGGGCCCTCTCCCCGGCTCGGCCAGCTGACCTGGAGGGCCTCCGGCCCGCCTGTCACCCGGGGGGAGCCCTCCCCCTGCGCCCCCCCCGCCCCCTGTCACCATCACGCGGCCTTCTTTGCCGCCGTACCACGACCGAACAGCCGGTCACGAGTGCCCGCAATGACCCTCAAGCTGAAAATAGGCCTCGGTTTCGCCGCAGTCTGCCTCATATTTGTGATCCTGAACGCCATAACTCTCACCGAGCTCCGCTACATCACCGCTGGGGCCCACACTCTCCGTGACGACATAGTCCCCAACAACGACCACGCGGCCCAGCTCCTCTACACCGTAGCGATGACCGGCCAGAGCGTCCTGGTCTACACCGCCTCCGGGGACCAGAAGGCATGGGACAGGGCCGTGGAGCTCACGGCGGAGAACGACCGCCTCCTGGGCCTGCTCAGGTCGGGCCTGGACGGGGAGGCTTCCGACTCCGCGATACTGGGCTTCCTCGCCTCGGCCGAGGACCACTACGCCGCCTACAAGGACACCTACGGGCAGATGCCCAAGGTGATCTCCGACTCCCAGGCGGACTGGGCCGCGGCCAGAGACGCCTACGCCGCCTTCCAGGAGGCGGTGGAGAAGTTCAAGGCGCCCATGCTGGAAAGGCTAGGCTCCCTCTTCGACAGCCACGCGCCGGCAACCGAACTGAGGCACACCTACGACGAGGTGGTCCAGACCGAGAACATCTCCATCGTGGGCGGGACCTTCTACGCCAGCCTCCTCCAGGGCCTCTACACATCCGACACCCAGTTCCTGGACAAGGCCGTCACCCTGGCCGACCAGCTCCTCCGGACGGTCGGCACCCTCCAGCAGGACAGCTCGCTTTCCGCGAGCGCTGCCCTCCTCCAGGACATTGCCAGGGCCATAGGCACCTGCCGCTCCAGCGCCGTCGCCATGCGCGAGCAGATGGTGGTGGTCCGGGAGAACGCCGACTCCAGGACCGCACAGCGGGACGGCATGATAGACTCCATGACCAGGCTGTCCGAGGCCATGAGCGAGAAGACCTACGGCTTCGCGGAACAGGTAGTGGGGACCGTGTCCAAGGCCTGGGTCCTCATCGTCTCCGGCGTGGTGATAGGCGTGCTCATGACCGTGGTGCTATCCGTCATGATCGTGAAGAGCATCGCGAGCGCCGTGGAGAACATCGTGGAGCTCCTGAACACCGGTTCCGAGGAGGTGGAGAGCACCTCGGGCGACCTCTCGGCGTCGTCCAGGAGAGTGGCCGAGGGGGCGGCCGAGAACGCGGCCTCCCTTGAGGAGACCTCCGCCGCCCTGGAGGAGCTCTCCTCCATGACCAAGCGAAACAGCGACAACGCCAAGGAGGCCCAGAACCTCATGGAGCTCGCGACCGGGGCCGTCTCCAGCTCCACCGGATCCATGGAGAAGGTGATGGGGGCCATGGACAACATCGCCCGCTCCGGCTCCGAGATAGGAAAGATCATCAAGACGATCGACGAGATTGCCTTCCAGACCAACCTCCTGGCCCTGAACGCCGCAGTCGAGGCCGCCCGGGCGGGCGAGGCCGGGGCCGGGTTCGCCGTCGTGGCGGACGAGGTGAGGAACCTCGCCATCCGCTCAGCGGACGCCGCCAAGAACACCTCGTCCCTCATCGCCCAGACCATCGACAACATCAGCCTCGGCGGCAACCTGGTGCGCTCAACCTCCGAGGAGTTCCGCACCCTGGGCGGCGAGGTCCAGAAGCTGTCCCAGATAGTGGACGAGGTGGCCGAGGCCTCCCGCGAGCAGGCCCAGGGCATCAGCCAGATAAGCATCGCCGTGAACCAGATGGACAAGGTCACCCAGGACAACGCCGCCGTGGCCCAGCACACCGCGGAGGCCTCCTCGAACCTGACCAGCCAGGTAGAGCACTTCGAGGACACAGTGAGGTCCCTGAATCGCGTCGTCCATGGCTGAGAGGAGGACGGAGCCGGGAGGCGCCCTGACTGCCGAAGGCGGATCATGGAGCCGCTCGTCCGGAAACCGGCCAGTTTTGATAATCCCGCGACCGGGAACCGGCCAGTTTCGGGTGCCCTCGGCAGAGAACCGGGCAGTTTCGGGTGCCCTCGGCAGAGAACCGGCCAGTTCCGGATGTCACGCGACAGGGAACCAGGCAGTTCCAGACGCCCAGGGCAGGGAACCGGGCAGTTCCGGACACCCACGACAGGGAACCGGGCAATTCCGGACGCCATCGGCAGGTAACCGAGCAGTTCCAGATACCCTCGACCGAGAATAGAGCAGTTCGGATGTAGCGCGACCGGGATCCGGACGAACCCGGTGAAGTGCGCGTCCGGTTCAGGGCGAATCCGCGCTGTCCACGGTCTGAACCAGGCGCTTTCAGACGTCGCTTGGCCGGGATCCTGACTGAACCTGGGAGCCCGAGGCCGGTCCATGGCTGATCCGCGCGGTGAACGGCCGGAGCCGCAGTTCCTGGGCCCAGTGCCAAGAATCCAGCTGGCACCCACAGCCTTCCCCGGCAGGGGGGTATCGCCAGGACGCATGGAAGCCCGGTCGCGGCCCCCTCGGCCCCATCCCCTGAGTCCGCCCGGTCCCGGCAGGCTTCTCCGACAACTGGGGATACCGACCCGGCTCCTCACCAGGCGTGAATGCAGGATACGGCTCCGGCCTACGCCCAGACTGCCGCACGCCCCCTCCCGCCAGCAGTTCTCACTGGGGCTCCTGATTACTTCACGCCGCTCGACGCGTCTCCTCCGTATCCCGGTCACGTCACCGCCGCGCCTTTCTGGGAGAATCTCCCGGACTTCATTCCCGTGGAGATTGGCCAGAGCGCTAAGAGACAGGGCCCGATGTCCCTTCTGAAACAGCCGCTGTCTGACGAGGAGAGGGCACGCGGCGCCTCCGGTATCGAAAGAAGCCTGCTTGCGAGACCGGAAGAGACGCCTGCCACTTGAGGGGTAGTACGGACGGGTAGACTGCCGCCATCGTAGGCAACACATATGCATTGTGCCGCCTGTATCGCGGTCTAACCATGAACTACATGGCAATGCGATCTGAATTGGGCGTAGAAAAAGACGAACATGACCGTTCCGGAAAACTTTCTTTCTCCGTATCTTCGTCACTGCTAAGCTGAACTCGGAACTTGCCCGATCAGGACTGCCTTGAAATGATAATTAACGACAAACGGTATGATACAAGGATTGTTAACAGAACATAACAACAACAATAATAATGAAAATCATCAAATGCTGTATTTCATGACATTATATGGAAGCATAATGCAAAAAGAACGTAGCATTGACGAAATGCGAAATTCTAGGCAGTCCTGACTGAAAACCTCGTGCGTGAAGGAGACGATCGCCTTTGACTTTAGTCAGCCAACATGGCAAAATGGCTACAAGATGTTGGCAAGCCGGCATGGGCGAGAGACAAAGACACCGTCTAGGGGTGCTGTGCCACGACCGTGATGCCTCCTGCCTGAAACGTTCCGCGCTGACATCATACGTTCCGTAACTTGCGTAGCTTGCGCACCAGGCTTCCTGAACGTCACGGATCATCCGGGGCATCCCTTGTCCCGAAACTCCAGATTGTCCTGAAGCGGCTGGCTGATGTCCTGGAAGGAGTCACGTCATGGAGACGTTGATAGGCATTGCAATTTTTTTTCTTCCTTCCATTTTAGCTTTGAGCTTAAAGAGGCGCTTCAAATGGGCTATCACGATAGCAAATCTCGTTATAATTGCCGATGTTGATTCGCTATGGTTCATATGGTTTCTGTGCATGGCGGCTCTGTATTTCAAGAGCAAGGACGCGGACCGAAACGCTTCGCCCGGCCTTCCGGCAACACCTGCAAGGCAGGGCACGCTGCCTGGCGCGGCAATGCCAGGACAGCCACACAGCCAATGGCATCACCCTGTAACAAACGCGTACCCGGAATCTACCTGGAACTTGCAGTTCTCTCAAGACAGGCCAGACTCCCCCGCCGCTCCCCCCTTCAGCCATGTCCCCTCCGGCTCTCCCGCCTCCGGACAGGCCGGCCCTGCTCGCCACAGGGGCAGACTGCCCGAAGTCTCCCCGGCATACAGCCAGGTGCCTGCCCTGGCTCCCTACTTCGGACAGCCCGCCCCCGCCCGGCAGCAGGGCATGACACCCCAGGTACCGCCTGTCTACGGCCAGGCGCCCTCGCTGGCTCCGCCCCAGAGCCAGGCTGCCGACTCTCCCGGCTTCTCTCCGGGATTCTCTCCCGGTTTCAGCCGGACGCCTGCCCCGCAACCGGGCTCAATGCCGCAGGCTGCTCCGGCCTACGGCCAGACCGCCGCAAACCCTCTCCCGTCAACAGGTCTCGCGGCGGCTCCGGACACCTTCACGGCGCACGACTCGTCTCCCCCGTATCCAGGTCACGTCACAGCCACGCCTTTCTGGGAGAATCTCCCGGACTCCATTCCCGTGGAGATAGGGCAGACCGCTCCGAGACCGGGACGCGTGTCCCTTCTGAAGCAGCCGGTCTCTGACGAGGAGAGGGAGCGTGCAGCCTCCGGAACGGCTAAGAAATAGGCGTCCCTGGCCGCAGGAACCGTCACGGACGAGAAGATCAGGCAAGCGAAGGGCAGGACGAGAGAGGGTGCAGACAGCCCCTCGCTCAGGGACTTCCCGCAGGCATCAGTGCCTTGAGCACGGCGACAGGCTAGGCCGACCGACATGCGCGTCGAAAAGCCTGTGTCCTTCCGATCCGTCGCCATTGCCGCGCCCGTATCGTCACTTTTCGGGGAAGCGCCGTGAATCGGCCCTCACGGAACAGGGTGGCAGTCACGATATCAGAATGCATGTCGAATGAACGCCATGGTCTGACGATCCCGGTGAAGTTGCCAGGCATCATGTAACACAGGCTAAATGGTCGAAATTATAATTAAGGTCAGCTAATAATTGTTAATATCAATCGTATGAAAACTGTCTGAATTCCAAGAAGCATGACAATACTGATTATCGAATTAACGAGATATCGTTATATCACGTAAAGTTTATACTTATGTCAAAAAGTGATATTTGGAAAACAATCTAGAAGCAAAATTTAGAATTAAGATTTGTTCTCGTCTATAAGGTGCAGGCTGTATGAAGTATTATGTATAAAGTCGAATTTTAAAATGCAATTTAGAAATTTCAATTGAATATCATAACCCAATGAAAGATTAAGAATTATGGAGTGTTAAGTTAGCATTAATATGTTTATTGTTAAGTACCGTTTTTGATATAAATTTTCAAAATATATGAATTCATTTGACATATGGGTATAATTAATCGAAATTACGGTCAGCAAGCATTTGAAATATGAAAGGGGAATAAATTGCAGCTGGTAAATATCACGACTTAAATAAAATAAATAGATAAATAATAATTTAAATTTATAAATATATTTTAAAATATTCTCCATGAGATAGCGGAAACATATTGAATACAACATAAAAAACATAATCAGTTTGATATAAGAGATGAAGTTAAAATCAAATTAATAATTGTCAACTATGATTCTGGAGACAATTATGCCGTACAACATCGATTCACATGACAACAACTAATTTCTCATGACGATGATATAATTAATTTATCTGAAACATCAGTTCATCGCAGGTCGAAACAAATTTAAACAATGGCCAGATCGCTTGCCATGCAATATCTAGACTGCATTTCTGCACAACTGCCATTATTATCAAAAACTTTTGGCTTTGTGTGCAACAGAAATTATTTCGCTGTGCATAAAAATAATGTATATCAGTTGTATGTATTAATTCCCAACAAAAATATTTGTTGGTACATTATCGCAAGTCAACATAACTTGACACCGGAAAAGTATTACCCGTTTAATCAAATGTTGGAATTTGGAAATCAGTCCAATGGGGGAAAAGTCGGGCACACCCCCCGGTCCTGGTATCTATAAGCTGAGATTTTCGACTAAACATTGGAGATGATTCCGACATTTGATTAAACGGGTAATATAGTGCTATAAGAAGGCAACATGGAAGTGACGATTTTTGACACTACGGATCGGCTTGGCGTAAATCCGAAGCGTCCTGAAGGACCACGCATTGCCCCTCACGACTTCACCGTTCTTCCGACCAATTGGCAGTCCGAAGTCAGGGACATGAAGCACTGGGAGACAAATCGAGAGAAGGGACCGATTTCATTTTTCGCGAACCTGCTGTCCATCAGGAGAAAGACATGATACCGGAGAACATTTCGGTCAAGGGCGAACCTTCCCCCGTTCCGGCTCAGTCACCTTCGACTGCGACTTCGATTTTCTCTTCGATGTTGCCTTCGTCTTCGCACCCCGCGATCTCTCGTCGGGCGGCAGGCAGCAGCGAGCCCGGCAACGTTCATGCCATGCCCGGATGCTCTGACATGCCGGCAGAGACAGGCAGCAGGACAGCCTCGGCCGTAGCCGCCGCCGCTCTTGCGCTTGCGCTGTGTCTGGGTTTCACCGAGCAGGCCGCAGGAGACTCCGCCGACAGCTTCAGAACCCAGGAATACCTCGCCGGAAAGGGTCTGGACGCGATACGTGCGGCCGAGGCGTATGCCATGGGTTATTCCGGAAAGGGAGTTACCGTGGGAGTTCTGGACGGCAGCGCCTTTCCGCAACACGTCGAATTTTATCTGAAGACACCATATCCTGTGGAATACTTTGTCGAGCCCGATCCTTCAAACTGGCACGGAGTACATGTGGCCGGCACAATAGCGGCATCGCGAGACGGCTACGGAATTCACGGAGTCGCATACGGAGCCAGTCTCGTTTCCATGATCGCGACAGACGGAGACACGCTCCCGGAATATGACCATGACGATCTCAAAGAAGCCAGCGACTTTGCATTCGTTGCTTTCCAAAAATACAGGAACGTGAACATTATCAACAACAGCTGGGCAACTGACATGAATCTCGGCACCTGGCTGCAAGGGGATCCCGAACGGCTGTCTGAAGCGACTTCAACAATGACAAAAACCGCCCTGTCGATGTCGTCGCTGGTATCTGGGGAGAACGGCATGCTCTTCGTCTTCGCAGCCGGCAACGAAGGAGCGAGCACCCCGGCACTCCCGGCGCACATGCCGTCATGGCTGACCGGGACGACACTGATCGGCGGCATAACGATGGACCCTACGGATGATCTCGACGAATTTCTGGATACCGGAACAATCACGACAGACAATTTACGCGACCTGGCCCGAAGCGTGATCAGCGTGTCCGCATTCGATCCTGCCAAGGCCACGGACAGGATAGACTTCATCATGTCATTTTCCAACCTGTCCGAGGGTTCCGCGCACTACACCATCCTGGCTCCGGGGCATGACATCTATTCTTCCGTCGGACCAGGCCCTCTCGATTACGATTATAAATCAGGAACTTCCATGGCCGCCCCCCACGTGTCGGGCGTAGCCGCCCTGGTAAAGGAAGCGTTCCCGTGGATGACCGGAATACAGCTGGCGGACACCCTGCTTTCCACCGCCACGCCCCTTGACAGCCTGGACGGGCTTCCGCCGTTTGTAGTCAGGAAATTCTTTTACCATGACGATGTCGTGTCCATAAGCATAATCGCCCCGGAAAGCAACGTCCAGGATTTTGTCAACAGCGAATATGTCCTGAACCATGAAGACGAAGTGAGGTCGCTGCTCGAGTCGATGGACTTACCCGAAACCGTGACACTGGAAAAATTGCAGGAATGGCTCACGACTATGATTGAAAAAGGACGGGAAAACGACGATCCAAAGGTCGAATGGGAAGAAATTTCCGGATCCACGCGCTTGTACAGCAAGCATTTCGTAAGCGACTCGGATTACCTGTCGCTCTTCGGCATGGGCATCGTGAATGCCTACGACGCGGTGCGCGGCCCGGCCTGGCTCGATGCCAACCGCCTGACCGAAGACGACTTGGAAAATGTCGACGGCATTGACTATGCCATGTACGGCGTCGACACCAGGGGTCACGACAGCGTCTGGTATCATGACATCAGTCAGGTAAAAGTGGGATCCGGCCTGACATATCCCAACGGCGCCGGCGCTCCCGTGCCGGAACCGAACTGGATAAACGAAATACTTGAAGGCAGGGACGTGGGGCTCAGAAAGGATGGCCCTGGCACTCTGACGCTGGCCGGAGCCAACACCTTTGCTGGCCCTACCCTGATCAACGGCGGCCTGATATCACTTGGCATGCGAGGCCAGGTAGACGGCGAGGCAAGCCTGGCCGGGGACGTGCGCATCAACGAGAACGGATCCTTCACCGGAAACGGCACCGTCTCGGGCGACCTCGTTTCGGAAGGAACGGTCCTCCCCGGACTCGTCGGAACGCCGGGAACGGTCCTCACGGTCGGTGGGGACTTGAAATCGACCGGCGGGTCGCTGAAGTTTGCCGTGGGGAGCCAAGGCTTGACCAACATGCTGGCTGTCCAAAATCAAGCCAGCATCGAGAACACGTCGATAGAACTGTTCGGGATAGAGGGCGGAGCTATGCCGGCCGCAGGCTACGACATCATCCGGGCCAACGCTCTTCAGTTCATCCCCCTCCCGGACGGCGGCACGA
>JAISFP010000238.1 GCA_031263525.1 Deltaproteobacteria bacterium | reverse complement strand
TGTCCTGGAGCTGGAGGATGGGCGCTCTGGCCACGGAGGCAACCTGTCCTGGAGCTGTAGGAAGGCCGCTCTCGCCACGGAGGCAACCTGTCCTGGAGCTGGAGGAAGGCCGCTCTGGCCACGGAGGCAGCCTGTCCTGGAGCTGGAGGAAGGCCGCTCAGACTCTGGAGGAAAGCTGTCCAGGCTTTGAAGGAAGGCCGTCCAGGCCCCGGAGGAAAGCCGTCCTGCACCAGAAATGATGAAGATCTTAGTCCTCTATAGGTTTCCCCGCTTTTGTCCGTGAACAGATACCGAAAAGGCCCTCCAAAGAGGGCCACCTGAACAGTTAAGGTAACAGCTCAAAAGGGGTGCGCGGAAACACTGAAACACGATAATTCGTGAAAACGGGAAAGATGCGGGAGCAGCCGCCGGACTGCCTCAGCCTGGCCCGGGTAGGTGGGGAGAGACTCCCCGTGACGCCCGCCCAGTCACCGGACGGGGAAGGCCACCTGCCCGGAACCGGGCCTGGGACGGGCCCCGGGAGCCCCGCCGAATATTGGTTCGGGGCGGCGGAACGTGCTATAATCCCTTTTCCGCGTTCGCGCCCCCCCCGCGCAGGTCGGACGGCCCCCACCCCGGGGCTTCCGCGCCGGCGGCAAGGCGCGTCCGCCGATCTCCGGGGGACCCCCCTCCGGGGTTTTTCCGGTCCCCGCGCTCTATCGATGTCCAGCCTGCGCGGGGGGGGAGGGTTCATGACTTCCGGCGACACGGGCACTATCACGCGCGCGGAGGCCGAGGCGGCCCTGCGGGATCCCGAGAAGGGATCGCTGGCGGTTCTGAAGGCCGTCGGCAAGTTCCGCGACCAGTACTCGAGGGAGCTCCAGACTGGCGTCAGGGCCTTGAAGGCCAAGAATCCCTTCGAGGAGGTCTGCGCCGAGGCGGCCTTAAACGACTACCTGGAGGACCTGAGGAGCGAGGGCATGGACGTGCCCGACGACCTCGCGGTCGTCAAGGCCGGCACAAGGCCCCCTTCGCCCGCCGCCGGCGGCACCGAGTCCATCACCCGCGCGGAGGCCGAGGCGGCGCTGAAGGATCCCGAGAAGGGGTCGCTCGCCGTCCTGAAGGCCGTGGGCAGGCTCCGCGACCAGTACTCGCGGGAGCTCCAGGCCGGGGCCAGGGCCCTAAAGACCAAGAACCCCTTCGAGGAGGTCTGCGCCGAGGCCGCCTTGAAGGACTACCTGGAGGACCTTAAGAGCGAGGGCATGGACGTGCCCGACGACGTGACCGTCGTTAGGACCGGGACCTGAGGGCACGGAGGTTCCGGGCGTTTCCTCCTTCCGGCCCCTCGTCTTGGCTGTCCCCGGTCGGTGTCCCTTCCTGGCCCGTGGATTCCTCGTCCACTCGAGCCCGGGCCCCGGCCTTTCCGGCCCCTTCGTCTTCACGGTCCCCGGCCCGTGACCCTTCAGGACCCCGGGCTCCCCCGTCTTCTGGGATCCAGGCCCCGGCTTTTCAGGCCCCTTCGTCTTCACGGTCCCCGGCCCGTGACACTTCAGGACCCCGGGCTCCCCCGCCTTCTCAGACCCAGGCCCCGGCTTTTCCGGCTCCCCGAGCGTCGCCGCCCTGCCCGTCACCTGAAGCCCGGAGCCGGAGACGGGCCCGCTACCCCCGCATGATGAGGCCCAAAGCCGAAAGATAATGAGTTACGCCTGTCAAGAGGCCCTCCCTGAGGGCCCGTCAGCATGAACGCGCTGGACATCGCGCTCGCGGTGGTCCTCGCCTACTTCCTGGTCCGCGGCATCTTCCGCGGGCTGGTGAAGGAGGTGGTGGGCATCCTGGGGCTCTTCATAGCCTTCTGGGTGGCCTCGGCCTACTGGCAGCTGGGCGCCGACCAGCTGACCCAGCTGACCGACCGTCCCGGATACCGAGGGGTCCTGAGCTTCGCGGCCATATATCTTGTCGTCTACTTCCTGGTGGGACTCCTGTCCATCTTCGTGGACAAGATAGTCAAGCTTACGATAAGCCCCCTGGTGAGCTCCATCTTCGGCGGGGCCCTGGGCTTCGTGAAGGGCGCGGCGCTCTCCGCCGTGATACTCACGGCGGTCATGGGATTCCTGTACACCAAGGACGACTTCTTCACGCGTTCCCAGGCCTGGACCTACGTGAGGCCGCTCACCGAAGAGATAAAGACCTGGATTCCGGAGAGCGTGAAGGCCTTCATAGACGACCGCCAGGCCATGGTCACGGGGTCGCTCACTCCCAGGCTACCGGCCCCCGCTGCCCAGCCGGCCCGGCCCCCGGCCTCTGCGCCGGCAGCGCCCCTGGGCCTGCAGCCGCCCGTGGACTACCCCACCATGATGGACATCGTCCGCCAGCACACCTTCCTCATCCAGCCCAGCTGGATGGAGAAGCTTGACGGCATGACGCCCGCCCAGGCCGGCCCGGACGTCATAAGGGACTTCATCCGCGATCACCCGACCCTGTTCGCCAAGGCTCCCGAGCGGCCCTGGCCGCAGCCGGACTCCCCCCCGGAATGACCGGGAAGGGGAAGATTCCGCCGCCGCCAGGCCCGAGCCGTGACCTGGCGTCCGCGGTGGACAGGCTGGGCCGGCTCCTGGACGGGCTGCTCGACCCCGAGCGCGGCTGCCCGTGGGACCTGAAGCAGACAGTTCACACCATATCCGAGGACATCCTGGAGGAGGTCTACGAGCTCCGCGAGGCGCTCCTGGACGGCGATCCCGCCAAGATCCGGGAGGAGGCCGGGGATCTCGGGTTCCTCATGTTCTTCCTGGGACGGCTCTCCTCGAAGGACCCGGACCTGGGATTCGCCATGAAGGACATGCTGGACGCTGTGGTGGACAAGATGATCTACCGCCACCCGCACGTGTTCGAGTCGCTGGAAGCCTCCGGCGTCCCGGCAACAGGAGCCGACTCCGGCCTCCCTTCAACAGGATCCGGCTACGGCGTCCCGGCAACAGGAGCCTACACCGGCGTCCCGGCAACTGGAGCCGACTCCGGTGCCCGTGTTTCCGGGGCAGTGTCTCCGCCTCCCGGGGCAAAGGTCCAGGTGGACGGCGGCGGCGTTCCTGCCGGCGCGCCGCCCTCCAATCCCGAGGAGGTCCTCCGCCAGTGGCATGCCCTGAAGCGCCTGGAACGCAAGCCCGGCGGGCTCCTGGGGTCGGTGCCCCTGGATCTCCCGGCCCTGGCCCGGTGCCATCGCCTGGGGGCGAAGGCGGGCAGTTCCGGCTTCGACTGGGAGACCCCCGCCCAGGTCCGCGCCAAGCTTGACGAGGAGCTGGGCGAGCTGGACAGCGAGCTGGCCCTGGGCGACTGGAAGGATCCGGCCCGGTCCCGCAGGATTGAGGAGGAGCTGGGCGACTCGCTCGCGGCCCTGACGAGCCTCGCCCGCCACCTGGGGATAAGAGCAGAGAAGGCCCTCCAGGGCCACAACCGCCGCTTCGCGGCCCGGGTCGCCTGGATGGAGGGGAGGCTAGCCGAGAGCGGGAGGACGTTCGAGGGCTCTTCCCCGGAGGAGCTTGACAGCCTGTGGCGGGAAGCCAAGACAAAGGCCTGAGGGTGCATCTGGTCTCCCTGGGCTGCGCCAAGAACCTGGTGGACAGCGAGAGGCTCCTGGGCGAGGCGTTGCGCGCGCTCGATGCGGAGCCATGTCTCTCTCCCGAGGAGGCGGACCTGGTGATGGTGAACACCTGCGCCTTCGTGCGGGCCGCCCAGGAGGAGGCCGTCTCGGCCATATTCGACCTGAAGTCCCGCATGAGGCCGGATGCGCGGCTCGCGGTGCTCGGTTGCCTGGCGGCCCTGCCCGGGGCGGATCTCGCCAGTGAGCTGCCCGAGGCGGACCTGGTCCTGCCGGTGGGCGGCTACGCGCCCTTCCCCGAGAGGCTGAGGCGGCTGTTTCCCCCGGCCGGAGGCGCGGCTTCTGCGAGGGACGGGGCTGACGACGCGGTAGCGCCCGGCGTTTCCAAGGGGTCCGGGGTTAAGACATCCGAGGGGGCCGGTGCCGGGGCATCCGAGGGGGCCGGTGCCGGGGCATCCGAGGGGGCCGGTGCCGATACTTCAGAGGGGGCCGGGGCTGGCGACCGGACCGCGGACAGTTCGGCGGCAGGAGGCTCGGGACTCCCGGACGGCGGGGACTCCGCAGGGGGAGGGGAGTCTCGGGCCGTTACGAAAGACCTGGGGGGCCCTGCCACGAGTATCGGCGAGGTCGCTGGCGGCTCCGAGAGCCAGGCGGGTCAGGGGAGCTGTGAGTCTCGGGCCGTCTCGGAAGACTTGGGGGGCCCTGCCATGAGTATCGCCGGGGCCGCCCGCGGCCCCCTAGGCCCGGCGGCACCCGGGAACGGGCAGTCCGGGGCCGCCGTCCCTGCCCCGGCATCTTTCGAGAGCTGGGAGAGGGCTCTTCTGGGCACCCCGCGCTTCCGCTCGTACATGAAGATTGCCGAGGGGTGCTCCAGGCGGTGCACGTACTGCCTGATCCCCTCCATCCGCGGGCCCCAGGCACCGGTCCCGCTTGACGCGCTGGTGCGGGAGGCGGAGGGCCTGGCCCGGGCCGGGGCGCTGGAACTCACCCTGGTCGCCCAGGACCTCACCGCCTGGAAGGACGGAGGACGCGACCTGCGGCACCTGTGCCGGGCGCTCGGAGAGACGGGGATCCGCTGGATCCGCCTCATGTACCTCCATCCCGAGGCGCTCTCCCGCCCGCTCGTGGAGGCGCTGAGGGACGTGCCGGCGGTGGTCCCCTACCTGGACGTCCCCTTCCAGCACTCGTCGCCCAAGATCCTCAAGGCCATGGGCCGTGGCCGGACGATGCCCATGGACACCGTCAGGATGATCAGGGGCGCCTGGCCGGAGGCGGCAATCCGCACCACCCTCATGACGGGCTTCCCCGGGGAGACCGAGGAAGACTTCCTCTCCATGCTGGAGTTCGTGGAGGAGGCCCGCCTGGACCACGTGGGCTTCTTCAAGTTCAGCCCGGAGGACGGGACCCCAGCCGCCAGGATGGGGGGCGCTGTCCCCAGGGGAGTAGCCGAGCGCAGGCGCAGGTCCCTTGCGTCCCTCCAGAGGCGGGTGTCCAGGAAGCTCAACCGCGCGAGGGTCGGGTCGGTTGTCGAGGTGCTTGTCGAGGGCCCCTCGGAGGACGCCCCGGAAGTGACGTGCGGCAGGGGGTCCTTCCAGGCCCCGGACGCGGACGGGCTGGTCTATTTCGACGGTGAGCAGCCCCGGGCCGGGCAGATCGTCCGGGCCAGGATCCTGAAGGCCGGGGACTACGATCTCACTGCCGAGCTTCAGCAGTCCTGGCAGGGCGGCCCGGAGTCCGAAGCGGAAGGTGGAGCCTGCGGGGCCGGGAGCGCAGGCAGGGTCGGCAAGCCCGGAAAGCCCGGCAAGCCCGGCAAGGCCAACATGACTGGGAGGTCCGGGAAGGCCGGGAAGACGGGCGGGGATGTCTGCGGCTTGGGCTACGTGGACGGCGGCGCGACAGATGTCCTGGCGGACGGCGGGGATGCCCGCGGCATGGGCGACGGGTCCTTCGGCGCGACAGATGTCCTGGCGGACGGCGGGGATGCCCGCGGCATGGGCGACGGGTCTGCCGGAGCGACAGATGTCCTGGCGGACGGCGGGGATCTCGGTCGCCGCAGCGCGGGAAGGGCCGGGGATTCCGGCACGCTCGTGGCTCGCGAAACCGGCGATCCTGACGGGCACAAGACGGCATCTCCCGGTACGCCCGGCTCCGGCGCTCCGAGGGCGGGGGGGGTGCGATAGGTGTCCGCCAAGGGGATACTTGCCGTCCTGAACGACAGGGCCGCCGCCGTGAGCTCGGCTCTGGAGGCCATCCTGGCGGAGGACCGTGACCTTCTGGGCGAGATCAGCCTGTACTCGCTCTACGGGGGGGGCAAGAGGCTGAGGCCCGTGGTCTTCTCGCTGGCCTGGGAGCTACTGGGCGGGGAACCGGGACCCTCGGTCCTGAGGGGGGCCTCGGTCTTCGAGATAATCCACATGGCCTCGCTCCTGCACGACGACATAGTTGACAGTTCGGACACTCGCCGGGGGCGGAGGGCCGCGCACCTGGAGTTCGGGGTGCCCGAGGCTGTCCTGGCCGGGGACTACCTGGTGGCCAAGGCGGCAAGGATCTCCCTGGAGTGGAAGTGCCTGGAGGCCTTCGACCTCCTTACCCACGTCATACGCGAGCTTTCCTACGGGGAGCTCTACCAGCTCCAGGCCCGCCGCGACACGGGACTCACCCGCGGCGGCTACCACGACATCATCCGGCGCAAGACAGCGGCGCTCCTCAGCGCCGCTGCCGAGACCCCGGCCGTGCTCGCGGCTGCTCCGGCGGGAGCCAGGGAGGCGCTCAGGAGCTACGGGATCAGGTACGGCATGAGCTTCCAGATAGCCGACGACGTGCTGGACTACTCCGGGGACGAGGGTGCCCTGGGCAAGCCCGTCCTGAAGGATCTGGACGAGGGCAGGGTGACTCTACCTCTCATACTCGCGAGGGACGCGCTCCCTGCCGGGAAGGCCGCGAGGCTCAGGGAGCTCGCGGCCCAGCCCGAGCGGAGCCCGGAGGAGCGGGCGGAGGTCCTGGAGCTCGTGGGCGAGGGCGGCGGCATCGAGAAGGCCAGGGAGGAGGCCGCCCGCTGGGCCGGGGACGCGGCCGGAGCCCTGGACGCCTTCCCCGTGTCGGACGCCTCGGAATTCCTGAAAAGGCTCGCTCTCCTGAACTCTTCCCGTGAGTTCTGAGCCGGAAAGCCGCACAGGACGGTCAGTGCTCCCGGCCCTGCGTCGAAATTCAGATGACTGGCGACAGTTTCCTGATTATGGTTTCCGGCATTGCACGGTGCTACGTTGCCTGTTTCTGACAGAACTTCGTTATTAAATGCATGCAGGTTTCAATGATCCCTATTTCATGAAACATACGTTTTGTTGTAGCATAAGAGATGTCATGAGACGTCCCGTTTGTTAGCAGAATGGGGGATGTCATGAGATGTCCCGTTTGTTAGCAGAATGGGGGATGTCATGAGACGTCCCGTTTGTTTGCAGAATGGGGGATGTCATGAAATGTTCCGATGGTTGTAGCGTAGGTATATCAGGACAAGTCATGCAGTATAAGACATCAAGATATAAAGAAAATGTGATTAAATCATGTAATATTAATTTCAAATATCTGTTGTGCGTGTTATAATATGAAATGGCATGTATTGATTTCTAAATCATTAACATTAAATCAATTCAAATAAATATCCATAAATAAATAGTTTAAGGCGAAAGAGGATATTTGCTATTTAGATGACATTAATTATAAAAATGATAAATTGACAAATACATATTAAATTGAAAGTCACTATTCAGGTGCCACTCTATTGAGGACCTTGTCAGAGGAAGAGAGGCCGGATGAGGAACTTTTGAAGTTCAAGAGTCAACAATGAATGCTTCATAAGGGGGATAAGAGCTTATGTAGAGGGTATCTGGCTGGTAAAGACCCGCCTGTTGAGCTCACTTGGGGGGCACCTGAATAGTTACGAATATTTAACATTTAAGTTACCTTGCCTAACTTTAGAATATCAACCCATCTTCCATTCTATCTATTTATGACAATTAATTAGGTTAGGTATGAAATTAATATTATATAGTTAAAGAGCTCAATGATAGACAAGAGCTTTGGCATAAAGTTATCATGATCACTTTCAAGCTTCTGCAGGGGGGCTGTTTCATATGAATTTATCTTTACTCAATGTTGGGGTGGTTAGTAAAGTCATGCCAACAGTCAAACACAATAAAAATGGACATTTTAAATTTAAATTTTATCATGTTTAGAATGGTTTTGAGGGGGGATCTGAATGGTAACAATATTTAAAAGTTAATTGATAAAAACCCTTGCTGGCCCTACGAACCCTGCGGGCTGATTCCTGAATGAGGACTGTTATTGTTGGCATTTCTCCGATTTGGCCGAATCGATCAGTCCCTGGATTTTCGAGATAACCACGCCGGACAAGTATCCGACGAATGGTTTCAAATCCCCCTTCCCCGCCAGGTTCAGGGCCTCGATATACTCCGTTTTGCGGACAGCCGAAATCACTGGGGGAAGGAACCCCGCCCTCATATACTCGAGCGATGCCAGGGCTCTCCCAACCCTGCCGTTGCCGGCCTGGAACGGATGGATTAGGGCAAAACGGTGATGCAACCAGGCGGCCTCGACGTCTACCGGCACTTTGGCCTCGACGTGGGCCTTATGCATAGCGATGAGACGGTCCATCTCGCCGATCACCTGCGACGGTGGGCAGAATTCGATAACTCCGTTTGGCGTAAACAGGTTGTTCGGCCGCCTCTTGAAAACTCCTTTGAGCAGCTGTGACCGACCGCGGCGCCCGGAGGGCAAGACGCCGAAATAGTAATCCTGTTTTCTCATGAACCGGCTATGAAGCCTCCTGACCCACAATGGGGGCAGAACGCCTTTCGGCCCGAAATCCCTCACGAGATTTTTGACGATCACGTAATGGTTCGCGATCATGAAGGAGACGTCCGGGACGCCTCCCGCCTTCGTCGCGTTCAAGAGATCCGCCGTATCCAGGCCGTCCCTGATCATGGATTCCTTCAGGCTGGCATCGACTCGATAGAGCCCTTCGATTAAGCCGGTCTCGATTGCCCATTCCCTGAAAACCGTTTCCCTGTAACGGGAAATCAATTTCTTGTCCATGCTTTTCCGCGCTTCTTCCCATGCCGAAGCGGTTTCAGCGAAGACCGGATCGGAGAGTTTCGAAAAATTATCAGGGATGTCGGTTATCGGTTCCCACTTCCGTGCGATTAGAGGCATTGCGTAACCTTTTCTTTCATTATATCAAGGCTTATGACTACTGTTGCAACAAGACGAATCAGGCATCGAGAAACATGAGTCAATTATATACCCACTGTCAACAACTTAAGGAATTGCGCAAAGGAATCCCTTCTCCAGTGGCTATGGTCGGTAGCCCAGCCCATCCTGAAAGGAAAATCTTCTCTCAAAAACAATTATATAATATCTAGGCAACTGTTCAGGTGTCCCTCATTTAAGAACCTTTTTGGAGGAAGAGAGCCCTGATGAGGAACCCTCAAAATTGAAAAGTCAGCTTTGGATACTTCATACTGGGGTGACCAGTTTCTGTAGAGAGCATTTTTGTAGCGAAGATCGCCCAGTTTAGTTACTCGTGGGGGGGTGCCTGAACAGTTACGTATCTAGCAGAGATCGCTCTTTTACTGTTCTCCTGGCTCAGAAGGTGAGTAGTGGGGCACCCTCTAATGAGGACCTTTTCGGAGGAAGAGATCCCAGATGAAGAAGCCTTGAAGTTGAAGAGTCAATCATGGATGCTTTTCGTTAGGTGGATAGTTTCTGCAGATGCCTTTTTTGTTTGATAGATCCCCTGTTGAGATCCCCTTGGGGGGGTGCCTGAATAGTTAAGAGTGTTCAAGGGTATATGCTGAAACTCAAGAAATCACAAGGAAATCTATGAAATGCTAAGAAAATTAATGAATATCTAAGGATATCTAAGGATATTCAAGAATGATTCAAAAGTTAATAATTGATTTCACATTATAACGATTTCATTTTGCATTGAAATTATTTAAAAGTTAATTTTTATAACATGGGTATTTGTCTTGGCTTATTTTGAAAGATATGCACCGGCTATCTTGGATTTGCGGAATTAAGACTTTGGTGAGCGCTGTGTCAGTAAATGAGTCCAAATTATTTTAAATGATTCAATCGTCTATCCATAATGAGTACAAGGATTGGCTTTCGGCAGTTAAACTATCCGTCTTTCATGTCTTCGACAGGTTCATGACTGTTAGCGAATGAAAATTTTAATTCATTTCAGGCCCTGTTTGATGTATCATGATGTCAGACTTCAGCTGTCTTTACCCGGCGCTCCTAAACGGACGACACGACAAGGAGAAATCATGCCAGCCAGACCGCAAGCCCACGCAAAGGCCGTTCTGACGCAGGCGTCCAGAGCCCTTCTTCTGATTGCCCCGCTCGCGCTGTGCGTTTCATGCTTCGCGGCCCTGACGTCCACCAAGCCCAGCGAGACCCACCGCGACGACGAGAACTACCAGGACTTCATGGACGTGCCGTTCCCCTCCGAGATGGCGGTCGAGAAGGGCCAGACCTACATCTACACCCGCCGGGACGTCATGTCCGGAAGAGTCTCTCTCGTGGGCTCCCTTTCCACGGACGAGATCCTGAACTACTTCGACCGTCACCTTCCCGGACACGGCTGGAACCCGCGTTCCGAGGTGACCGCCCGCAAAGTGACCGTCTCTACATGGTCCAAGGGCAACAAGACGCTCACCATAGTGGCCGAGGATCTCACGCTCGCCGTGGGCGCCCGGACCAGGGCGGTCCTGTACGTGGCCCCCCCGCACACCTCGGGGGATCTGGGCCACAGGACCATCTACCAGTCCACCGAGCGCGAGCACGGGGAGAAGTACTCCACGACCCCCATCCGCACGGGAAGCGGCAGCGGCGGCGGCAGCTCGGGTCACGGCTACCAGGAGGAGGACCTCTGATGGCGTCCGATCGTCGGCCCGAGGGAGCCCGTCCCGGGTGCCGCGGCCCTCGCCGGCCTGCGGACCCGGGACGGGCGGGTGCGGCCTCTCCCGGAAACCCGCCAAATGCTCCCGGAACGCCTGGCGCGTCCGTGCCGGGCGGCGAGGCCCCTGATCGGGCAGACGAGGCGCCCGGTTCCGTCCTGGAGACCCTGTCGGGCAGACGGATCGTCCTGGTCGTGACCGGGGGGGTGGCGGCCTACAAGGCCGCGGGTCTCGCTAGGCTCCTGGTGAAGGCCGGCGCTCAGGTGCGCACCGCCATGACCGAGGCCGGAACAAGGTTCGTGACGCCTCTCACCTTCGAGGCTGTCACCGGAGGAGAGTGCTGCGTCAGCATGTGGGACCGTGGCCAGTTCGAGATAGCCCACGTGTCCTGGGCCCGCTGGGCCGAACTGGCAATAGTGGCCCCGGCCACGGCCGACTTCATGGCCAAGATGGCTGCGGGGCTGGCCGGGGATTTCGCGTCCTCGATGCTCCTGGCGTCATCCGCCCCGGTAGTGGTCTGCCCGGCCATGAACTCGGGCATGCTCGCGAACCCCGCCACCCAGGCTAACTTGCGCGTCCTCGCGTCCAGGCCCGGCGTGAGGGTCCTCGGCTCGCCGGAAGGGCCTCTGGCATGCGGGACCTCGGGCGCGGGGAGGATGGCCGAGCCTCGGGAGATTGCCCTCGAGGCTGCCAGGGTCATGGGCGGAGGTTCCCTTTCCGGCCTCGGGGCGCTTGTCACGTCGGGGGCCACCGCCGAGCCCTGGGACGACATAAGGATACTCACCAACCGTTCTTCCGGCCGAATGGGCGCGGAGATTGCCAGGGCCGCGTGGGTCATGGGGGCCGAAGTGACGCTCCTGTCCGGCCCTTTAGCCGAGGACGCCGGCCTTCCGGAAGGTCAGGCATTCCGCGGGCTGCGCTTCGGCGACTGCCGGGACCTGCTCCGGCACATGCAGTCGCTTGCCGGACACGCGGATCTGGTGTTCATGAGCGCCGCCCCGGCCGACTTCCGGCCTTCGGAGACCGTGGCCGGCAAGATCCGCAAGGCCGGCGGCGTTCCGGAAATTGCGCTTGTCCCCAACCCGGACGTCCTGAAGGAAGTCTCGCGGGTAAAGCCGCCGGGATCCGTGTGGGTGGGGTTCGCCGCCGAGCCGGGCGCGGACCTGAACGCGTCGGGAGGCGACTTGAACTTGAGTGGGCCGGCCGCGGGCTGTTCCGAGACTCAGGATACCGGGGGGGGCAAGTCGAGACATGCCCAAAAAACTGCTGGGCCCGGAGCGACGGAGCCGGGGCTGCGCACGGGGGAGAGGGCGCTTGACTCGGCCCGGGACAAGCTCAGGCGCAAGGGGCTGGATTTCATTGCCGTGAACGGCACTTCCGCCTTCGGGGGAGATCTGACCGGCATCTCTCTTCTGGACTCGTCGGGTGAGCTTGTCATGAAGATCCCTGACGGGACCCCGAAGTTCGCGGCGGCGTGGATGCTCCTGAAGGCAGCGGGCTTGAGGCTCCGACCTTGAGGCCGTGCGCCTTGCGGTTGCGGTCGCAGGGCTGAGGCCTCCAGCATTCAAACGACTGAATTCCTGACCGCAGTCACATGAGGAAGGCCACCAGGGATCCGAGGGAGGCCACCATTGTTCAATGGAAGGCCACCAATGATCCGAAGGAGGCCACCATTGTTCAACGGAAGGCCACCCACTGCCTCACTGATCCGAGGAAGACCATAATGGAGCTGAAGTAAGTCACCATGAACCCGCATAAGGCCATCATGGACTTGAAGGGGTGCCTTGGATCTGGATGAAGGTCACCATGGACCAAGAGGATGGCCATCGTGGACCTGAAGGGAAGGTGCCATGGACCTGGACGAAGTTTACCCTGGAATTGAAAGAAGGCCAATCGCGGACCTGACAGAAGGTTCTTATGGACCTTTGTTGAGGTTGCCATGAACGTATTACCCCGGAAATTAAATCTGGCCTTAATTTGACCTCATAATTGTGAATTAGGCCGTGAAACTGGCACTGCCCTCCCCCTCCGCCCCTAACCCTTCCCCCACAGTTCTCCCCCCTTCCGTACTCGCCCTGCCCAACGCCCTATCGCCTCCTACCTCTGCCTGCGGGCCAGAGTTAATGTTCGGGGCAATAGCGTACAGGTGTCCCCTCAGGAGAACTCTACAGCGGGAACTTCACACTGAAATGCTATCTGCAGAAACTCTTCGCCACCGCATGAAGTATCCACAGTTGGCTCTTCGACATCGAATGATCCTCATCTGGGTTATCTTGCTCCGAAAAGGTCAGCAATAGAGGGTCTCCTGAATAGTTTCAGGATGTTATAGTCGAGAATTCATAAAGTTTTTCTTGGTTATGATTGAAAATAATTATTTATTCATCTTGCATTACTTGTTGCAGAAATATTTTTAAAAAATAGTTTGAATAATTTTATACAGGCTTATATATTATCAAGCATGTCAGATAAATTTTATGCTGAGTATGGATATTGGATTAGAGGAAGGGAAAATATTTGCTTAGCTCTTCGATCATTGAGGGATCAGTACACTTAAACTGCTAATGTCGTTTGACGTTAAATGCCACCATGGCGCGAAGTTCTTTAATATTTAACCATTAATTGAAAGCACTGAATGGGAATGGTTATCCGTCATTTGACTGATATCTAGTTCATATCTAGTTCCTGGCAGGTGGCGTTGAAGAGCAGGCAGGTCTTAAGTAATTAGAAGATTAAAAAGTAATCAGTACAGTTTATATGATGTTGTGATTTGCAGAGTAAGGGATACAGAAGAAATCGAGAACCGTGAAGTTGATTTGGTTGTGAAACAAAGTAAAATGAAATCAAATTTTAGATGCTAGAAAAGGTTTCATTTAAGATTATATGATATATAGACATTAATCAATTAGATATTTACTAATGAACGGTTAATATATATTATGTCGAATCGGAAATAACCCCCAGAACACAAGAAATGGGGGGTTGACCAAGCTGGCGGCTGACGGACGAAGGAGGCATCGCAGGGTACGGCAGAGGGGGCAGAACACCTGGGGCTGAGCGGTCAGTCAGGAGGGAGGGCCGGAGGCCGGGGCGGCCATCCTCCAGGTCAGGGCGGCCATCCTCCAGGTCAGGGCGGCCATCCTCCAGGTCAGGGCGGCCATCCTCCAGGTCAGGGCGGCCATCCTCCAGGCTCGGGGCGGCCATCCTCCAGGCTCGGGGCGGCCATCCTCCAGGCTCGGGGCGGCCATCCTCCAGGCTCGGGGCGGCCATCCTCCGGGTCCTGGGCGGCCTTATAGGTTTGCACTAGTTGGCACCAGAGCATTGCTTCTGTATTGGCCGTTGCCAACTGTTCAACACTCCTTTCTCTCTCCGCCGAGTTATTTCCGATTCGACATTTATGTGGGTGAACGAGAGCGGCCTGCGTTAAATGCTAGTCGACGCTTTATGTAAAGCTTTACATAAATATAGTGTCTATCCGGCCAGACCAGGTCATCGCCCCGACCGGAACTTGACAGTGAGGAAGCTGATGGAAAACTTGACAAAACCGTAGAATTTGAACTGGCCACCCTGCCAGGGGTCACTCAGGGGAGAGTTGCATCGAGTGCTGCTTAAACCCTCGGTCATTCATGCCGTCGGGGGCATGATCTGCCCTCTCCCCTCTGGGAATGAAGGGTTGAAATGAAATCTTGAAGGGCAGATTGGTCTTCCGGCCTCATTATTCAGGGAAAAGACGGCTCTCGCCAGCCTTTTCATGGAAGTTCAGCCGGAAGCGAGCCGCATCCGCCGGTGTTCGTCAGGGCGGGGGCTCCTGGGTCGACCGGCGGCATTAGTGCTGAAAACGGAGCTGGAGAGAGTACTCCGGGCCTTCGGCAGCCTATTGAAAACCTGGCCGAAGCCGTATATAGTGAAAATCGCAGGGTAGCTCGGGTTGCAGGAAATCCTGTTTGAGGAAACGGATCCGAATCCTGGCCCTTAAGCCCATCCGCAAGGTGCGGCACAAGAGAGTTCATGGTCCGGCTTTTCTCATTTCTGTTCAAGCTTCCCTTTGCCCTGTTCGAACTTCTCGTAGCTCTTGCTGAGGTTGTTTTATGGATGAGATTCCTTTCTTTTTACTTGAGGATGACGGGGTCGGCG